>DAOPRQ010000096.1:0-7819 GCA_035349055.1 Propionicimonas sp.
ACTTTCCCTCAGCTCATGCGAGGTGTCGGTCCGAACTGTGGAAGACCTGAACGAAGAGGGAACCGTCCCCCTTTCAGCCAGCCCCTTTCAATCAGCCCTTCGGTTCAGCCGTCCTTGAACGCCCTGCGGGACGCGGGGCGATTTCCCACCGTCAGGGACGCAGGTTGCACGTCTGCGCGACCTCGCCCGTTGTTGCTGAAACCCGCACCCTGGGCTGACTAGCCTGCGAAGGGAACGCGCGCTGCGCGCTGCCCGGACGGCGAGGTCGGCGTCCGCGTCCCAGCTATAGGGAGGTCAACGTGAGGAAGCTGGCTGTTGACGTCGTGGTCATTGGCGGCGGCTCGACCGGAGCGGGCGTGGTTCGCGACGTGGCGATGCGCGGCTACAGCACGGTGCTGCTCGACCGGGCCGACCTGGGTCAGGGCACCACTGCCCGATTCCACGGGCTGCTGCACTCCGGCGGACGTTACGTGGTCAGCGACCCGCTGTCAGCCACGGAATGTGCGCAGGAGAACGTCATCCTCTCCCGCATCCAGGCGTCCGCGATTGAGACCACCGGCGGCTACTTCGTCACCTGTCCCGGCGACGACCCGGAGTTCGCCGACAAGTTCCTGGCCGGCGCGTCGGCGACCGGCGTCCCGGCGCAGGAGATCCCGGTCGCCCAGGCACTGAAGGCCGAGCCGCGGCTCAACCCGGGCATCCTGCGCGCGATCGAGGTGCAGGACGGCTCGGTGGACGGCTGGCAGCTCGTCTGGGGTGCGGCCCGCTCCGCGGAGGCCTACGGGGCGCAGATCCTGACCTATCACAAGGTCACCCGGATCACCCGGGACGGAAACCGCGTAGCGGCCGTGCACGCCATCGACCTCAAGAATGGCGAAGAGGTGCAGATCGAGTGCAACTTCGTGCTCAACTGCGCCGGTCCGTGGGCCGGCCAGATCGCCGCGATGGCCGATTGCGAGCCGGTGGACGTGATCCCCGGGCGAGGCATCATGATCGCGATGAACCATCGCCTGGTGAACCGGGTGGTCAACCGCTGCATCTACCCGGCGGATGGCGACATCCTGGTGCCGGTGCACACCGTCAGCATCATCGGCACCACGGATGTGAAGGTCGACGACCCCGACAATCTGGCCATCGAACTAGACGAGGTGCAGCAGATGCTGGACGCCGGCGAGATCCTGATTCCTGGTTTCCGCCAGTCCCGGGCACTGCATGCGTGGGCGGGCGCACGTCCGCTGATCAAGGACAAGCGCGTCGCCGCTGCCGACACCCGGCACATGAGCCGCGGCATGGCGGTCATCGACCACACTCCCCGCGATGGGCTGGACGGGCTGCTGACCATCGGCGGCGGCAAGCTCACCACCTACCGGCTGATGGCCGAGCACATCGTGGACGCGATGTGCGCCAAACTCGGCGAGACCCGCGCCTGCCGGACGGCGGACGAGGCCATCCCCGGCTCGGAATCGGGCAAGAACTACCTGGTCACCCACCGCCTCGAAGCCCGCGAAGAGGACCGTTTCGACGACCAGATCCTGTGCGAGTGCGAACTGATGAACCGGAAGATGTTCACCGATGCGTTGGCCGAGCAGCCGAAGGGCTCGTTCGACGACCTGCGTCGGCAGCTGCGGCTGGGCATGGGCCCTTGTCAGGGCGGGTTCTGCACGACCCGGGCAACTGGGGTCGCGCTGGCGTCCGATCACATCGACGTCGAGCGGGCCACCGGTCTGCTGCGACTGTTCCTGAAGAACCGCTGGATCGGTTTGTGGCCCATCCTGTACGGCGAACAGGTGCGCCAGACCGCACTCGACAACTGGATCTTCCGATCCACGCTCGACGTCGAACACCTGCCCGAACCAGTCAGTGAGGTGACACTGTGAGCCGCGTCATTGTGATCGGGGCCGGCCTTGCCGGCCTGGTGGCTGCCAACCGCCTGGCGGACGCGGGGGCGAACGTCACCATGCTGACCAAGGGGTTGGGCGGGCTTCAGCTCGGCCAGGGCACCATCGATGTGCTCGGCTACCGCCCGCAGCGGGTGACCAACCCGCTCCTGGAGCTCAGCGAGGCGTTCCCTGAGGCTGGCGAAGGCGACCGGGTGCACCCCTATTCGGTCATCGGGGCCAAGGCGGTCCACGAAAGCCTGGCGTACCTGCTGACGATCGTCCCCGACCTCCTGGTCGGTGACGCCGAGGCCAACTACCAGTTGCCGACTGCGGTGGGCGCGATCCGTCCCACCTGCCTGGCGCAGCCGAGCATGCTCGCCGGCAACGTCGCCGCCGGGAAGAAGTTCGCGATCGTCGGCCTGCGGCAGTTGAAGGACTTTCAGCCCAAGCTGATCGCCCAGAACCTGGCCCGCACTGACCTGCCCGAAGGCGGACGGGTCACCGCGCGCGACCTGATGCTCGACTTTGCCGCGCGCGAGCCGGAGATCGACTCGTTCGGACTCACCTATGCCCGCGCGTTCGACGACCCCGACTACCGCGCCCGGTTCGCGGCCGCGCTGAAGCCGTTGCTGGCCGAGGGTGAGATTGTCGGGCTGCCGGCCGTCATCGGCATCAAGGACGCCAATGCTTGGCGCGATCTAGCCGAGCGGCTCGACCACCCGGTGTTCGAGATCCCGCTGCCGCCGCCTTCAGTGCCGGGCATGCGGTTGAACGAAGCACTCACCGCGCGTGCCAAGGCGAAGGGGGTGCGTTGGGTACCCGGCGTCCGGACCATCGCCTACCACGCCCTGGATGGCCGGGTGACCGCGGTCAGCACCGCGACCGTCCCGGCGCCCAAGGAGTACAAGGCGGACGCGTTCGTGCTGGCCACCGGTGGATTCGAGTCCGGATCGCTGACGCTGGACTCGTACGGCAACGTCACCGAGACCCTGTTCGGGCTGCCGCTGGCCGGCACCGACCGTCCGCTCGTGCACGGTGATTACTGGGGTGCCGAGCAGCCGCTGTTCGAGGTTGGCGTGATGGTGGACGCGCAGATGCGTCCGCGCGCAGCGGCCGGGGTACCGGTGTACTCGAACCTGTACGCCGCCGGCGGCATCATCGGCGGCACGTCGCGGTGGCGCGAGTTGTCCGGGGACGGCATCGCGCTGGCCAGCGCACTCAAAGCAGCCGATGCGATTCTGGAGGAGTTGGCATGAACAGCAAAGGCTTGGAGTTCGCCGGCCACGAGTTCGCCCGGGCCAGCCTGGACGCGTGCGTCAAGTGCACGATCTGCGAGACGCAGTGCCCGGTTTCGGCGGTGACGCCGCTGTTCACCGGCCCCAAGTTCGTCGGTCCGCAGGCCGAGCGGTTCCGCAACGGCGAGTCGGTCGACCACTCACTGGACTACTGCTCCAGTTGCGGGACGTGCACGCTGGTCTGCCCGCAGGGCGTCCAGATCGCCGAACTCAATTCGCAGGCGCGTGCAGTGATGAAGGCCGACCACATGCCGCTGCGCGACCGGCTGATCGGGCAGACCACGCTGATGGGCATGGCGATGACGCCGGTGGCGCCGATCGCGAACGCCGCGCTGCACAACGGCGTGATCCGTACGGTGATGGAGAAGGTGGTCAAGGTGCATCGGAATGCGCCGATGCCGCCGGCCCAGACCCAGACGTTCGAAAGCTGGTTCCGCAAGCGGACGCAGCCGTCCGGACCGTTCCCGCGTGGAGCGGTGGTGTTCTTCCACGGCTGCGCGGGCGGTTACTTCGAGGTGGAGACGTCCAAGAAGACCGTCGAGGTGCTCGAGCACCTGGGTTACGAGGTGCTGGTGCCCAAGCAGGGGTGCTGCGGCCTGGCCCAGCAGTCGAACGGGCTGTTCGACCAGGCCACCGCCTCGGTGCTGAAGCTCTGCGACCAGCTGCGGTCGTCCGGTCGCGACCTGACGATCATCTCTTCGTCCGGGTCGTGCACGGGCATGCTCAAGCATGAGGCGCACGAGATCATGGGCGTGTCCGACGAGCGATTGAAGGATGTGGGGACGCGGATCCGCGACGTGATGGAGTTCCTGCTCAACCTGCATGACTCCGGAGAGCTGCCGACTGACTTCCAGCGGATCGAAATGACCGTGCCTTACCACGCGCCCTGCCAGCTGAAGAGCCAGGGCATCGGCAAGCCGGCTTTGGAGGTGCTGAAGCTGATTCCCGGCCTGACCGTGGTCGATTCGGAGAAGGTCTGCTGCGGCATCGCCGGCACTTACGGGCTGAAGAAGGAGAAGTACGACATCGCGCAGGCGGTCGGGCGTCCGCTGTTCGAAATGGTCAAGGAGACCAACCCGAACCTCGCATTGTGCGACACCGAGACCTGCCGCTGGCAGATCGAGCAGTCCTCCGGCGTGAAGACCGAACACCCGATCTGGATGGTGCACCGCGCGTACGGTCTGAGCTGAATCTGGGCGCTGGTGAGGCGGCGACTCCACCGGAGGGTCACTCGCCGATCTACGGCTGGCCTCGTCCCGATTCGGAGTGACGGTCATCTCAGGTCGTACTCAACCCAGTTTTGGCTGGTTATGGCGGGGGGATGGGCTGCCTGTACTGAGTCGACCCAGTTTTGACTGGTTGTGAGGCCAGAATTGCCGTCCATAGCCGGTCGAAAGTGGGTTGTTCCCGTGGGCTGCTCCAGCGGGCGCGTCATAGCCGGTCAAAACTGGGTTGAACCACGAATTGCCGCTGACTGCGGTCCCGAACGAGTGTCCGGGGAGGTGCTGGGAGATCCCGGCCTTCGCCGGGATGACGTCTTAGTTGTTCCGGGACGACGTTTTAGTCTTCGTCGCTCTGGTGCTCGACTGATGCCTGGTGCTATTCGCTTCGCGCTGCCGCGGCGATCAGAGCTGTGCCGTGCAGGCGCAGCCGCCCGTCCGCGTCGAGGTAGTGGGTACTGACCCGCCGCCAGGCTTCGCGCATGGCCGCTTGACCATCGGCCGGCCGGGCCAGGTAGACCTGGCCGATACTGGCCACGCCACGCTCGGCTGCGCTCCACCAGAGGTCCGGGTCGGCAACGTGCTCGAAGTCGTGCAGCCACGCTTCGCGGACGCTCAGGCCGGCGGCGGAGAGCAGCCCGTTCAGCCCGTCCGGCGTCCGTGGGAACTCGAGGTGGGCGGGCAGCGTGGCCTTGGACAAATCGCTCACTCCGGCTTCGGCGACGACCTCGTCCCAGATTCGGAAGAGCGGGCCGCGCTCAGCCGGCCAGATCGAAACCCCTAGTCGGCCGCCCGGACGCAGCAACTCACCCAGGCGACGAGCGGACGCCCCTGGATCGCCGACATGGTTGAGGACGAAGTTGGCCGTGATGGCGTCGAAGTCGCCGTGGCCCAGGTCGAGGTCGGGAAGCGCGCCTTGTCGCAGGACGGCGTCCGGGGCGGCAACGGCTGCGAGCGCAAGCATGTCCGCGTCCGGATCGGCGGCGGTCACCCGGACGCCACGTACGAGCGCAGCCACGGCCACCGCGCCGGCGCCGGTACCCACGTCCAACAGCCGCTCACCCGGCTGCAGGTCCAGCGCGTCCAGCATCGGGCTGATCGCGTGGGCGCACTGGCCGGCGAACGTCTCGGCGTACGCCTGCGCCCGGCCGCCCCACTTGGCTCGGGACGCCATGTCGAAGGCGAGGGACATGGCGTCAGGCGCCGGGCCTGGGCCGATCCTCGAACGCGCGGACGTACACCGGGGCGTCCGGGGTCGAGGCGGCCTTGTCGTAGCGATAGCCGAGGCCGACGAAGCCCGGCAGCACCACCGGCGTGTAGGTGCGATTCCGCACCAGCCAGTACGCCATCTCGCCGCGGGCCCGCTTGGCGTAGAACGACACCACGCTGCGGCGTCCACGAGCATCGACGTCCTCAAACCGCGGCGAGATCATCCTGACGCCGAGCCGCTCGGGCTGCAGCACCCCTGAGTACTCGCCGGAAGCCAGGTTCACCACCACCGGCGCGCCCGGCGAGCCGGGAATGTCTTCGGCCAGCAGATCTGTCACCAGCGTTCCCCACCAGTCGTAGAGGTTCTTGCCACGGACGGTTTCCAGCCGCGTCCCCATCTCCAGGCGGTAGGGCTGGATCAGGTCGAACGGACGAAGCAGTCCGTACAGCCCGGACAGGATCCGCAGGACCTTCCCGGACTCGGTGAAGTCGCGCGGCTGGAAGCGCCCGCGTACGCCAAGCTGGCGATACACGTCGCCGTCGAAGGCGAGCAGCGCCTGCCGGGCATTGCTGCGCTTCATCGGCAGTGAGAAATCTGCCCAGCGCTGGGCGTTGAGCGCGGCCAGTTCATCCGAGATGCCGGAGAGCTTCGCGAGCTCGGCCACCGACTTGTCACGCATCACGTCGACCAACTGCACCGACTCGTTCAGCAGCCGCGGCCAGGTCGTCTTCAGGTAGGGAATCGGACTCTCGAAGTCCAGCGCCTTGGCCGGAGACAGCAGGATCAGCACGGCCGAAGCCTAGCCACGCACGCGTCGTCCGGCATCAGTCCTCAGGTGCTCGCCAGAGCACGGCCAGCGCGACGTTGGTCACAATCAGCCCGACCAGCCCAGCCAGATACCCGGTGGTGATCTTCTCCGGACGCTTCTGGCCCACGACGGCCATCACGGTAGCCACGACCGCGACCACCAGCTTGATGCCGATCTTGGCGTAGTTGAGGTTCCACTGCATGGCGCCGGCGATCCCGGTGATCACCAACCCGGCCCCAACTGCCAGATACAGCCCGTGCGACACCGCCGAGGCGACCTTCGGCTGCTTGAAGTTCGCCACGATCGCCCCAAGCGCTACCGCCCAGCCGAGCAGGTGCAACACCACCAGAATCCCCACCAAGATGTTCATGGCGCCGAGCCTACAAGCCGGCGCTGACATCGCCGTGGTCGCCAGCGTCGTCCCTCTCCCAGGTCTCGGCCTGGCCTCGACGGCCAGCCTTCTGCCGGGATGACGGTGGATCTGAGCTCAGGGGGACAACACCCGGCAGCGAATTCCGGCCGCCGAAGCCAGGCGCAGATCCAGCGTCGCCAACGGTGCGGACGCAAGCTCGGCCGCGGCCACATACCAGGCGTCATAGCCGGTTAGGTTGCGCCGGAGTTCCCAGATGCGCTCCGCACAGGGCGCGAAGGGCACCGCCTCCACCGGGAGCGCGAGCAACTGCTGCTGGGCGAGGCTCGCCGTCGGCGTCGGCAGCTGACCGGAACACTCAAGGCGTCGCAGGATGTTCGTCACTTCGACGAGCAGCAAGTCCGGCGCAAGGAGGTGCTCGTCGATCAGCACCTGGTCTGCCCAGGCACCCGCGTTCCCGCTGTCGATGAGCGCCGCCACTACCACGGACGCATCGACGACCAGCGTCATCGCCGATCCGCGTCGCGCGCGGTCAGAATGTCGTCAATCTCCAAGGTGACTCCCACCACCTGCTTGCGGCCGCGGGCTTCAGCCACCCAATGATTGATGTCGGGACGGGCGGCGAGCCCCACCAACTGGGCCTTGAGGAACTCCTGCAACGACCGCCCGTCCGCTGCGGCGCGACTGGCCAGCTCCGCGACCACCGCGTCCGGCAGGTCTCGAATCGTCACCGCTTTCGTCATAGCAGCAAAATAGCAGCACAAGCAGCAGATTGACAGACACGCCGGGAATGCTGTCGCTCGCCCCGTGGTTCCACGGATAGAGTTGGCAGCCCAAAGAACGCCAGAGGAACCATGTCCGAAATCCGTGAAGTCATCATCATCGGCTCCGGCCCGTCCGGTTACGCGGCCGCGATCTATACCGCCCGCGCCGGCCTCAAGCCGCTGGTGTTTGAGGGTGCGCTGGCCGCCGGCGGCGCGCTGATGAACACCACCGAGGTGGAGAACTACCCCGGCTTCACCGACGGCATCATGGG
>DAOPRQ010000097.1:0-7665 GCA_035349055.1 Propionicimonas sp.
GCTGTTCTCGGTTGGGTCGACTGTGTCGACCTCGATCGGAGCGACAACTGCAACGGACCCGTCGCTCTAGCATCCTCGGCGTAGGCCGGAGCAGCTAGTTGACTGCTGGCGAACATGAACGCGAGGGAGATGACTCCTATCGCGACGCTTCTGGTCAGGGGTGGTTGCCGGTATCTCATGGTTGGCTACCTAGGGTGGTGGGGTGTCGCCGACCGGGACCGGTCGGCGACACCGGGCGCTAGCAGTCCAGGGCCGGGAATGGTGCGATTTCCAAGACCAAGGTGTATGGACCAACCCGAACTCTCAAGAAATCCGGAGGAAGTGGACGGCGGCTCAGTAGCCGAGGGCCTCGATTTCGGCGATGCCGCCGCGGAAATAGCCGTCCTCCACGCCGGGTAGCGAGGTCAGGTAGACCAGCCAGTACCGTGACTTGGGGCTGCCAGGTAGGTCGAGCTGGGCGCGTCCGGCAGCGTCCCTGGTTGCGGCGACCACCGTCCACTGCTCGTTCGACTTCATCGGGGAATCTTCACCGGGGTCTTTCGGCACCCGCACCTCCAGGTCGGTGCCGCCGCCTTCGAGCTCGAGCGTGAGCTGGGTCAGCGTCCGCTCCTTGCCGAGATCGAGCACCAGGCCAACGCCTGGCTTCAGCCCGCCCAGCGCGGCCAGCTTGCGGTAGCGCTCGGTCGTCCAGGCCGTCGCCGGGTCGCCGTCGATCGCGAGCTTGGCCTGCTTCGGGTTCTCCGCGCCGCTGCCACCGTCCGCCTTCGGATCGAAATCGTCGGCCTTTGCGATCTGCACCGCGGACGCAACCGGCGCGGCGGCCTTCTGCGGCTGCGGCGAGCGGGTGCTGAGCATCATCGCAGCGATCAGCCCGACCGCCAGTACGAGACCGATCACCCCGATCAGCAATGAGTTCCGCGGCACCCGCCGGCGTGGCGCCTCGGCTTCCGCCTCGGCGGGCACCGGCGGCGGGGGCACCGGCGTGAACGACTCCGACCGACTCAGCACCGAATCCACGAACGGCTCGGTCTCGTCGCCATAGTCGTCGTCATAGTCGACGTCGGCCACCGGCTCCGGCAGCCGAGCGGACGCGCTGAACCGGCTCGCCACCGGTGTCGGCACCGGCGGCGCGATCGTCGAAACCGCTGCGGGCGGCGGCTCGGTTTCCGCGGGATGCAGCCGCGCGGACAGGTCCGCGGCTGCGCTCATCGGTCCCAGCACCAGCGACAACTCCGTGGTCAGTTCCGCAGCCGTCGTGATTCGGGTCGCGTTCCCCCGCGGGACGCCAGCCAGCACCCGATCGGCCACCTGATCGAGCGCCGGCGCGACCCCGGAACGAACCTGCGCAGGGCTGGGCAACCGACCCTCCACCAGTGCAGCGGCCGGCAGCCCGAAGTCATCCCCGTCCGGCCACCGCTTCACCAGGCACGCGTACAACACCCGACCCAGCCCCTGGACGTCGGCCGTCGCACCATCGCGAGACTCGGTCTGGCCGTTGGTGCCCGAACCGAGCACCTTCACGTTCCCCGACCCGGTCACCAGTAGCGTGGCCGGGCTCAGATGCCGGTGGTACAGCCCCTGCGCGTGCAGCGCGGTCATCGCATCCGCAACCTCGCGGACGATCCACGCGGTCTCCACCCCGGTCAGCGGTCCGCTCTGCAACACCTTCTCCAACGACTGCCCGGACGCGTACTCGTACACCAGGTAGGCACCGGCACCGGGCTCGGAGTCGACCACGTCCAGCACCCTCAGGAAGCGGGAATCAGTCGCGGCAGCCCACTCGCGGGCCATCCGAAGCGCTTCCGGCGTCCGCGGATCGTTGGCGGCCAGCAACTGCACCAGCACCGGCCGGCCGAGTACGACGTCGTGCGCGCGCCAGGTCTGGGTGCGGTCGCGGACGGCCAGCTGCTCTTCCAGGCGGTAGCGCTCGCCGAGCAGCCGTCCGGGATCGGCGGACGCGTCCGCGGTCGGCTGCAGCTCGGTGGCTGGCGGCTCGGGAAAGTCGAGCACGTCTTCGGGTGGTGGCGGTGCGCTCGCGATCGGGACGAAGACGCCGGTGCCGTCTACTCCTCGGGCCGCTGACGCGTCCCTCGTCAAGACTCCGACGCCATCACCGGCTGACGCCGCTGATGGCTCGTCGTCTGGGTCGAGGTTGAGCTCGTCCTCGGGTGGGGCGAACGGCGAGGGTGGCCCAACGTGGCGATTCGTTCGTTCCTCGCGAACCCCCGCAGCGACCGGTTGGGCTGGTTGGCGCTGGTCAGCCTCCTGGTCGGACTCTTCGACGATGGCCTCCACCGCGTCAGACTCGCCCTCATCGCCCTTGCGGCGGCGCAGCACGCCGATCAACTCGGTGGCCTCGGGAATGCCTAGCCGCTTGGCGGCGAAGAAGAAGGCCAGCACGGCCAGCAGTCCGGCCAGCGCCAGGCCGACGATTCGCAGCAGCGCGCTCGGATACTGGGCGAACCACCAGGTGACCACCCACGCCAGCGCGGCCGCGGGCAGGGTGGCCCAGAACAGGCGCACCAGGTAGTGCCAGGTCGCGTGCCCGTCGAGATCCGGCAGGCGCTTGCGCAGCGAACGGTGGGTGATGAACACGCCGAGCACGTAGGCGAGCGAGTACGCCAGCGCCAGCCGAGCGGCGATCGTTTCCGGACTGTGCCAGGCCAGCACCAGCACAACGGCGAGCCCGGCGTTCGCTCCGCTGATCCAGATCTGCAGCAGGAACGGCACCTTGGTGTTGTCGAGGGCGTAGTAGGCACGCAGGTACAGGTACTGGATCGTGTAGGGCACCAAACCGATTCCGAACGCAGCTAGCGCCCACGCGACAAAGTGGTAGTCGTTCGCGCCGACGCCCATGCCGAAGGGAACGCGGGTGATCGGGTCGGACAGTGCGACGAAGGCCACCGAAGCCGGCAGCAGGAAGGTCAGGGCCAGACGGATCGCCCGGTTGGTCTCAGCCGCCACCCCGGCCCGGTCGCCGGCCGCCGCATACCGGGACGCCATCGGCAGCATCGCGGTGGCCAGCGAGACGGTGAGCAAAGAGTGCGGCAGGATCCAGATCAGGTAGGCGTTCTGGTAGGCGGTGAGGCCGGCCCCCGACGACGCGCCGTCGGTGCTCGCCGTCCCGGACGTGGCCAGATTGGTCATCACGACCTGCGCGAGCGAGGTCAGCGCGACATAGCCGACCATCCACTTCGCGACGTGGAAAGTGCGACCCAGCCCCGTCCCCTTCAGGTCGAAGCGTGGGTGGTAGCTGAACCCAGCCTTCTTCAGGTACGGCAGCAGCACCACCGTCTGCGCGGCGATCCCGAGCGTCGAACCGAGGCCCAACAGCCACAACTGCGGGTCGGTGAAGGTCGTCCCCGGCGTGGTCTGGGTGCCCCACACCCACAGGTACACCCCGAACACCCCGATCGAGACCACGTTGTTCACGATCGGGGCCCACATCATCGGCCCGAACGTCTCCCTGGCGTTGAGCACCTGGCCGATCAGGAAGAACACCCCGAAGAAGAACAACTGCGGCATAGTCAGGTAGCTCAGCAGGAGCAGCGAGCGCCAGTGGTCGGCGAGTTCGGGGGTGTTCCACCGCGAGGCGTAGATGCTCATCACCAACGGGGTGGCCACGGTGAACACGACCGTGAGGGCGCCCAGGACGATCAGGAAACCGGTGATGATCCGGTCAATGAAGGCCTTGCCGCCGTCCTCGTCGTGGTTGACCGCGCGGACGATCTGCGGCACCAGGACGTTGTTCAGCGTGCCGCCGGCGAGTAGCACGTAGAGCGAGTTCGGCACGAACATGGCGACGTTGAACACGTCGACCCGCATCGTGGCGTTGCCCAGCACGAACGCGATCAGCATGGCGCG
Organism: Propionicimonas sp.; assembly: GCA_035349055.1. GTDB lineage: Bacteria > Actinomycetota > Actinomycetes > Propionibacteriales > Propionibacteriaceae > Propionicimonas. The sequence continues at coordinate 3,865 of DAOPRQ010000097.1, forward strand.
CACCAGCCCGAGCACCCGCGAGACCGCGGTCCCGGACGCCATCACGGCCGTTGCGTTGAGCAGCCGACGTCCGCCGCCAGCCTGGGTTTCGCTCATGCGTCCTTCCCGACAGTCCGACCGGACGCGGTCGGCTGTTCGTTCGTGTCCGGGGCCGGCACTTCAGCTGCCGCGGACGCCTGCTGGGCCGAATCCCGGCGACGCACCTGGCGGATCCGCCAGGCGGTGGCGCCGACCAACACGACCGCGGAGACACCCACGATGATCCAGGCCACCACGCCCAGATCGGTGACCTCGACGACGATCGCGGTGTCCGGCGTGACCCGTCCGCCGCTCTCAGTGGCGACGTGCGCGTTGGCCATGATCAGCCCGTTCGCTGTGGCCTGCGGCTTGATGTTCACGGTCACGCTCTGATCGGGAGGGACGGTGAACAGCTGCGAGGCCGGCACGGTCAGGCGTTGCGGGTTCTCCGTCTTGACTACCACCTTCACCCGGATCGGCTCGGCGAGCTTGTTGGTCACCGTGACCGGGAACTCGTTCGAACGTGCCGACATCAGGAAGCGCGGACTCGCGTCCAGGGTCACCGAACGGCTGATCGCCGGTCTACTGACCAGGTCGGCAAGCCCCCTGGCCTGGCTGTCGAAGGCGTCCGTCCGTCCGATGAAGGCGGACGCGGCCGTGCGGCTCAACGCAGCCTGGGCCCCCTCGGTGAGCGTGGTCGTGGGCACGAGTTCGGTGTAGGTCTCGAAGTCCTCAGCGAGCCGGTCGATCGCTCCGAACTGCGCTTTGCTCAGCCGGGCGGGCTTGGTTGAAGTGAGCTTGATCGCACCGCTCGGCTCGGAGGTGAGCAGGTCACCCAGGCGTCGGCGCTGCATCCAGCCAGTCATGGCAGCCGCGTCCTGGGCGACTTCGGCCTCGTCGGACAACAGCCGTGCGACGCCTGACTGGCCCGCCACCACCGCACCGGACAGGGTCTCCTGAACCTGCTGCAGCGCGGTCCTGGCGACGTCCGTGCCGGTGGTCGGCAGTGCGGAGGTGGTCAGCACCAGCGGTTCGGCGGTGCCGCGCTTGAGGGCGCCGGCTTTCGCGGAGTTGCTGGCCAGGATCGCGTTGGCGCCGGAGTCGGCGAGGAAGGCGTAGGTGGACTGGTTGAGTGTCCGGCCGCCCGGCACGACGATCAGCGGCAGGTCGTCGACGCCTTCGACAGCTGCGGCGGCTGCCTGCGCGCGGGGCACCACGGACGCGTCCGCGGCGACCCGCGCGCCGTTCACGTCCGGGTTGGCGTACAGGGTGCGGCCGCCGGCCTGCGGATCGAGCGTGGCGAAGCGGGCGAGCCAAGCCGCGGCGACGGCGGCGCCGGCGCCTTCGCCGGCCTTCGTGCCGGTGCCGACCTGGTAGCCGTCGGCGAGGTCGCGCACCTCGTCCAGCAGGCCCGGGTCGATCAGCCAGCTCATGCCGGGCTGGGCGGCCGCGGTGAGCAGGACGTCCAGGCGTCCGCTCAGCTCGGCGGCCAGGTCGTCGTTGCGGAACAGGTTCTCGACCAGCTTGGTCGGGGTGGCGCTGAGCAGGACGATCGAGGTGACTGGGACGGGATCCGCTGCGGGCAGCGCGACCACTGTCCGGAACTGGCCGACGGTCTGGTAGTCGCTGCTCATGTCGTCGGTGGCCAGCACCTGCGCACCGATGGCGTACGCGGCGCCGCGGGTGTTGAAGCCGAGGTCGGCGAGGGTGGCCTGAAGGGTGATCGGCGCGCTGGCTCCGGGAGTGAACGCGGTGACTGAGTTGGTCACGAGCAGGTAGGGACCTGGCCGCTGCGGCATCTGGGTTCCCCAGCCGGCGGCGTTGGTGGACGTCTGCCGTAGGGCCGCCAGGTCGCGGATCGGATCCATCGACCGCCACAGGTACACCTGCACGCCATAGGCCGGGACATCGCCGGTGTTGGTGATGGTGCCGGTGAGCGTAACCAGGTCGGTGGGTTCGGTGCCGGCGACAGCGATGCCGGTGATGTCCACGGTCACCGCGAGGGTGGCCGCGCTCGCCGGAGCGGCCGGGCCGAAGGTGAGCGCCAGTACGCCCGCGCCAAAGGCGAGCAGGAGCGCCAGGGCGCGCCGCGTCCAACCCAAGGTGCCGCCGATCACCGTCCCATCGTACGGGGGTGGACGCAGGGGCTTCGGCAGGCTCAGCCGTCGTTCCGCTACGGCCCGGTAGAGTAACCGGTCGTGCCGAACCTCACCGAAGCCCAGCGCGCAGCCCTCGACACGGTGCTGGCGGCTGGTCCGAAGGTGCGCCGGCTGACCGATTCGTTCGCCAAGGCCGGCTACGAGCTGTACCTGGTCGGCGGTTCGGTGCGGGACGCGATCCTCGGCCGGCTGGGCAACGACCTGGACTACACCACGTCCGCGCGTCCGGACGAGATCGAGGTGCTGGTCCGCAAGGTGACCAAGGCGGTGTGGGACGTGGGCCGCGCGTTCGGCACGATCGCCTGCAGGATCACCGAGGATGACGGCACCGACTGGCTGGTGGAGATCACCACCTTCCGCGCCGACACCTATTCAGACCACACCCGCAAGCCCGAGGTGGCGTTCGGTGATCACCTCGGCGGCGATCTGGTACGCCGTGACTTCACCGTGAACGCGATGGCCCTGCGCACTACGGACGGGGAATTGCTCGACCCGTTCGGCGGGATGTCCGATCTGGTCGCCGAGGTGATCCGGACGCCGGCTGCGGCCGAGTTGTCGTTCTCGGACGATCCGCTGCGGATGCTGCGCGCGGCCAGGTTCGCGTCCCAGCTGGGGTTCGTCCCCGCACCCGAAGTGGTGACAGCGATGCGCGCAATGGCGCCGCGGCTGGAGATCATCTCGGCCGAGCGGATCCGGGATGAACTGGTGAAGTTGCTGCTCACCGACGACCCGCGTCCTGGACTGAACCTGCTGGTGCATACCGGAATCGCTGACGTCGTGCTGCCTGAACTGCCGGCCCTGCGGATGGAACGCGACGAGCACAACCGGCACAAGGACGTCTACGAGCACACGCTCACCGTGATCGAGCAGGCGATCGCGCTGGAGCGGGCGCGCGGGCACCAGCCCGACCTGATCAACCGACTGGCCGCACTCTTCCACGACATCGGTAAGCCGCGGACGCGGCGCTTCGAGGCCGACGGCAAGGTGTCCTTCCACCACCACGATGTGGTCGGCGCGAAGCTGACGCGCAAGCGCATGCAGGCGCTGCACTTCTCCAACGAGGAGATCAAGGCGGTCGCCAAGCTGGTCGAGCTGCACCTGCGTTTCCACGGCTATGGGGACGGGCAGTGGACGGATTCAGCGGTGCGCCGCTACGTCCGCGACGCCGGCGCCGAGCTGGAGCACCTGCACATCCTGACCCGCTCGGACTGCACCACCCGCAATGTCGCCAAGGCCACCCGGCTCCGCCGTGCCTACGAGGAACTCGAGTGGCGGATCGACGAGCTGGCCGCGCAGGAGGAGCTCGACTCGATGCGTCCCGACCTGGACGGGACTCAGATCATGGCGCTGCTCGGCATCGGCCCCAGCCCGGTGGTTGGCGAGGCCTACAAGTTCCTGCTGGAGCGCCGCATCGAGGACGGTCCCCTTGGCCCGGAGCGTGCGGAGCAGGAGTTGCTCGACTGGTGGTCGGTGCGGAATGCCTAGCGAATGGCCGCGGCCAGCCGGGGTCGTGTTCGACAATGACGGACTGCTCGTGGATTCCGAGACCTGCTGGCACGAGGCCGAGCGGCTGCTGTTCACCCGTCGCGGCTTGGCGTACTCAGATGAGCTGCGCGCCGAAGTG
>DAOPRQ010000098.1:0-2473 GCA_035349055.1 Propionicimonas sp.
ACGAGCAGGGCTTCACCGGGCTGAAGGAGGAGAACCACTACGGCGACGACGCCGTGCGGCCGCCGTTCCCGGGTGCGCCGTCCGAGCTGCTGCCGTTCGGGGAGGCCACGCACGCCGACTATGTCGAACTCATCGGGATTCGGCGCCGGCATCCGTGGCTGGTGGACGCGACGGTGACCACGAGCGACGTGACCAACACCTCGATCGCGGTCCATCTCGACTCCGGTGACAGCCACCTCACCCTGCGGCTGAACATCGGCGATTCGGCCGTGGACGGGCTCGCGCCGCACAGCTGGTCGTTGACCTGAATCGACCGATCCACGCGACCCACCGTGACGCCACGGTCCTGCGGATCGAAATGCGGGCTCTCAGCGCGGATCGGGTGCTGAGAACCCTCATTTCGATGGCCGCGCGTCCGTCCGCTGCGCGACGAGGGCGCGGGCACCGTCCGTCGTGGGGGTCAGAATCAGGGTGGCCGAGCGCGAACCCCTTGGCTTCAGGCGTTTGCGCAGGACCGCCGGGTCGACGTCTAGGCCGCGCACCTTGATCTCCAGAATGCCGATCTGGTGCTCGCGCAGCCAGGCGCGCAGCGTCCGCTCGTCGTTGGGCAGGGTTTCGAGCACCTCGAACGCCGTCGCGAAGGGCGTGGCGATCAGCTTGTCGGCGAACAGATAGGCGATGCCCGGGCTCGCAGCGCGTGCGTGCAGGGCTTCCGCCAGGGCGCCGATCGCCCCTGCCCGGATCACCGCGGGGTCGGGCTCGTAGAGGTAGCCTCCGATCGGCCCGGACGGGGGCTCGCGGCGCTCGCCGGCGTCCAGCTCGGCTCCGGACGGCAGGAGTACCGCACGTCGACCCTTCCTCGGTTCGGTGAGACACCACAGCGAGGTCTCCACCAGGTCGCCGCGGTGGCTCACCCAGGTGGCCGCGACGCCGTCCGGGATCAGCGTGGACGGCAGCCCGGGCGCGGCCTTGATGCAGCCGAACCGTCCGGCCAGTAGCGAGGTCGCGAAATCCCAGGGCGGCGAGAAGTCAGAAACCCGCCAGGTGCGTCCAGACGCGGTCCGCCGAGCCGGGTCGATGAACACCGCCGCGCCATTGGCCAGCAGTTGAGGAGCGAGCGTCACCGCGTCCCCACAGATCACTTCGCCCAGCCCGTCCAGGTTGGCGGCGGCCAGCACGGCCGTAGCCGGGTCAGCCTCGACCGCGATCACCTTCAGCCCGGCTGTGGCGAAGGCCAGCGCGTCCGCCCCAAGTCCGCAACCCAGGTCGACCACCTCGCGCACCCCGGCGGCCACGAACCGGGACGCCCGCCAGGCCGCAACTTCGGCCCGGGTTGCCTGCTCCAATCCGTCCGGGGTGAAGAACATTCGCTCGGCCCGTCCGCCGAACTTCCCGGCGGCGCGGCGGCGCAATTCCACCTGGCTCGAGGCAGCCGCTGCCTGCTCCGCCGGCCATGATCGGCGCAGGGCTGTGGCTACCGCCAGCGATCCCGGGTCAGCCTGCCTGGATGCCTCCGCCAGAGCCGGACGGGCGTCCGCCGACACCAGCCAGCGAGCGAGTTCGACATCCACGACACGAACCTAGCCCGCCTAGCCATCAATCCCCGCACCGCGCCAATATGATCGGCGCATGAAGGTGCTGTCGAAACTGAGTCTGAGCCTTGGCCTCGTCGCGTTGCTCGCCGGGATCGGCGTGCTGGTCTGGGGCTCCTGGATCGCTTATTGGCACTATGCAACCCTCTCCACCGGCCGCAGCGCGGAGTTCCAGGATCCGATTCCGATCATCGCCATCGCGGCGTTCGTGATCGCGGTGGGCGCCTTCCTGACCGGGCTCGCGGTCGCCGCGCCGCGCAAGGTGTATCCCGCCAACCAGACTGTCGATCCGACTGTCTGACCCGACGGGCTAGATCAGCCAGTCCTGAATCCGCAGGCCCAGCCCGACCACTCCGGCGACGGCCAGCAGGAACAGGTACGCGAGCACCAGCCGGGTGTCGCGCAGGTAGCACTTCGACCGGGTGAGTCCGGCGCGTCGCGCTTTCCAGTAGCCCGCGAACCCGACCCCGGCAAACACCACCACCGCCAGCGGTCCGAACAGCCAGCCAAGGATGGCGATAGTCGCGAAGATGCACAGCCGTAGCGGATCGAACGGCGCCGCGTCCGCTGTTTCCGGCGGCTCGGACGCATCCGCGCCCCCGGCTGCCACGAACGAAGAGGGGGACGCCCCGCGCGCGATCCGAGCGGCGGCCTGTTCGGGGGTCTCGGTCATGGCCGTGGTTCCGCTCGCGCGGTGCTCACCCGCTGGCGTCCGAGTCGTCCCCAGGCCTGCACCGCGCAGAACGGGGCGCACTGCGGATCACCGTCGTCGCTGAAGGTGCCGACGTGCACGCAGCACTGGGTGAGCCGCTCCTCCAGCATGGTCGAGATGTCCTGGAACGGCTTGATCGTGATCCGCTTCACCCGGTCGGCGAGCAGGT
>DAOPRQ010000098.1:2573-7626 GCA_035349055.1 Propionicimonas sp.
GAGCACGCCGGTGTGGGTGAGCCGGTTCATCGGGTCGATGCCCTGGCCGCGTCCGGAACCGAACACCGGCTGAATCGCCACCCCGCCAATGAACGGCGTAGCCAGCGCCTTCAGCACCACCGCGCCGATGTCGCCGTCGTTGACGCCGAGCGCTGCGGTCATCACCAGGGTGGTGAACACCCCGGCCGCCGACAGCCGGGCGATCGCCGCTTCCTTGAACCGGGTCAGGTCGGCCCCGCGATGATGCCGGGACGCCTCTGCGGACGGCCCGTCGTACTGCAGGTACACCTCCAGCCGGTCGCGGTGCGACTTCAGGAGTTCCACCAGCGCATCGTCGGACGCGATCAGCAGACCGTTCGTGTTCAGCATGATTCGGACGATCGGACGCGCCACCAACTCGTCGAGCAACTCGGCCAGCTGCGGGTAGAGGGTGGGCTCGCCGCCCGACAGCATCAGCACGTCGAGCCGTCCCTCCTCGCGGGAGAGTTTCGCGTCCACGTTCGCCAGCACGTCCGCCAGCGGGGCGACCCCGGTCAACGCCGGCCCGGACGCGGTGAAGCAGGTCGGGCACTTCAGGTTGCAGTGCTCGGTGACGTCCTGGATCAGGATGCAGGTGTGCTGGGTGTGGAAGGCCGGCAGCCCGTGAGCGAACGCTTCGGGCATCGGCCGGAAGTTGTCGGCGTGGTCAGGAATGTGCACCTTGGTCGGTGCCTGCCACTGCTCCAGGTAGCGCAGGATGTTCGCGTGCTCGTCGTAGAGGGTGGTGATCATCCCGTGCGTGGGGCAGGCGCGTTGCAGCCAGACCCGCTCGTCGCGGACGACCAGGATGCCGGAGAGCCGCTGCACGCTGCTGAGTTCAGCGTCCGGGTCGTGGCACTCGGGACAGTAGGCCGTGACGTACTTGTGGATCCGGTCGCCGCGCAACGGCTGGCCCGGACCGAGCGAGGGACGCGTCCGCGGGGTCACGTTGAGCAGATTGGTCAAGGCTTGCCTTTCGTCAGACGCTGGCCAGCAGCGCGATGCAGATGCCGCCGAGGATCAGGACCCCCGCGCCGAGCCCGAGCAGGATGCCCCCACCGGTGCGACTCGTTCTCGGGATGGCCGCCAGCACCAGCCCGCCCAGCAGCAGCACGAACGGCCAGTCGAACAAGAGCCAGAAGATGTCGAAACCACCGCTGCCAGAGAGCGCGGCGACTCCGAACCAGATCAGCGCCATCGACCCCACCGCGATGGCCAGGCCGAGCCACAGCGAACCCCCGCGCGGCGGCTGTGGTGGCAGGTGGTACGGCGGACCGGGCGGCGGTGTCGGTCCCCACCCGGGGGTTGACTCACTCATGGCTGCCTCCGTTCAGAGCGGGTATCGGAGTGGCGGTTTTGGGAGTGCGTGGCCAGATTCGGCTCGTCCGCCAGCCGAGCAGCGGCAGGGTGCAGAGCAGGAACCATTGCGGACGGGTCAGGCCGCCCCAAACCTGGTCGTTCGCGCGGACGAATTCCACGCCGAACCGGAACAGCGCATAGGCGGTGACATAGGCCACGAACAGGTCGCCGGACCTCGGCAGCCGATCCCGGTACCGCAAGAGCCACCAGAACGCGAGGCCCTGGAAGACGAGCTCGTAGGCGAAGCTCGGGTGCAGGCCGACGCCTGCCGGGCCGTCCAGCAGCCGGGCCTGCTCGGGAGTGAGCACGATCCCCCAGCCGCCACCGGTGGGCTGTCCGGGCAGCTCGGTGAGCAGGCAGCCAACCCGTCCGATCAGCATGGCCAGGGCCACCGAAGGCGCGAACAGGTCGCCGGTCGAAGCCTGGTACCCGGTGATCAGCTTGCCGACATGGACGCCGATCCAGGCGCCAACGAGCCCGGCCAGCACGCTGCGGTTCCCGTCCATCCACCACTCCAGCACCGGACGGTTCTGGCTGAGGTCGAGGAACTGGAACCAGGTGCCCAGCCGGGAACCGATCGCGCCGAACGCGAGGCAGGTGCCCGCGACGATCCACAGCCGGTCATCCTTCAGCCCACGCCTGCGCAACTCGTGGGCGAACAGCAGCACGCCCACGAGGATGCCCAGCCCCATGAACAGGCCGTGCACCAATCCGCTGCCTGCGAACGGAAGGCCGACCATGACGTCACTCTAGGGGGTGATTCACCGTTTGGGACCTAACTGTGGCTCTACCCACCGTCCGTGGTGCGCTCAGTCACAGTCAAAGGCGGTCGAGGCGGGTTACGCCTTCCAGAAGCCGGAAAAGGTGATCCGCGACTTGTGCCTGGGCGCCCTTCCCGCGGCAACCAGCGGACATCGACCCCGGCCGGGGCCGCCACCTGAACTCGATGGCGCTCACCCTGACCATGGCCCTGGTCGGCGCGGGCGAGATCAACCTGGAGACGATCGCCCAGGCGCAGCCCGACCTGATCGTCACGGCGATCTATCCGACCGACCGCGCGGGCACGCTGGACAGCACCCAGCCGTACTACGGCTTCAAGGATCTGGAGCAGCAGGAGAAGCTGGCCGCGATCGCCCCGATCGTCGCGATCAAAGTGGGCGGCATGGGCATCGAGGTGATCGAAAGCAACACCAAGCTCGCTCTCGCGCTCGGCGCCGACCAGGCCAAGGTGGACGCGGACGCGGACGGGATCTATCTGGTGAAGCCCGAGGACGAGCCGGAGACCCAACTGCACAAGAGCCTGGGCCTGAAGTACACCGAACTGAACCCCGATGGCGACTACTACTGGGACATCTACAGCTGGGAGAACGCCGGCAAGGTGAAGTCCGGTGATGTGATCCTGCTCTCGAACGAGGGCTTCCAGCAGGCCGACCTACTCAAGCAGGCCACGTTCGCCGACGACCCGGCCCTGGTCGCGGGCCAGGTGCATGAGCGCCGGGTCACCCCGCTGGGCTACTCCTCCCAGGCCAAGAGCCTCGATCACATCGCCGGCATCCTAAGTTCCTCGAAGGACGTGTAGTCGGAAGCGTGATCTCGACAGGCTCGATCAGCCGAACGGTCGCGCCTGTCGAGACCGCACGCTCTCTCCAGATCGGCCCCTGAGGAACGAGCGCCAGCGAGTGTCATCCCTCCACAGCGGTCCCTGAGGAACGAGCGCCAGCGAGTGTCACGAAGGGCCGAACCCCCGGCCCGGGAACAGCTTGAGGGGGCTCTAGTTTGGAGACTCCGGGCAAGACTCCACGACCACGGACGCACGATCCACCAGCCCGTCCACGGTCAGGGCCTGCCCACCGGGAATTGCACTGAGCACTCCCGCAAGCTGACCGCCCGGGTTGGATCCGCGCACATAGAAGCCGATCAGAACCCGTTGAGTCGGCACGGGTGCCGGCAGTCCGGTATAGCCAACGTTCGATTCGAACAGTGTAATGCTGCGTTGTTCCGCATCCTTGTCGGCGGACCCCTCCCAGAGTGTGGTCATGCCCTCGTAGTACTCGCCGGTGGCAGGGTCCTTCACCTCCACCTTCACGATGCCAGAGCAGCCGATCGCACTGAGCTGAAGCACCGTCTCGCTCTCGGCGATGAATGCGCGTGGAGGTTCAGGCCCACAACCAGAGCTCACGCCGACCAATATGCCGATCACCGCCACGGCCCATAGTCTGAGCAAGGCGTGCCGCGCGATCCGCGCCCTCATTGGAGGCTTCAGCACGTGTAGCTGCCCTTCTTGAGATCAGCCATGATCTCGAAGATGTTGCCACAGCCGGAAGCGCCGGTCGATGAGTTGCGATGAAACACCAGCCCCCACGACGATGCGATCAGGCCCGCAGTCAGACGGTTACGACGCCGGTCATTCGATGGTGAGCCAGTCATAGCGCCCTCTCCCGGCCCCGAACCGGACGAGCGCACAAGACTCGGCCTTGGCGGCCGCGAGGAACACCAGTCCGAACACCGCGAGGATCACGGCCAGCATGAGCCCGCGGAAGATGATCACAAAGCCTCCGACTCCAACAGCTGGCATGCTAGGTCAACTTCTCGCTCAATCGGGTCCGGGCTGGTGGTCATCCCCGCGAGCATCGAGTCTCCATCGAACCACCATTGCGACGATCACCGGCACTGCGATGTACGAGAGGTTGCGAAGCCAACCATCGGTCGGCAGTCCGCCCGGGAGCGCAACATAGGGAATTCCCGCCAGCGCGAAGACAACCGACACTCGCCGCGCGACATCAAGGTCTTTGCTCGAGCCGTTTCTCGGACGAAGTACCGGCGCCATGTTGAGCATAACCGCGAAAAACACCATCGACGCCACCAGCAGTCCCAGCAGCGTGAATCCGAAGACTGCCATCCTGTTAACCCCGCAGAATCCTCTTGAAAATCCCCCAACATGTGTCGATCCCAATCACGACCATGAGCGCCTCACCACCCCGCCGGAAGATCTCCTCGACGGCCGCCGCCTGGGCCTTGCTTAGTGCCACAGCCGGCAGCGCTGGTCGATGGGTTGCGATCACCACCTCACTTCGCTCGCGGTGCAGCCTTCCTGGGCCAGACCGACCGGACGCGCGCTGGCGGGCTGCCGATAGGAAAGAAGCCGTCGAACTCCAAGTCCGGGTGCTCCCGATACGCCCGGGCCATGGCGCGCGCAATGCCGTACGCGATGGCCAAAGCGGCCGGAACTCCGATCGCCGCAGCCCACATAGCGGTGTCCACCAGATTGAGCACGCTCAGCACGGACAACACCGCGAGCAAGCCATAGCCCAACCAGTCGGTCAGCCGGAGCCCAACCAACACGAACACCAACGGCACAATCAAGCTGCCAGCCAGAGCCAGCACGCGGCAAACCGTCCAGAACAGGTCGAAAGTCGACAAAGTCTCCATGACTACCATGCTGCCTCCTCAGGCCATAGCAGTGACTCTTCCTAGTCCTTCCCAGTCATCAGGCTCACGCACGAGCTCAACCCCAGAACATCCATGATTGTGTCGAGCGCGTTGTAGAGCACGGCCGCAGCCACCCCGGCGGTTCCTAGCTTGGAGAGCATAATGGTCCGAGCCCTGACGAATCCGTAATCCTTGACGAGCGATATCACCGTTGACATCTGTGACATCAAGTTACCGAGCCTAATCC
>DAOPRQ010000099.1:0-7492 GCA_035349055.1 Propionicimonas sp.
CGTTGCCGGCGTCGTTCGACTGCCGGATCTTGGCGAGGCTGATGTACGTGACGTGCTCGCCGGTCTTCGGGTCGCCAGCGGGTGGCAGGCCTGGCAAGTCACCGTGGTCGAAGGCAGCTTCGAGTGCTCGATCGCGGGGATCGGCCGCGGGTAGGTGTTGGTGATCAGGGCAAACAGCTCGTGGGTGCCCTCCAGCTTCGCCTTGACGAAGCCGTAGACGCCGGGGGCCACGTGGCAGGACCCGCACTCGACCTCGGAGTGAGTGGACGCCGCATGCGCCTTCTTCTGCGGCTCCATCGTGTGGCAGAGCTGGGTGCAGAAGGCCGTGCTCCCGGAGTACTCGACCACGTGCACCCCGGCCAGGGTCACGGCAGCACCCACCGCCAGGACGGCCAGGATCAGGAAGATCGCGCCGCGCTTCGTGTCGGGACGCGGAATCGGGATGCGGTCCAGCAGCCGGCGGAGGCGTCCACGGGGCTTGGGGGTGGTGGTGGACGCCGAACGGCTCCGCGACATCGTTGTCGGAGACGTCAGGGGCATCCGGGGAGTCGGGATCATCGGTCATGACGCCACCAGCTTGTTGAGGATGGATTCCATCATCGACGGCGACAGGGCGCCGAGGCGGATGTCGCGGACGACGCCGTTGGCGTCGATGAAGAAGTGCGAGGGAATCGCGGAGACCGCGTAGTCGTCCGCGATGGCGGACTCTGGGTCGGCGCCGATCGGGTACATCAGCCCGATTCGCTGGGCGTACGCCTTCACGGCGGCGTTGTCCTCGGAGATGTTGACCCCCAAGACGACAACGCCCTTGCTTTCGAACGCCTTGGCTGCGGCGTTGATGTCGGGGACCTCGGCCTGGCAGCCGGAGCACCAGCTGGCGCCAAACGTCACCCAGACGGCCTTGCCCTTGAGTCCCGACAGCGACACCGACTTGCCGTCATAGGTCGTAATGGTGAAGTCCTGCGCCGGCTTGCCCACTTCCGGAGGGGCCACCTTGGAGATCCCCGGCATCTTGACGACGGTCCCGCCGGCGGTCTGCGCGGCAGCGTTCTTGGCATTGCCCTGGTTGACCAGCCACACGCCCCCGGCGACCACCGCGGCGGTGATCAGCAGGACCACCAGGGTGCCGAGCTTGGACGACCTGATGCGCTCCCGGGCCCCAGCAGGAGCGTCCGACAGCACATCCACCGGCGCCAGCCGGACAGGACGGGCCGGCTCATCGACGTCGTCGTCGAGGAACTCGTCGAACGACTCGTCCACGTGGTCTGACATGTTCGTTCCCTTCCCGTGCCGGGCCACCGGGGCCCGGCGTGAGGCGTCCGGCTAGCGACCGGTGCCGTAACTGTGCAGGCCGCCGAAGAAGGCGTTGCCGACGAAGGTCAGGATGACCGAGGCAAAGGCGACGAGCAGCAGGTAGGCGGCGCCACGTCCGACCCAGCCGCGAGCGACGCGTGCGTGCAGGTAGCCGCCGTAGATGAGCCACGTGACCAGGGACGCCGTCTCCTTGGGATCCCAGCTCCAGTAGCTGCCCCACGCGATCTCGGCCCAGACGGCGCCCAGGACGATCACCATGGTGAGCAGGGGGTAGCCGATGACGACCGCGCGGTAGCCGAGCCGGTCGAGGACGTCCTCCTTGGGCAGGACGTGACCGAAGCGCTCCGGCCAGTACGAGACGAGCAGGTAGAGGCCCGCGGCGGCGGCGGAGACCGCGAAGGCGCCGTAGGCGAACACGGCGACGATGATGTGCGTGGTCAGCAGCAGGCTGTTCTGCAGGGCCGGAACCAGCGGATCGGCCGTCGTGGCCCACGACAGCGCATACAGCAGGGCGCCGGCCGTGATGGGCAACATCAGCAGGGCGAGGGTGCGGGCCCGGTACCGCCATTCAAAGAAGAGGTACATCGCGAGGAAGCCCCACGCGGTGGACGTCGCGAACTCATGCTGGGTGACGAACGGTCCGTGGCCGGTGACGATCGTGCGCAGCACCAGGGCGACGGTGAGGAACCCGAGGGCGAGCCAAGCGAGCAACGACCCGTACCGAGCCAGGCTGCCAGCGGCGGGTCCGGACGGGGCCACCTGCGTGCTGGCCACCGGGGTCTCGGTCAGGGAATCAAGATCATCGAGGTGATCTCCGGTGGTGCCTACCAGCACCTTGGTGGGGCGCTGCACTCCGGACGCCGCCATGATCTCTTGGTGGCCCCTGACGACGGCCCAGATGTAACAGATGCTGGCCAGGGCGGTGGCGACCAGCGCCGCGACGATCGCGTACTGGGAGTAGACAAGCATGGCGGTTGCTCCTTCGCTTGACGGTGGCTAGGTGGCTAGGACTCGGTGGACTGAATGCGGGCGACGATGTCGTTGAACCGCGGCTCGAAGGCCGGGTCCCTCTTGATCGGCGAGCCGACCTGGATGCTGCTGCCCTTCGCGGTGGGGCGGACCCGCACCCAGACGCGGCGGTGGGGAAGGAAGAACGTGAGGTAGCTGCCCAGGATCAGCAGGATGCTGCCCAGCCAGACGATCCACGATCCGGGGTCACGCGTGATGGCGAGGCCTGTGTACTGGCGATTCCGGTCGAACGTGTAGGTGATGCCGTCGATGGTGGCCGACTTGCCCTGACTGACCACCTGCACCTGGGGATCGGTGACGCCGGTCTTGTGCACCTCGAGGGCCACTGACCCGGCCGGCAGGTCCGCGAGCTTCGCCCCGGACGCCGCCTGGATGACGTAGACGGACACACCGGCCGACTGGATGGCGAACTGCCCAATCGACCGCTGGCCGTCGTTGGAGGTCCACTGAAGCGGAACGGTGTCGGTGAAGATGGTCTGACCGTCCTTCGTCGCCGTGACGTCAGCGCCCACCCCGAAGAACGACTGATGGAACCAAACGCCGTCCACGATCAGCGGCGTGTTGACCCGGGTCTCCTGCCGGGCCACTTGGACGCCCCCCTTGGTCACGACGAGATCGGACACGTAGTCCTTCGGCGAGCCGTTGTCGTAGTAGCTGTCCTGGAACGACATCGCCGTCACGGTCAGCCCGGTGTCGTGCCCCACGGCCACGGGGACGCCGATCGGCGCGATGACCTGGTTGTCTTTGAAACCGGAGGTCCCGGAGACGACGAACCCGGCCAGGATGATCAAGAAGCTGAGGTGGGCCACCACCGTGCCGAAGGGGCCCCAGCGGAACTTGTCCGCGTACACATCCGCACCCTTGGACTTCTTACTGCCGTCGAGCACCCGGAAGTGCTCCTGAGCGAAGCCGGCCTTGACCCGCTCCACCGCAGCATCGACGCCCACCGGCAGGACGAACTCGGCCTTCAGCGGCGCCGCAGCGAAGAACGCGTCGTTCATCGACGTGCGGGGCTTGGTGGCCACCCGCCACAGGCGAGGGGCGCGGTTCACCGAGCAGGCGAGGATGCTCACGGCCAAGATGGCGAACAGTGCCCGGAAATACCAGGCGGAGAACACGTGAAAGAGGCCGAGCGCGTCAAAGACCGTGGCCCAGCCGCCGAACTTCTGCCTCGGACCCGCCTCAAACCACTGCTGGTAGGCCACGGGGTCCGCGAGCACCTCCTCGGACACCTGACCGATGACCGTGCCGATGAGGGTGAGCAGGCCGAGGATCAGGATGATGAACAGGCCTATCCGCATCGAGATGAAGAAGCCCCACACCCGGCCGAGGATGCTCACGCCCTCGGCGCTCGGACGCCGCCCACCGTCGAGGACGTCGACACCGTCGACATGCCCCGGAACGCTACCGGTGACTTCGGCGCCATCCTTCACAGGTGTGGTCATCACGCAACTACTTTCAGACGGTTTCAGACGGGGAACTGCGGGAAGAACTGGGAGAGCCTGACGAGCAGGTTGGTGATCATCAGGAAGCCGACGATCATCAGCAGGACGCCGGTCACGACGGAGACGACGGCCTCGTGCGCGGTGAACCAGGCGAGACGACGTCGGACGGCGTCCGCCCCCAGTGCCACGAGCACGAAGGGCAGGCCGAGCCCGAGCGCGAAGACCAGCAGCAGCAGGGTGCCCTGGGCGAAGCTGGACCGAAGGGACGCCATCCCGATGATCGCGCCCAGTGTTGGGCCGACGCACGGCGTCCAGCCCGCCGCGAATACCACGCCGAACAGCAGCGAGCGGCCGAGGCTCGGCCCCTGCTGCGCCACCGTGCCGTCCGCGCGGCGCTTGACGAGGCGTCCGGCGTCGAGGCCCATCGAGCGGCCCAGGACCGGGATGGAGATGAGCCCTGCGACGTGCAAGCCCATGATGATCAGGACCGCTCCCCCGATCTGGCGAAGCAGCGCCGCCTGGTCGCGCAGGGCGTAGCCGACGAGGCCGAGCGAGGCCCAGAGTGCAACGAAGACGACCGTGAAGCCGGCGACGAAGGCCAGGGACTGCCGCAACGCGACCGAGCGAGCGGCGCGACCCGGGGTGGGGTTGGCACCGACGACGTAGCTCACCCAGACCGGGACCATGGGCAGGCAGCAGGGCGACGCGAACGACGCCACCCCCGCGATGAACGCGACTGCCAGCCCGACCTCGATCATGGGGTCACTTGCTCGGCGTCGCTGATGGAGCGGGCGAAGCGGTGGACTTGATGGATCCGACCTGCTGCTGGACGGTCTTGGCCAGCGTGGAGTTCGGGGCCAGCTCGACGACCTTGTCCCACTGCTCCTTCATCTGCGCGCTGCGGCCCGTCGTCATGTAGATGAAGCCCAAGTCGTAGCGCAGCTCGGGGTTGTTCGGATGCGCGGCCACGCCAGCGGCCCAGTACTTTTCGGCGTTCGTCATGTCGCTCTGGTAGAAAGCACAGGCCCCAGCGTCGATGAGCGCCTGCTCATTGGTCGGCTCGATGTCGAGGACCTTCTGCTGGAAGGTCGCAGAGTTCTTGAAGTCAGCGGCATTGAAGTACAGCGCGGCAATCGAGGTCAGCGACGCCACATCCTTCGGGTTCGCCTCGACCTTCTTCATCAGGTCGGCCAGGGCGGCGGCGTCCACCGTGGGGGTCGCGGCGGGCGTCTCGGCAGACGTCATCGAGGGGACGTTCGGCGTCGGCCGTCCGAGCCAGTACACCCCGACGATGATCCCCGCCAGCAAGACCAGGCCCAGCAGGACGAGCAGCGGCTTGGGCAGCGAGGCCCGGGCTGGCGCGACCACCGGACGCGCCATCGCTTGGAGCGCCGACTCCGGCCCACTCAGCAACGACTCGATCTTGTCCACTTCCTTGCGGCGACGCTTGGCCCAGCCGGTGATCGCCGGCGGGGCGGTGTCGAGGAACTCGACGATCTGGCCGTGGGTGGCGGACACGTCCTCGGCGCCGGCGTCCACGGGAAGCCCGAGTCTGGCCAAGAGGTCCTGGCGGACACTGGAGGTGCCAGTGGACGTCGTATCGGCAGTCATGGAAACGGTTGCTCCCTCAAGCTCACATCACAGCGGTGGAATGTTCGACTTAAGTGTCGTTTTGAGCGATTTGTAACGCTATGTCCCGAAGGGCACATATCAGGTAGAACTTGACGTCGGATCCGGCCATCGCGGCCGAGGTCGACGCCCTCGCCGAGGTGTGCGCCGACGCCTACGAGGACGCCCGCGAGATGATCCTCGCGCTGCGCGACGCCGATCGATCCGACCGCGGCCTGGCCGAGGGGCTGCGCGACTTCCTCGGGAAGGGCAGCGGACGAGTTTCCCCCAGGAAGGCCCCCACCTGGTCAGCAGCGCAACGAGCGGCGTCCTCGCCCCGGGCGCGACGGCACTGGTCGTCTACGAGCATGAGCTGTTGGGTGAAGGGATCGCGGCCCGCCTCCGGGATCGCGGGGTCGCAACCACCGTCTTGGCGCGTCCGGACGGCGCGACGATGTCCGGCGAGCTGGCGAAGTATCCGTCGGTGATCATCGCCGAGTGGGCGACCCCCGAGTGCCCGGCACTGGTGGGTCAGCTCAGCCCGACGTCACGCATCGTCGACGTCGGCACCGTCATCGGACACGGCTTCTCCGACTCGGCGGATCTCGCGCACTTCAGCGCCATCTTGGACGCCCTCGCCTCGGCCTGAGCCGGGCTCAGTCCCCCCACAGCGCGGACGCCTCGTCCTCGGGGCTGGCCTCGCGCTCGGCCGCGAAGGGGGCGCCGTGCGTGGCGGCGAGCCGCGCGGCGGCGTCCGACCTCGATAGCCCGGTGACCTGGAGGAGGTCGGAGACCAGGGCGCGCACGAGCGACATCAGGGCCGCCGGACGCCAGTCCTGAGACTCGATCTCGTGGGGGGCCGTCTTGGCCGCTACGTCCGACAAGACGTCGCGGGCGTGCTGGGGACGGTGCCAGCCGCCGATCGACGTCGACAGGGCGCGCACCGCCGGGCCGACCTCGGCGAGCCGGTCCCCCACGTCGGGGAGGCGTCCGGCCTGCTCGTAGAACCCGACCGCCTGGCGCACCATCATCGCCAGCCCGGTCTCGGCGCGGCGTGCCAGCGCGAGGATGCGCTTCAGCTCGTCGAGCTGGGGAACTTCGGCGCGCAGCGTCGGGTTCAGCGCCGCGACGTCAGCGGCCGCCTTGAGCGCCTTGTCGAAGTCGTCGATGGACTCCGTGGTCGCCCGGACCTGGCCCTCGACGTCCATCATCGCCTCGACGTCGCCCCGCCTCAGCCCGTCGGCCAGCATCTCGATGGCCTGGGCCATCTCGGCGAAGGCCGAACGGGCGTAACGGCGCGGACGCTCCACCACCGAGCGCGGCAGCGCCACCGTGAGCACGAAGGCGACGGCACCGCCGACGAGGGCGTCCATCCAGCGGCCACCGGCGTGCAGTTCCATCCCCGGAATGGCGGACAGGCCCACGATGACCAGTCCGTTGCCGACGGTCTGGAACGTGACGACGTCGCCGCGGTCGAGGAGGCGTCCGGCTAAGGCCGCCACGACCAGTACGACCCCGATCTGCCAGGCGCCGGCGCCGAACGTCGAGACGAAGAGTTCACCGAGGCCCACGCCGACGGTGGCCCCCAGCGCCAACTCGGCCACGATGCGGGGCGAGCGGTTCTTGGTGAAGCCGAGGCAGATCCAGGCCGCCATCGGCGCGAACAGGGGCGCCGGCTGGTGGAGCGCATCGTGCGCGATCGCCCACGCGAGCGCCGCGCCGACCGCGGCGATGAGCACCGGCTCCAGCGCCGTCCGAACCCGCCGGATGCCCTGGCGTAGCCGAGCGCGGGCGAAGACGACCGCGCGACGGGCGTCCAACCGACCGCCCCGCTCGAACATCTGGGCGGCACCGCTCAACACGTCAGAACCCGAGGCGGTTCAGCTGTTTGGCGTCCCGCTGCCAGTCGCGCATGACCTTGACCTTGAGGGCGAGGTGGGTCGGGGTGCCCAGGAGCTTGTTGATCTGGAGCCGCGCATCGCGCCCGACCTCCCGCAGGCGCTCGCCCTGGTGGCCGATGATGATGCCCTTCTGCGAATCCCGTTCGACCACGATGGTCGCGAAGATGTCGAGCAGCGGCTTGTCCGCCGGACGCC
>DAOPRQ010000100.1:0-4272 GCA_035349055.1 Propionicimonas sp.
TCGCTCATGATTTCTCCTTCAGCTCGGACGCGGCCAGCAGCGAGCCGGTCACGTCAACGAATTCGTGCCACCGGCTGGCCCGGCCACGCAATTCCGTCCGCCCGGACGGGGTGAGCGTGTAGTACTTGCGCCCGGGACCGCTCTCCCCCACGCGCCATTCGACGGCAACCCAGCCGGCCTGCTCACAGCGTCCGAGGAGGGGGTAGAGCGTGCCGCCCTTCAAATCGCCGAGCCCAGCGGCGGCCAGTTCCGCCGAGATGGCATAGCCGTAAGTCGGACCCCGGTCGATCACCGCCAGCACACAGACCTCGAGCACTCCGCGGAGCCACTCGGTGGGCCACGGCGTCTCGGTCATGGCTAGATAGTAGGGCTATCTAGTTAGTGTCACAACCTAGCTGGCGAAGTTGTAGGCCAAAGTGCGGCCGTCCGCTGGAGAACGCCAGCGATCCGGACAGTTGCCGGCGAACATTCCCCGGCGAATGTCAGTTTCGCTGGCGTGTTCGCACCAGGCAAACCTGCACGCGCGGGGAACTTCGGACGGGTTCGCGTCCGGCCGCTAGATTAGGCACGGAAACCCGCGAGGAAGGCCCTGAGATCAGCGACGACAGCCCCGCCACCGCAGGCGCCGGCGCAGTGCCGGCCCGCCGACAGCTCACGATCGCCGAGTTCACCGACAACTACGGCCCGGCGCATTCGGGTCTGCTGTACGCCGTCCAGTTCCTCGAAGAGCAGGTGCTGGCGGCCGGCCACAAGCTGCTGCTGGTCGCGCCCGAGGCGAACGGTCCCAACCCGCACGCCGGCCACCCGGCCCGGCGCGAGATCCGGCTGCCCAGCGTCCCGATTCCGGGGACGCACATCCGCCTCTCGATGGGCCAGGACTTCGACTACCGCCTCGCCCAGATGGTCGCCAACCCGCCGGACGTGATTCACGTCCACGGCCTCGGCGCGATCGGGCTGCTGGGCATGTGGGTGGCCGAGCGCACCGGCAAGCCGCTGGTGATCACCTGGCACACCGACCTGGAGGCCTACGCCGAGCACTACTGGCACGTGGTGCCGTTCCTGAACGCGGCCTACAAGGTGTACGAGATGCACATGGCCGAGAGCACCTGGGAACAGATCAAGAAGCTCAAGTTCAAGCGTCCCCGCCGCGGCGGCGCCCAAGTCGAGTTGCTGCAGCTCGCGTCCAAGATGCTCACCGACGCCGATCTGGTCACCACCCCGTCCGACAAGACGGCGAAACGCGTGCTCGAGATCGCCCCGGCCGCGCAGGTGCGCGTAGTACCCAACGGCACGGACGCGCTGCCGGAGCTGCCACCGATCGCGAAGGGACGCGGCCCGCGGCTGATCTATGTCGGCCGGATCTCGCTCGAAAAGGGCATCGGGCTGATGCTGGACGCGTTCGAGCTGGTTCGTGGCCAGATTCCGAACGTGGACCTGATGATCGTCGGCGACTGGAAGAGCACCCCACCCAAGCTGCGCCGGCGCCTACAGCGGGCCGCCCGGTTCGGCGGGGTGAAGCTGCCCGGACAGATCCCGCGGGAGAAGCTCGGCGCCTACTACGCCTCCGGGGACGCGTTCGTGTTCGCCTCGCTCACCGACACCCAGGCACTCGTGCTGCACGAAGCCGCGCACGCAGGGCTGCCGTTCGTGATGGTCGACCACGAGCTGCGGCTGGTGGTCGAACCTGGGGTGAATGCGTTGCTGGCAAGGCCGAACGCGGTCTCGCTAGCCGGCGCGATGGTGAGCATGCTGAACAATCTCAAGGACCCGGAGTTCGCCGAGTCCGCCCGCGCCCGGTCGAAGGAACTGGCCGCGAAGTGGACGATCGCGCACCAGTCCGAGGAGTTCGTCCGCATCTACGAAGCGCTCGCGGACGGCCGCGAGGTCGAACTCACCGAGGGTCTGGATCCGCAGATCGGACGCAGGGTCTTCCCGCGGCGCAAGGTCACCGCGCAGTTCGAGCCAAAGGAGTTGGACTCCGCGGCCGAGTGAGCTCAACCGGCCGACTCAGCTCAACGGGCTGGTCGAGTTCCGGCGGGTTGGTGGCGCGGCCGTGCGCGAAGACTAGGCGGTGCTGAACCATGAAGCCGCCGACGAAGAGGCCGAGTTCGGTGACAAGCTTGGCCGCGACCACGCCAAGCACCGGCGTGAGCACGGCCATCAGCGCCGCGTTCAAGGCCAGCACCACCGCGGCCAGCAGCGCGTAGCGTCGCACGGATGGCCAGATCGGCACGTCGTCCGCCTCGAATACCGCGTGCCGGTTCACCAGGAAATTCACGGTTGCGCTCAGCAGCCGGGCCACGACGACCGCCGTGAGCAGGTTCCCGGTGATCGCGTACCAGGTGAACAGCACGGTCGCGTCCACCACGAAGCCAGCCAGGGACGAAGCCGCGTAGGCCAGCAGCGGACGGTAGATGCGCAGGGAGTCGCGCACCGGCCGGAAATGCGAGGACGCGTTGTCGGCGTGGTACACGGTGGCGATTTCGATCTGCCGGATCGGCAGTCGATCCCGGGTCGCCCGCAGCAGCAGGTTGAGCTCGTATTCGAACCGGACCCCTGGCACGGCGGACGCCCAGTCAAGCAGCCCGGCGGGGTAGCCACGCAGTCCCGTTTGCGTGTCAGGCAGGCGGGTGCCGGTGAGGACCGTGAACACGGCGGCGGTGATCCGGTTGCCCAGCCGACTGCGCAGCGGGACGCGTCCGGTGAACCGGCGGACGCCGAGCACCAACTCGCCGGAGTCCCGCACGGCGGCCGCGACCCGCAGGATGTCGAGCACCGTGTGCTGGCCGTCGGCGTCGGCGCAGACCACCGGCTCGTCCGGGTAGAGATTGCGGATGTAGCCGAAGCCGGTACGCAGGGCGACCCCTTTGCCGCGATTCACCTCGTGGACGAGTACTTCGGCGCCGGCGCGGGCCGCGTCCGCGAAGATGCCGGCATAGTCGGCGCCACTGCCGTCGTCGACCACCAGCACCTTGAGATCCGGCACGTGGCCCAGTTCGGCCACCAGGTTGGTGAGCCGCTCGTCGGGTTCATAGCTCGGTATCAGCACGATCATGGCTCAGCCCGCCACGTAGAGGATGTCAGAGGTGCCGCGCTCGCGTCCGCGGCCGAGTGGGTTATTCACCAGCGAGCCGTTGAACACCATCGCGGACGAGCCGCCGCCGTCGAGGTTGTAGGCCACCTTGGCGCCCTCGTCCACGAACATCTGGGCGAACTCGGACATCGAGGCGCCGCGGCTGTAGCCGGTGCTGCGTCCGTCCACCACGATGAAGAGGAAGTGGTTGGACGCGATCACGCCCACGCCGGTGCGCGGCTGGTTGCCCTGCACCGAGTGGTTGCCGAAGTTGGTGTCGATCTCGAGGTTGTCGATCCCGGCGATGACTTCACCGTTCTCGACCAGCCCGGGGCCGAAGGAGAGGGTCTGCCAGACCCCGTCGGCGAGCAGCTCGGCGGCGTTGGTCTTGGTCTCGTCGTAGAGGCTCATCGAACCGTCGGTGCGGATCGCCATCCCCTGGCGGGCACCCTGGTCACGGTAGGCGACCCCGTTGCGGATCACGATGCCGGTGTCGCGAAATCCGTAGTAGTCGCCGTTGATGGCCAGCATCGCACCGGTCTGGGCTGCGATCACTGACGGATTCGCGACAATGTTCTCGCCGAACGAGTCGTTGGCGAAGGCCGAGCGCACGATCGTGGCATCGGTCACCGTGATGTCGGCGACGAACCAGGTGAGCAGGCTGTTGCCGCTCCCGGAAGTGCGCTTGCTGATCTTGATGGACGCGGTGTCGGACGTGTACGCGTCCGCGGTGGCGGTACCGCTCGCTGGCTGCGCGACGGTGGCGTTGGCCGGCTGCTGGGCGGACGCGTCCGTCACTTCGACGTGCTCGATCACGTACCGGTTCAGCGCCCAGCCGGTGCCGCCGGCGGCCGCTAGCAGGGTGCCGCCACCGGCCACCAGGAACGTCCGCCGAGCGAACGGACGTCGAGTCGGGCCCTGCGCGTCTGCCTGTACGTCGGGTAGAGGCTCCGTCGAAATCATCATGTAACCAGTTGACCGGGCAACCTTGTGCGCCTCCTGTGGCCACCCCCAGCCCAGCCGATGGATCGGCGGACTTCCCCTCCCCGACCGGCACGCGTCCGGGCGCAGCAGTTCGCGCCAGCGAAACGGACACAAGCCAGGGAAGGTTCGCTGGCGTTGGTCCGTTTCGCTGGCGCGAAGTCGGGGGTCGCGGGACGGGGGCGAGCGTCAGGGACGGCGTCCGCCGCCCGGGCCAC
>DAOPRQ010000100.1:4372-7207 GCA_035349055.1 Propionicimonas sp.
TGGCCGCCGACGTAGACGTCGTAGGACTCGCCGGTCTTCAGGTCGGGGTCGGAGAGCACCACCGACTGCACCTGCTTCACCGCGGTGTAGGACGCGATCACGGTCCCGTCCGTCACGATGCTGATCGTCTGGCCGGCCGCGACCGCCTGATCGAGGGTGACCGCGACCCAGCCTTGCGTCGACTCCGTGCCGGGCGTCTCGGCCATGCCTGCGCTGCCGGCCGCCAGCACCGTGCCGCCGGTGACGGTGATGCCGCCGTTGGAGTCGAGTGCACCATTGCCGGAGTTCGTCGGTCCGGAGACCACGGTGGTCCCGCCAGTGATCACCAGCGCGCCGTTGGAGTCGAGGCCATCACCGTCCGCATTGACCAACAGCGTGCCGCCGCTGATCGTGAGCAGCGAGCCGTCGTCCTGCATGCCACCGCCCCCGCGTCCGCCGGTGTCGGTGCTGGTGCCCGAGGTGGCGTTCAGCCCGTCATCGGACGCGGTGACGTCCACCTCACCACCGGCGATGCTGATCGTGGCGCCCTCGATCGCCTCGTTCGACCTGGTGACGGTGAGCTTGCCCGAATTCACCGCCAGGTCGCCCTCGGCGTGGATACCGTCGTCGCCGGCCGCGATCTCGACAGTGCCGCCGTCGATGCTCACGTAGCCGACGGTGTCGTCGTCCTCGTTGTCAGACTTCAACCCGTCCCCTTCGGCGGTCACGTTCACAGTCCCGTCCGCGATGATCAGGTAGTCCTTGCCGCGGATGCCATCGTCCTTCGCGCTGACGGTGATCGTGCCGCTGAGGATCACCAGGCCGTCCTTGCTGGCAATGCCATCGTTTGTGTTGCCGGTGACCGTGAGCGCGCCGGTACCGCCGATGGTCAGGTCGGCCATCGAGAACAGCGCTGCGTTCGGCGCATCGTCCGCGGACGTGTCGTAGCCGGTGCCGTCGACGAGAGTGTTGGTGGAGCCGTCGGCGAGGATCACCACGGCCTCGTCCGCTGCGGTGATCACCACCGCCGAACCGGATGTCGAAACGATGGCAGCGTTGTCGAGGACCAGCTTTACCTTGCCCTCGGCCTCGCTGTTCACCACGACCTGGCCGTTGCTGAGCGATCCGGTCAGCACGTAGGTGCCCGGGGCGCTGATGGTAATCACGTCGCCGTCGACCTTGACGCCGTCCGACGAGCTGGCCTTCGACGCCCCGTCCGCGAGCGTGATCGTGACCGCATCGGACGCGTCGTAGTCGGCGTCGTTCGCGTCCGCGTGGCTCTCGGCATTGTCGGCCAGCGCGGCAGCGGCGGACGCGACCATCGTCGTCGAGCCGCTGGCGGTCTGGGTGGTGGTCTGGGTGGTGCCGGTAGTCGTTGAACTGGTCGTTGTGGTCGACGTGCAGGCGGTGAAGACGAGGCCAGTCGCCAATGCGACGATGCCGGCCGTCAGCTTTCGGATCGGGGTAATGGTCATATCAGTTTTCGCTTTCATTCCGGGTTCAGTTGATTCAGGGCCCGGCGCCATTTCAGCTCGGGCAGGTCCTCGCCAAGGGCCGCCAGGCCGGCGCCGTACTTGCTCACACAGCTCGGGCGGACGCCGCTGTACCACAGCGCCCGGTCAATGGCGGACGCGGTGGCGCCGCCCTTGGTCTCGATGATCACGCTGCCCGGCGTCGCCAGCGAGTGCTCGCTGCCCGGGCGTCGCCAGACCAGGTTCGAGTCGATGGTGGCGCGGCTGACCTGGTCGGAAGTTCGCGAACTCACCAGCAGCGTGCTGCGGTCGTAGCCGGTGTGCAGGGTGGGTTGGAGCGCCGCCACGTCCACTCCGAAGACTTCCTGGGCGGCGAGGGTTGCGGCGATGAAGTCCAGCCCGACGGTGGTGAGCCGACCGGCGTCGGCAAGGTCGTAGGGCATCCGGTCCTTCACCGTGGTGCCACGCGGTCCTCGCGTCTTGACCTCCAGCCACGCCTCGCCGGAATCGCGGTAGACCCGCGTCCGCACCTTGAAGCGACGGCGTCGACCCCGCCCGGCAAGGAGAAACGCGTCCAGTTCCGGGGTGTCGAAGTAGGTCGAGCGGTAGGCGAAGCGGCGGCGTCCGGCGATGCTGAGCACGCGCAGGTCGGCGTCCGCTTGGCCGAGGAGCGTGGGGACGGCGTCCGCTTCGACCAGGTACTTGCGGTCGATGCGGGTCTGCAGCTCGGCTTGGCTGAGTAGTTGCTCGAGGGTGATCGTGGGCAACTCGTCGAGGCTGCGCGGACGGACTGCGGCGACGGGTTCGGCGTAGGCGAGGGCGGTCATCGGGCCACCGCCGCAACCGGCGCCGGCTTGGCGGCGCGAACGAAGCGAACGTCGACCAGGGTGGTGTCGTTGACCAGATCGGTCTTGACGACGGTGATCGCGTCCACATTGCCGCCGAGAAGGGACTCAACCCGGGCGCGGAGGGCGACCTCGTCGGTGTAGGCACGATCGAGCTGGATCTGCTGGCGCTCGGTGCGCTTGGCGATCGCGGGGTGGTCGCCGAGGTAGAGCGTGGCGACCACCGCGGTCATCAGTCCGAGCACCCAGACCAGATCGAGGCCGGTGCTGCCGCCGAGCAGGCCGAGGGTCAGCGCCGCGAAGTAGTAGGCGACCTCGTGCTGGCGAAGCTCTTCGGACCGCAGCCGGATGATCGACAGGACGCCGAACAGACCAAGCCCCACCCCCACCGACAGTGTCGTGGACGAAAGGGTGGCCATCAGGGCGAGCACCCCGACGTTGACCACGAGGAACGCGACGATCAGGTCGCGCCGCTGGTGGCGCCGCAGGAAGAGACCGAAGACCAGGACGACGATGGCGACCAGGTCGGCTGCGATGAG
>DAOPRQ010000101.1:0-7114 GCA_035349055.1 Propionicimonas sp.
GCTTCTCCTCCAATCGGCGGCGATTTGGTGGGCTTGACGGATGTCGGCGTCCTGGTGGACTTGTCCCCGCCGGCGAGCAGCAGGATCACGTGGTCACCGTCGTGTACGTAGTAGATGCGATAGCCGGGGCCGTAGGGGATCCGAAGCTGGGATATGCCGTGCCCGATGGGTTTGACGTCCCCGGGGTTTCCGGCTGCCAGTCGGTTTATCCGGATCATTACGCGCGCGACAGCGGCGCGGTCGTTGAGTTTGGTGAGCCATCGGTCGAACGTTCCGGATCGGACAATCTCGACCATGTGTCAACTGTAGTTCACACCGGCGAGAGCGGGCAACTTCAGACCACTCCCTTGGCGTCGGGTTTGATCTGGGTCGCCTCGCGATGCCTTGCCCGGTTCCCCGCGACACGATGGGCGGACAATTGACGACGCCACCCTCAAGGCGCTGTCCGGCCAAACACTCCAATCCGCCGCCGCCGACGAATCGGTGCCGCGGGCACCAGGTCAGTACGCGCAGTACGGGGATCGCTTAGCGTGTGCGGGAGCTTGGCTTCGCTGGACGGGGAGCGACTGCCCTCATCCGGTGCCTCGCAACCCTTGAGTCTGGCCAAGGTCGGCGAGCCGAGGCAGTGCACGAGGGCGGCCAGAACGCACACGGCTGACCTGGCCGGCGCATGGCAACCGGCCGAAGCGAGCAACGGGTCGAGGCTAAGGAATCCACTCATGACGCTAAGATCCCACCTCGTTAGCATGATTAAACGTTGAGTTGGGAGGTTCGGTGCCGTCGTTCACTGCCGTGGACAGACTCCTGCAGTCGGTCCCCGGCCCTCTTGTCACCCGGCTGAGCAGGATCGACACAGGCCGTGGCCGCGAACAGCTGTATCGCCATCAGCTCCCCCAACTCCTCACCGAGCTGGCGGCACGGGCCCGCGTGGCGAGCATCACCGCCTCGTCCGCTCTCGAAGGTGCGATCGTCGCCGACCAAGCCCGAGCCAAGCAGATCATCGACGGCAAGGCGGCCCAGCTGCGCAACCGCAGCGAGCAGGAGCTCGCAGGCTACCGAGCCGCCCTGGACTACCTGTTCACCGAGGCTTGGCATCCGTTGAACGCCGGCCTGCTGCTCCACGTGCACCGCTTGCTCTGGGGACACACGGCGGCCGAGGGTGGGAAGTTCAAGGTCGACGACAACCTCGTCGTCGACCGATCTGCCACCGGGGACACCGAGGTGCGGTTCGTACCCGTTCCTGCCCGGCTCACGCCGCAATGCACCACGGACCTGGTGGACCGCTACACCGAGGAAACTCTCCGGGGTGCACACCACCCGGTCCTGCTCATCGGCCTGTTCGTCCTGGACCTGCTCACGATCCATCCGTTCGCCGACGGGAACGGCCGCGTTGTGCGCGCCGTCACCAACGCGCTGCTCGATGACGCCGGCTACGGAGTGGGTCGCTACGTCTCACTGGAACAGATCATCGCCAACTCCGCCGAGGCCTATTACGCGGCCCTGCTCGCCTCCACCCGCGGCTGGCACGACGACGCCCACGACCCCTGGCCGTGGCTGGGCTACTTCGTGTCCACCCTGACCACGGCATACGAAACCTTCGAGAGCCGGGCGTCTTCGGACCGCTCGACCGGCACCAAACAGGATCGTGTCCGCGACTACGTCGTCAACCACGCCGGCGACATCTTCAAGATCAGCGACATCCGCGTGACCCTGCCCGGGATCAGCGACCCGACGATTCGGCTTGCGCTCGAAAGCCTGAAACGAGAAGGGCGGATCACGCCGGAGGGGACCGGCCGTTCTGCCGTATGGCGCAAGACACGGTCGACGTAGCGCGAACGGCACTTCACGCCACCACGGATCAGGTGTCGCCGATCGATGCAGCCGTCACTCCATCGTCTTCGGTCCACCGATCGGGGTGGCTAGAGCCGACACCCGCCCAAGCCACGGCATACCCAGGCCGCGCCAAAATCAGGCGATTGTGAAGGTTTCGTCGCCGACATGGACCTCAAGAGTCATCGTGCCGCCGAGAGCCTCGACGTAGCGGCGCAGGGTGTCGACCTGCGCACGGTCGATGTCGCCACGTTCGATCGTGGACACGCGGTTCTGGCTCACCTGCAACCGTCCAGCCAACTCGACCTGAGTGATCTCGAACCGTTCGCGCAACTCCCGCAGGCGCCACGCCCGAGCCTGAGCGAGCATCCGCTCCTTGTGCACCTCGACCCTCTCGCGGCGCGGCTTACGCCGCGCAGTTATCTCGTTCAGCGTGGTCATGTCGTCCTCCTTCGGCGCTGCTTTTCCAGGTGGTCATCGAACAAGTCGTCCGCGACCGGGATGTTCTTGGTATACCAACGACGCCAATTGCCTGCCTTGTCACCGGCCACCAGGAGGATCGCCCGCCGCCGAGGGTCGAACGCGAACAGGATCCGGACCTCAGAACGCCCTCGCGACCCAGGCCGCAAGTCCTTCATGTCCTTGTGCCGCGAACCCACGAGGGTGTCGACCAAGGGTCGTCCCAGCATGGGGCCGGCGCTCTGCAAGATCTCCAGCGCAGCGATCACCAGGGCGTAGTCGTCCTCGTCATGACCCAGCAACCAGCCTTGAGCCAGTGTGACGTCAACCTCCCAGACCCACCGGAGTACAACACTCAGATTGTAAAACCTAGAAGGTGTAACTGGGGGCACGAGGGCCGGCGCTCAGACTCACCCTGCGGAACGACCCGAAAAAGACCGTGGGGGACCTGCTAGCCTCCGAAGTAAGGTAAGGCTTACCTAACTTCCTGAGGCTGAGGCGATGCTGGCGAACTATCTGGTGGGGCTCCGCGAGGGCCTCGAGGCGTCCCTGGTGGTCGTCATCCTCGTCGCCCACCTGGTGCGCACCAACCGCCGGGAGCTCCTCACCAGCATCTGGCTCGGGGTCGGCGTCGCCGTGGCGATCTCGCTGGCTTTCGGCGCACTGCTGACCTTCGGCCCCCGCGGGCTGACCTTCGAGGCGCAGGAGATCATCGGCGGCTGCCTGTCGATCCTCGCCGTCGGTTTCGTCACCTGGATGGTCCTCTGGATGGCGACCGCCGCCCGCGGCCTGTCCGGTGAGCTGAAGGGTCACGTGGACGCTGCAGCGCTCGCCGGACGGGGCAGCCTGGTGGTCGTCGCGATGCTGGCCGTCGGCCGCGAGGGGCTGGAGACGGCGCTGTTCCTGTGGGCGGCCACCCGGGCGGCGACCGGCGGGTCGCAGTCCGCCGTGATCCCGCTCGTCGGCGCCCTGCTCGGCCTGCTGACCGCGGTGGCGATCGGCTGGTTGGTGTACCGGGGGGCATTGCGCCTCAACCTGGCGCGATTCTTCTCCTGGACCGGCGGATTTCTCATCCTCGTCGCCGCCGGGGTCCTCTCCTACGGCGTCCACGACCTGCAGGAGGCCGGCGTCCTGCCCGGTCTGAACACCCTGGCCTTCGACGTCAGCAACGTCATCGACCCGTCGACGCTCCTGGCCACCGTGCTCAAAGGTGTCTTCAACTTCTCCCCCGCCACCACGGTCGCCGAGGCGTTCGCCTGGGTCGCCTACGTGATCGTCGTGCTGCCGCTGTTCGTCCGCCGATTGCGTGCCGGCACTACCGCTCCGTCCTCGTCCACCGCGTCCACCCCGTCTGGAGTCTCGTCGTGACCACCCGCCTACGCCCTGCCGCTGTCGTCATCCTCGCCGCCGGGCTGGCGCTCGGCCTGGCCGGGTGCACGGACAATTCGAACGCTGTCGCCGCCGGCGGCATCGCCGCGCCCGGAGCCCTGACCGTCGTCTCCACGGACGACGGCTGCCAGGTCTCCGCCGTCCAGGCACCCTCGGGCACGCTCACATTCTCGGTCGCGAACAAGGGATCGAAGGTCACCGAGTTCTACCTCCTCGCGCAGGACCGGCTGCGCATCGTCGGTGAAGTCGAGAACATCGGGCCCGGCCTCACCCGTGACCTCGTGCTGCGGGCCGCGCCCGGGTCCTACTTCACCGCCTGCAAGCCGGGCATGAAGGGCGACGGCATCCAGGCGGCGTTCACCGTGACGGACTCCGGTACGCCGCTGGCGGCGGCCGGTGCGGACGCCGATCTGGTCGCCCAGGCGAACGCGGCGTACGCCGCCTACGTCAAGGATCAGACCGAGCATCTCGTGACCAAGACGGACGCGTTCGCCGCCGCCTACACGGCCGGCCGGGACGACGAGGCCCGGACGCTCTACCCGGCCGCCCGGGTGCACTGGGAGCGGATCGAAACCGTCGCGGAGTCCTTCGGGGACCTCGACCCACGGATGGACGCCCGGGAGGCAGATCTCGAACCGGGTCAGAAGTGGACCGGCTGGCACGTCATGGAGAAGGACCTCTGGCCGCCGAAGACCGGGTACACCGCGCTGACCACGGCTCAGCGCAAGGAGATGGCCGACACCCTCGTCACGGACACGGCCACCCTCTACGAGCGCACCCGGAGCATGACGTTCACCGCCGACCAGATCGGCAACGGGGCGAAGGGGCTCCTCGACGAGGTCGCCACCGGCAAGGTCACCGGCGAGGAGGAGACCTGGAGCCACACCGATCTGTGGGACTTCCAGGCCAACGTGGACGGCGCTCGGGTGGCCTGGGAGGGCCTGCGGCCGCTGCTCAAGAAGCGGGACGCCGCGCTGGACACCCAGATCGAGCAGCGCTTCACCGCCCTGCAGAAGCTGCTCGACGCCCACCGCGAGGGTGACGGCTTCGTCCTCTACACCAGCCTGGACCCGGCCGAGGTCAAAGCCCTCTCGGACGCTGTCAACGCGCTGAGCGAACCCCTGTCCAAGCTGACCGCCGCGGTCGTGTGAGGAGCGAGGATGACTGACAGCACGACCGGGACCTCGAGCGGAGCCCCGGCGGATTCGGCGTCCGGCCCGGCGTCCGGCCCGGCGTCCGGCCCGGCGTCCGGCCCGGCGTCCGGCCCGGCGTCCGGCCCGGTTACCGAGGCCTGGCGGTACAGCCGGCGGCGCTTCCTCGGCGCCGCCGGCGCGGTCGCCGGTGCAGCCGGAGTTGCCGGGTTCGCCGGCGGCCTACTGACCGGGCGCGGCGGCGAGGCCGCACCAGCCCCGGCGAGCGGCACGACCGGGCCGGCCCACCCATTCCACGGGGAGCATCAGGCGGGGATCCTCACCCCCGCCCAGGACCGGCTGCACTTCGCCGCCTTCGACGTCACCACGAGCTCCCGGGACGAGCTCATCGGGCTGCTGCGCGCCTGGACGTCGGCCGCCGCCGAGCTGACCCAGGGCCGAGCCGTCTCCTCCGGCAGCGCCGTCGGCTACGACGCGCCACCGCTCGACACCGGCGAGGCGACCGGCCTGCAAGCGTCCCGGCTGACCATCACCATCGGGTTCGGCCCCACCCTGTTCCGCACCGAGGACGGGCGTGATCGCTTCGGCATCGCCGGTCGGCAGCCGAAGCTGCTGACTCGTCTCCCGCACTTCCCCGCCGACGACCTCGATCCGCGCCGCAGCGACGGGGACCTCGCCGTGCAGGCCTGCGCCGACGACCCGCAGGTCGCCGTGCACGCCGTCCGGAATCTGTCCCGGATCGCCTTCGGCGCGGCCGGGATCCGCTGGGCGCAGCTCGGTTACGGGCGGACGTCGTCCACGTCGACCGCCCAGGAGACCCCGCGCAACCTGTTCGGCTTCAAGGAAGGAACTGCGAACATCAAGCTCGAGGAAACGGACGCCGCGACGCAGCACGTGTGGGTCGCCCCCGAGGACGACCCTGGGGCCGCCTGGCTGGCCGGCGGGTCCTACCTGGTCGCCCGGCGGATCAGCATGCACATCGAGACCTGGGACCGTACGTCGTTGCGGGAGCAGGAAGCCATCATGGGCCGCGACCGCCGCGACGGCGCCCCGCTGTCCGGCGGGAACGAGTTCACCAAGCCCGACTTCGCCGCCAAAGGAGGGGACGGCCGGCCCCTGATCCCCGAGGTCTCCCACGTTCGGCTCGCCCATCCGGACACCAACGGCGGGCACCGCATGCTTCGGCGGGGCTACAACTTCACCGACGGCAGCGACGCCCTCGGACGGCTCGACGCCGGGCTGTTCTTCCTCGCGTTCGTGCGCGACCCGGCCACGCAGTACGTCCCGGTGCAGAACCGCCTCTCCAAGAGCGACGTCATGATGGAGTACATCAAACACACCGGCTCGGCCCTGTTCGCCGTCCCGCCCGGCGCCCGCCCGGGTGAGTATCTCGGGCAGAGCCTCTTCTCGACCTGACGGGACCTCACGCCGGTCCGGTTCGATGCGGTGAGCGAACCGGCGCGCCGGTTGTTGAGGCGATGCGCTTCGAACCGGCCGGCGACAACGGGTTGCTCCGACAGCGCGGCGCACCTGGTCGCGAGCCAGTCCGTTGCCCCCTCGTCGTCGGCGTCGCAGAAGGTCAGCCACCGGCCACGGGCCTCGTCGACGCCCCGATTGCGCGCCGGATTCACGTATCGGCCGGCGTGAGACCTGGCCACGTCCTCGTCGGTTGTGATGTACAGACCAGTCCGGGGTCGTAGGTAGCCGTGGGGTCTAGATACGAGTACACGGATCTCAGTTCCGCCGCTGGCAGCAACACATCGCCTACAGCAAGCCCGGGGGCTCCCCGATGAAACATGCCACCTGTGCCGACAACAAGGTGTCTCTTGCCGCGAGCGTGCCGCGATCGCTTGCCCACGGTTCACCGCTCATGAGCGCATCGCTGGCCAGCTGCGACGGTCCGAGCGGACCCGCCGTCCTCGAGGTCTGCTGGCGCGCCCGAAGGGATTCGAACCCCTAACCTTCTGATCCGTAGTCAGATGCTCTATCCGTTGAGCTACGGGCGCCGGTCGTGTCGACCACCCCACCGGGGGGCAGCGCGACGAGGAGCAAGCCTAACGGCATACCCGGGTTGGGAAGAAATCGAATCCACGGCCGGACACCCCACCGCCACCCCCGGTATGCCGTCCGCTCACCTGGCCGGACGGCATACCCGATGCTTGTGAGGGGACTCACCCGGCCGGGACCTCTGCCCGGTTACGGGCCCTGGGCCCCCCGGGATAGCGTGGTCTCGACCGAGACGTCTGGCACGTCTCTCGGGCGGCGTTCCGTCCGTCCCAAGCGTT
>DAOPRQ010000102.1:0-7072 GCA_035349055.1 Propionicimonas sp.
GCCAGTTCGAGCGGACGCTGATCATCGCCGACGAGGGCTCCTACGTGCACTACGTGGAGGGCTGCACCGCGCCGATCTACTCGTCCGACTCGCTGCATTCGGCGGTGGTCGAGATCATCGTGAAGAAGAACGCCCGGGTGCGGTACACGACCATCCAGAACTGGTCGACCAACGTGTACAACCTGGTCACCAAGCGCGCCACCTGTGAAGAGGGCGCGACGATGGAGTGGATCGACGGCAACATCGGTTCCAAGGTGACCATGAAGTACCCCGCGGTCTACCTGCTGGGCGAGCATTCCCGCGGCGAGACGCTCTCGATCGCGTTCGCCGGCGAAGGCCAGCACCAGGACGCCGGTTCCAAGATGGTGCACGCCGCCCCGCACACCTCCAGCTCGATCATCTCCAAGTCGGTCGCCCGCTCCGGCGGACGCGCGTCCTACCGCGGCCTGGTGCAGGTGCAGGAAGGCGCGCATCACTCGGCCAGTTCGGTGAAGTGTGACGCGCTGCTGGTGGACACCATCTCGCGCTCGGACACCTACCCGTACGTGGACGTCCGCGAGGATGACGTGTCGATGGCCCACGAAGCCACCGTTTCGAAGGTGAGCGACGACCAGCTGTTCTACCTCCGCAGCCGCGGCATGGGTGAGGACGAGGCGATGGCGATGATCGTGCGCGGCTTCGTCGAGCCGATCGCCCGCGAGCTGCCGATGGAGTACGCCCTTGAGCTGAACCGGCTGATCGAACTGCAGATGGAAGGGGCCGTGGGCTGAGCCCGCGCCAAAGCGACTAGAAAGATGACTGTGACAGCACTCCCTTTCGTGGCCGAAGCGGCTGAGGCGACCGTCGCCTCGCACCTGCACCCGGTGACGTCCTTCGACCTTGCCGACCACCCGATCCCGAGCGGGCGCGAGGAGGTGTGGCGGTTCACCCCGCTGCGCCGACTGCGTGGCCTGCTGGACGGCAACCCCAGCGATGCCCACCTCGAGTGGAACGCCGAGTTGCCGGCCGGGGTGACCGTGACTGAGCTCCCGACCGCGGACGCGATCGCGCTCGGCGTGCCGGCGCCGGTGGACCGTCCGTCCGCGCTGGCAGTGGCCCATGGCGGCGGGGCGGTGCTGGTGGACGTGCCGGCGAACAGCCAGCTGACCGACCCGGTGGTGATCGAGCTGTCCGGCTCCGGGCTTACCCAGGTCTACGGCCAGGTGGTCTTCCGGATCGGGACCAACGCGGCTGCCACGATCGTGCTGCGGCACACCGGCTCGGCGGTTTACGCGTCCAGCGTCTCGGTGCTGGTCGGAGAAGGTGCGAACGTGAACTTCGTTGGCCTGCAGGACTGGGCCGACGACACCGTCCACGTGGGTCACGTCGGCCTGCGAGTTGGCCGGGACGCGCGCGTCCGTACGGTCACCGCCAGCCTCGGCGGTGATCTCGTCCGGCTCGTCGAGACCGCCGAGTACGACGGTCCCGGCGGCGAGCTGGAGCAGTTCGGCCTGTACTTCGTGGACGCAGGGCAGCACATCGAGCACCGCCTGTTCGTCGATCACAACGCCCCGCACACCCGCAGCCACGTCGACTACCGCGGTGCGCTGCAGGGCGTGGGCGCCCACTCGGTGTGGGTTGGCGACGTGCTGATCCGCAAGATCGCCGAAGGCATCAGCACCTACGAGACCAACAAGAACCTGGTGCTCACCGACGGCTGCCGCGCCGATTCGGTGCCGAACCTGGAGATCGAGACCGGCGAGATCGAGGGCGCCGGCCACTCGTCCACCACCGGACGCTTCGACGACGAGCAGCTGTTCTACCTGCGCTCGCGTGGCATCCCGGAGGAGGAAGCCCGCCGGCTGGTGGTACACGGCTTCTTCGCCGACATCATCCGCCGTATCGGCGTGCCCGAGGTGGAGTCGCGGTTGCTGGCCACCGTGGAGAAGGAACTCGAAGTGATCGTCGGTGCGCCGACGAGCGTCGCGTCCCTCGACGAGTACCGGGCACAGCAGTGACCTTCGTCCGGGCCTGCGCGCTGGCCGAAGTGCCGGTCGGCTCCTCGATCGCGATTGATTTCGGTGGGGAAGCCGAGATCGCGGTGGTGAACACGGATGACGGCTACTTCGCGATCCAGGACCTCTGCTCGCATGCCGAGGTGCCGCTGAGCGACGGCGACGTCGAGGGTTGCACCATCGAGTGCTACATGCACGGCTCGGTGTTCGACCTGCGGACCGGGCAGCCGCTGAACCTGCCCGCCACCATCCCCGTCCCGGTATATCCGACCCGGATCGTCGGCGACGACCTCTACCTAGACCCAGATAATCCGATCGAATCCCAGGAGCAGTGAATGTCAGAACTCCGCATCAGCGACCTTCGTGTCGAGGTCGAGACCGAGAGCGGTCCGAAGGAGATCCTCAAGGGGGTCAACCTGACGGTGCGCAGCGGCGAGGTGCACGCGATCATGGGTCCGAACGGCTCCGGCAAGTCGACCCTGGCCTACTCGATCGCGGGTCACCCGAAGTACAAGATCACCGGCGGCTCGGTGACCCTCGACGGCGTCGAGCTGACCGAGCTTGCCGTGGAGGAGCGCGCCAAGGCCGGGCTCTTCCTGGCCATGCAGTACCCGATCGAGGTGCCGGGTGTCTCGGTGGCGAACTTCCTGCGCACGGCCAAGACCGCGCTCTCGGGTGAGGCGCCGAAGGTTCGCACTTGGGTGAAGGATGTGAACGCCGCGTTGGAGCGGGTGGGTCTGGACGGGTCGTTCGCTGCCCGCTCGCTGAACGAGGGCTTCTCCGGCGGTGAGAAGAAGCGCAACGAGATCGCTCAGCTGGAGCTGCTCAACCCGAAGTTCGCGATCCTTGACGAGACCGACTCCGGCCTCGACATCGACGCGCTGCGGATCGTCTCCGAGGGCGTCAACCGCTACACCGCCCAGGGCGATCGCGGCCTGCTGCTGATCACGCACTACACGCGGATCCTGAACTACATCAAGCCCGACTTCGTGCACGTCTTCGTGGACGGCCGGATCGCCGAGGAGGGTGGCGCCGAGCTCGCCGACCAGCTGGAGATCGAGGGCTACGACCGCTTCGTGAAGGCTGTAAAGCTCGATGCCTGATTCGACTGCTCGATCGGTCGGGGCCAGCCCCCGGCTGGTCGAGCCTGTCGAGACCCCTTTCGACGTCGAGCGCATCCGGGCCGACTTCCCGATCCTGACCCGCCGGGTGGGGGAGTGGCCGCTTGTCTACCTCGACTCGGCCAACACGTCCCAGAAGCCCCGGGCGGTGGTGGACGCGATCGCGACCCATTACCTGGAGCACAACGCCAACGTGGCGCGCGCGATGCACACCCTCGGCGGTGAGGCGACCGAGGCGTTCGAGGGCGCCCGCAACAAGGTGGCGAACTTCATCGGCGCAGTGCCGGAAGAAGTCGTGTTCACCAAGAACGCGTCCGAGGCGCTCAACCTGGCTGCGCACACCCTCGGCGCAAGGCTGCAGCCGGGCGACGAGATCGTGATTTCGGTGCTCGAGCACCACTCGAACATCGTGCCGTGGCAGCTACTGGCCGAGCGCACCGGCGCGAAGCTGCGCTGGTTCGACATCACCGCGGACGGCCGGCTCGACCTCGAAGCGGCCGAAACCGACGGCCTGATCAACGAGCGCACCCGGATCGTCTCGGTCGCGTGGGTTTCCAACGTGCTCGGCACGATCAACCCCGTCCGGCAGATCGCCGGACTGGCCCACCGGGTGGGCGCGACCGTCGTGGTGGACGCGTCCCAGGGCGTGCCGCACCTGCCCACCGATGTGGGTGTGCTCGGTGCCGATCTGCTGGCGTTCACGGGCCACAAGATGCTCGGCCCGACCGGGGTCGGCCTGCTTTGGGGCTCCTACGACCTGCTCGCCAACCTGCCGCCGTTCCTCGGTGGTGGCGAGATGATCGAGATCGTTCGGATGACCGGCTCGACGTTCGCCAAGCCGCCGCACCGCTTCGAGGCAGGGACGCCCCCGATCGCGCAGGCGGTCGGGTTGGGCGCGGCCGTCGACTATCTTTCGGCCATCGGCATGGACGCGATCGCCGCGCGTGAGCATCAGCTGGCCGAGTACCTGCTCGGCCGTCTCGGCGCGGTCGAGGGGGTGCGGATTCTCGGTCCGACCGAGGCGATCGACCGGGGCGCGGCGGTTTCGTTCACGCTGGCGACCTCGGACGGGATGGAGATCCATCCGCATGACGTCATGCAGTTCCTGGATGCCCGTGGCGTCGCGGTTCGTGGTGGCCACCACTGCGCGCGTCCGCTGCACGATCGGCTGGGCGTGACCGCGTCCAGTAGGGCTTCGGCGTACCTGTACACGACCGAGGCCGAGATCGATGCGTTCGGCGACGCGCTGGATTATGTTCGCAACTTCTTCGGGGGTGTCCGGTGAGTGTTGAGGCGATGTACCAGGAGATCATTCTGGACCACTACAAGGCCAAGCATCACAGTGGCCTGCGCGAGCCGTACCAGGCCCAGGTGACGCACGTGAACCCCACCTGCGGGGACGAAGTGATGCTCCGGGTGGCGCTCGATGGCGATCGGGTGACCGACGTCTCGTACGAGGGGGTCGGCTGCTCGATCTCGCAGGCGTCCACCTCGGTGATGACCGACCTGGTGATCGGGCGGACGGTGGCCGAGGCTCTCGCGCTGCACGAGGAGTTCACCGAAATGATGCATTCCCAAGGCCGGATGGAGCCTGATGAGGATCGTCTGGAGGACGCGGTCGCGTTCATCGGGGTGGCCCAGTTCCCGGCTCGGGTGAAGTGCGCGCTGCTGGGCTGGTCGGCGTTCAAGGACGCGACCGCCCAGGCGCTGGCAACAACCGATCGAGAGGCATGAGATGACCCACCCCACGCGTCCGTCCGACCTGGTGAACGACACCTTCCCGGACGATGAGACCACCGCCCGGCCGTCCGAGGAGGACGTGCTGGAGGCCATGAAGGACGTCGTCGACCCCGAGTTGATGGTGAATGTGGTCGACCTCGGCCTGGTCTACGGCGTAACGATCGATGACGAGCACAATGCCACGATCGACATGACCCTGACCTCGCCCACCTGCCCGCTGACCGACCGGCTGGAGTACGACACCCAGCTTGCGCTCGAGGGTCTGGTGAATTCAGTGACGATCAACTGGGTGTGGCTGCCGCCGTGGACCCTGGAGAACATCACCGAGGACGGGCGCGAACAGCTGCGTGCGATCGGCTACAACCTGTAGAAACCGCTCAGCTGGTCGAGCCTGTCGCGACCCATTGCGGTCCGACCCACGGCTGGTCGAGCTTGTCGAGACGTCTGCGGCTGGCATTCGGTTGGTCGAGCTTGTCGAGACCCGTTGCGGTTCGACCTGCGGCTGGTCGAGCTTGTCGAGACCACTTCCGCCACAGCTAGAAATCTGATATCACTTAGATATCAGATTCTTTGGGGAGGAGCCCGACACCATGTCCAGTCACGACGAGCAGCCGCGAGACGATCAGGAGACCCTGGGCGGCGAGCCCGCCGGGGTGCCGGTGGGTCACGCCGGTACCAGGGTGGAGATCAGCGAGCGGCGTGCATGGTCGATTCCGGGAGCGATCGCGGTGCTGGGAATCCTGGTGATCCTTGCCGCGGCGATCTGGCTGATCGTGCTGGCCGCGATGGCCGACGAGAGCGGTGCTAATGGCACCGTCTTCGGCGTGCTTGGCGCACTGTTGCTGGTGGTTGGCGTCATCGGAGCGAGCGCGATCACGATCGTCGGCCCGGGCGACACCCGAGTACTGCAGCTGTTCGGGCGGTACGTGGGCACGGTCCGCACGCCTGGACTGCAGCTGACGGTGCCCTTCGTGGTCGGCCGCAAGGTCTCGGTGAAGGTGCGCAACTTCGAGACCAACGAGCTGAAGGTGAACGATGCCGACGGAAACCCGGTGAACATCGCCTCCATCATCGTCTGGCAGGTGGCCGACACCGCCAAGGCGGTCTTCGCGGTCGAGAAGTACACCGAGTTCGTCGAGGTGCAGGCCGAGTCGGCGCTGCGGCACGTTGCGACCAGCCACCCCTACGACAACGCGGGTCCGGGGGAGGAGTCGCTTCGCGGTTCCACCGACCTGGTGGCGGCGGAACTCGCCGCCGAGGTCGCCGCGCGGATCGCGATCGCGGGCCTGGAAGTGGTGGAAGCACGCATCTCCAGCCTCGCCTACGCGCCAGAGATCGCCCACGCCATGTTGCAGCGCCAGCAGGCGTCCGCGGTGATCGCGGCCCGCGAGAAGATCGTCGAGGGTGCGGTCAGCATGGTGCAGGGAGCGCTACGCCAACTCGAGGCCGAGGATATCGTCGCGCTCGACGAAGAACGCAAGGCTGCCATGGTTTCGAACCTGTTGGTAGTACTTTGTAGTTCAACTCAGGCTACCCCCGTGGTCAACACCGGGACGCTTTACAGCTGAGTCCGATGACCGAGCCAACGGACGCGGGCCAGGCCGGCGGGCGGGAACGCAAACCCGTCCTGCTGCGCCTGGACCCCGCGGTACACGCGGCATTGGCTCAGTGGGCGGCCGATGACCTGCGCTCGCTCAACGCCCACATCGAACTGCTGCTGCGACAGGCCCTGGTGAAAGCGGGACGCAAGCCCCGGGACGCGGCCCCGATCCCCAAGCGCGGCCGCCCGGCCAAGGACGCCCGCGGCGCTGGCGACGCCTGAGGCCTGGGCCGGTCGTGAAGTGCAGCCTGCACGGCTGTGACGCTCAGGTTCGGCCGGCGGTTCGCGCCGCCCTCCCTGAACCTGTCGAGGATCGGGGCAGGGGCTTCGTCAGGCTCAGCCGGCGTTGGCTGGTCGGGCGTGTTGGAGGTCGACCGTTCCCCGGGGCGGTCGAGGGTCCGAGCCTTTGGGGGTCGTGTCCGCGGGGGTCGAGCTTGCCGAGTGCCAGCCGACCGCGTGGAGCGCTAGCCCTGTGTGCTGGCGGTCGAGGGCTATGGCTGGCTCAGGCGCCATCTTGTGGGCGGCTCGGCCAGCGCCCGCCGCCACGACCCCCGCGGCGGCCCTTCGTGACGCGTTCGCTCGTTCCTCGCGAACGCTCCTCAGGGACCGATTGGGGG
>DAOPRQ010000103.1:0-7010 GCA_035349055.1 Propionicimonas sp.
TGGCCAGCGCCTCGACCACGGCGAAGCCGATCCACGCGGTGCCCATCATGGCGCCACGGGCCTCGGGCTGCCGAGCGGTTCCGTTGATCACCGAGGCGAAGATCCAGGCCACACCGATGGCCGGGCCGAGCGTCGCCAGGGCGTATCCGATCATGTTGATCGAACCGCTGATTTCCAGGACGGGGAGCATGTCGTTTCCTTTCGAGGGTTATTTGGCAGGCTCAGTGCTCCTCGGCGATCGCCGAGGAGATGTATTGGGCACTCAAAACGGTGAAGATGTAGGCCTGCAGCGCTGCCACCAGCAACTCCAGGGCGAAGA
This sequence comes from Propionicimonas sp., assembly GCA_035349055.1. Lineage (GTDB taxonomy): Bacteria > Actinomycetota > Actinomycetes > Propionibacteriales > Propionibacteriaceae > Propionicimonas. Next base: position 320 of record DAOPRQ010000103.1, read on the forward strand.
TGGCGAAACTGAACACGATCGACATCGAGCCGGCCGCGACGTAGAAGGCCTCACCGGAGGCCAGCAGCAGGCCGCCGCCGACCACGAAGACCATGATCACCAGGTGGCCGGCGAACATGTTGGCGAAGAGTCGCAGGGCCAGCGTGAACGGCCGGGCGACGAAGTTCGAGATGAACTCAAGCGGGATGATCACCGGCCACAAGAAGACCGGCACGCCTTCGGGCAGGGTCATTCTCTTCAGGTAGTTGCCGAGACCGTACTTGCCGATGCCGGCCGCGTTGTAGATCACGAAGGTCAGCAGGGCGAGGCCGTACGGGAAGCCGATCTTCGAGAAGGTCGGGAACATGAACAGGAAGAACGACCCGAACAGGTTGTTGACGAAGATGAAGCTGAACAGCGCGACCAGGTAGGGCAGGAACTTCTGGTAGTCGTGGCCGAGGATGTCACGGGCGATGGTGTTGCGGATCAGGTTGTAGAGGAATTCACCGGCGAACTGCTTCTTGCCGGGGACCACCTTCTGGCCGTGAGCCATCCAGAGCCAGAATGCGATCACCAGGATCGCGCCGATCACGGCCTGAGCGACGTGGTTGTTCAGCCACGCACCCTCGGGGTCGATCCCCGGAAACAGCGGACGGGACGCGAAGCTGTGGGTGCCAGGCGGCCAGCCGTGGGCGTCTCCCTCTAGCGGGACGATCAGGCCGATCAGGCCGCGCATGAGACCTCCTGTCTGGCCGTCACTCCGACCGTCCGTATCGTGCGATAACCAGATAGACGCCGGCGACAGTACCGACGATTATTCCCACGGGCAGCCACCACCGTGTGTGCAGCCAGTTGTCGAGCAACCAGCCGATTCCACCGTAGAAGATCAGCCCAGAGATGAGGATGCTGACGACCCGCAAACCGGTGTCGATTCCGCTCCGCTCACCCATGACTCTTGGGACTATAACAGCCGACCCGCCCTCGCTTCACCCCGGTGGCGGCAAAGCGTCCAAAGCCATCGAATTACTCGTCGTAGATCGGGATCCGCAGCCGTGAATACGTCCACAACTCGACGGACAACCAACCCACCACGACAGCGATCGTGGTCACCGCGACCGCGATCGGATCCAGCCAGGCGATCTGCGCGGAGTTGGCAAGGGCCAGCATCAACAGCCCGCCCAGCACCGACACCCGCAGGCCGTAGGACGCCAGGGAGGCGATCAGGACGCGGCGCGCCGGGGCATCCGCCACCAGCACCTGGACGGCTTGGCCGATCATGAAGAATGCGATCGTGACCACCCCGGCCACCGCCGCCGACAGCGCAGCCGACAGTCCACTCGCCGCCGCGAAGCCCAGCACGGCCAGCAGCAGGGCGAGATGTCCGCCCGCAGCTCCCCCGACCAGCAGCTGCTGGGCCCGTCTGCGGTTGAGGCTCAATTCAGCCATTGGCGGCCTTCGTCGGAGTCCGCCGTGCCCAGGTCAGATAGACCGCGAGCCCGAGCGCCAGCAGGAAACCGACGAAAGTGATCGGGTGCGGGAACAGACCGATCAGCACCATGCCGTAGGCCAGCAGCGCCGACCACATCCACAACAGAGCCACCGCACGGGCGTGGCTGTGGCCAAGGTTCAGCATGCGGTGGTGCAAGTGCATCTTGTCTGCCTGGTACCAGAGCTTGCCGGCCAGCGTCCGGCGGACGTACGCCAGCACCAGGTCGAGCAGCGGCAGCGCCATCACTGCCAGCGGCAGCAGGATGGGCAGGTAGGCAGCGAACGCATTCAGCCCCAGGCCGCTCAGACCGGACGGGTCGATCTGGCCGGTGAGGCTGATCATCGCGGTGGCCAGCAGGAAGCCGAGCAGCATCGCCCCGGAGTCACCCATGAACATGCGCGCCCGGTAGATGTTGTAGGGCAGGAAGCCCAGGCACACCCCAACCGTCGCCACGGTGATCAGGCTGGACGTGGTGGCGCGGACGAGTTCATGTTCGTACGACAGCAGATATGCGTAAGCGAAGAACGCACCGGCGCCGATCGCCACCACGCCTGCGGCGAGGCCGTCCAGGCCGTCGATCAGGTTGATCGCGTTCACGCAAAGGAAGATCAGCACGACGGTCACTGCGATCGAAGTGCCCTCGTCCAGCGACACGATCGCCCCGGGGAGGGGGATCCAGTAGACCTTCACGCCGTTGAGCACCGCCACCCCGGCGGCCAGCAACTGTCCGGCGATCTTCGCCAGCGCGTTCAGCTCGAACAGGTCGTCCACCACGCCGACCGCGCAGATCAGTCCTCCGGCCAGCAGCACCACCCCAGCGTCGTGGGTGACCAGTTCGAAGCTGCCCAGCCAGGGCAGTTGGGCGGCGAGCAGGAACGCGGCCGCGAGCCCGAACCACATCGACACGCCGCCGAAGTACGGGATCGGCTTGGTGTGCACGTCTCGGTCCCTGACCATGGCGACGGCGTTGTAACGGAACGCCAGTCTGCGCGCGAGGCCGCTGAGCAGGTAGGTCACCCCGGTGGCGACCAGCAGGACGAGCAGGTATTCGCGCATCAGGCCTGATCCGCGTCCTGCGGTGGCTGTTCGGCGGGATCGGACGCCGCCTCGGCCAGGTCGGGCACCACCGCGACGAGTTCGGCCCGAGTGAGCTTGCCTTCGCGCAGGATGCGGGGCCGTCCGGTCAGGTCGACGATCGTGGACGGGACGCCGGCCCCGGCCGGGCCGCCGTCCAGGTAGACCGACACCCGCTTGCCCAGTTGCGCCTGCGCTTCGGCGACGGTGTTCGCCGCAGGCTGTCCGGAGACGTTGGCCGAGCTGACCGCGAGTGGGCCGGTGGCCCGCAGCAGTTCGCGGGTGAACTCGTGGTCGGGCACCCGGATCGCGATGGTCTGGCCACGATCGCCCAGGTCCATCCGGAGGTTGGCATGCGCGGTGACGACCAGCGTGAGCGCCCCCGGCCAGAACGTGTCGGCGAGGGCGAGCATCTCCTGGCTGACCTCGTCGGCCAGCGAGCGCAACGCGTCCGCGTCCGCGATCAGGACCGGTGGCGGCATGTCGCGGCCGCGTTCCTTGGCGTCGAGCAGGCCCTGCACGGCGTGTGCTGAGAACGCGTCCGCACCGATGCCGTAGACCGTGTCGGTGGGCAGCACGATGCAGTTACCGGCGCTGACGGCCGCTGCCGCCGCCTCGATTGCACCCTCGGGGTCAGCCGTGATGTCCCAGACCTTCGCCATGCCGCTCATCCTGCCAGGTTGGCGGCGCGAACTCCCGCGACGAACCGTGGCCGCCCGGTCAGGTCGAGGTGGTCGGCGAGCTGGGTGAACGCGCCCCGCACGGCGAACACGTCGAGCGCGCTGTCGGTCTGCACTTCGGCGTGCTCGGCGCACACGAAGCCGCCCGGGCGCAGCAGCCGCGCGGCCACCTCGGCGACTACGCGAAGGGCGTCGAGGCCGTCCTCGCCGGAGAACAGCGCCAGGTCGGGCTCGTGGGTGCGAACATCCTCGGCCACGTATTCCCACGCGGTCAGCGGGATGTACGGCGGGTTGGCGATGACCAGGTCGACGGCACCGTTCAACTCCGGGAAGGCGTCCGCCATGTCGCCTTCGGTCAGGGTGACGCCGGTGCCGCTGAGATTCTGCTGCGCTAGCCTGGCCGCGGTCTCGGAGAGCTCCACCGCGTACTGCAGACAGCCCGGACGCTCGACAGCGATCGCCTTCGAGATCGCGCCGCTGCCTGCGCAGAGTTCGACCACGACCGGCTCGCCGGGCAGCTTCGCAAGGCGTTCGAGCGCCCAGCCAGTCAGCACTTCGGTCTCCGGACGCGGGATGAACACACCCGGCGCCACGGCCACCTCGATCGTGCGGAAATAGGCGCGACCGGTCAGGTACTGCAGCGGCTCCCCCGCCGCCCTACGGGCGATCAGCTCGGCATAGTCGGCGGCTGCGGCTTCATCGACATCGTCGAGCAGCAACAACCGTGACGGTTCCACACCGGTGACGTGCGCAAGCAACGTTCTAGCCTCCGCGGCCGAGCCGAGTTCAGCCGTCGCCGCCGCGAGCAGCGGCGCACTGCGGGGCATCAGCCCACCGCACCGAGACGCTCGGCGAGATCGGCGGCCTGCAGCGCGGTGATCACCGCGGACAGGTCACCGGCCAGCACCTGGTCGAGGTTGTAGGCCTTGAAGCCGATGCGGTGGTCGGCGATCCGGTTCTCCGGGAAGTTGTAGGTGCGGATCCGCTCGGAACGGTCCACCGTGCGCACCTGCGACTTGCGGGCAGCGGACGCGGCCGAGGCGGCCTCATCCTCGGCCCGGGCCACCAGTCGGGCCCGTAGCATGCGCATCGCGGACTCCTTGTTCTGCAACTGCGAGCGCTCGTTCTGGCAGGACACCACGATGCCGCTGGGCAGGTGGGTGATTCGGACGGCCGAGTCGGTGGTGTTCACGCCCTGCCCACCCGGCCCGGAAGAGCGGTAGACGTCGACCCGCAGGTCCTCGTCGTTGATCTCCACCTCGGCTGCCTCGACGTCGGGCATCACCAGCACGCCGGCCGCGGAGGTGTGCACCCGGCCCTGGGATTCGGTGACCGGCACCCGTTGCACCCGGTGGACGCCACCCTCGAACTTCAAAACGCCATAGGGAGCGTTCTCCGGATCGCCGTTTCCAGGAGCCTTCACCGCGACCGTGATCGACTTGTAGCCGCCCAGATCGGTGTCCTGGGAATCGAGCACCTCGGTCTTCCAGCCCCTGGTCTCGGCATATCTGGCGTACATCCGGAACAGGTCGCCGGCGAACAGCGCCGACTCCTCGCCGCCCTCGCCCGACTTGATCTCGATCAGGCAGTCGGCCGAGTCATTGGGGTCGCGAGGCGCAAGCAGGCGAGTCAGCTTCTCTTCCACTGTGACCAGTTCGGCCGCGATCGCGTCCGCCTCTTCGGCGAACGACGGGTCCTCGGCGGCCAGTTCCTTCGCCGCGACCAAGTCACTGCTGAGCTGCTCGTGCGCGTCCAGGCTGCGGACAATCGGGCTGAGCTCGTTGTAGCGTCTGCCGACGCGCCGGGACGCCGCCAGGTCGGAGTGCAGCGCTGGGTCGGCGAGCTGCCGTTCCAGGTCCGCGTACTCCTCGCGCAGGCCGGCTGCGGCTTCGAACATGGCAATCCCTTCGACGACCGGGCAAACACGAACGCCGGGGCTCAGGCAATCCTGAGCACCCGGCGTTCGGTGAAGCTACTTCTTCTTGGCGTAGCGCTTCTCGAACCGAGCCACGCGGCCGCCGGTGTCGAGGATCTTCTGCTTGCCGGTGTAGAACGGGTGGCAGGCCGAGCAGACTTCGGCGTGCATGACGCCGTTCTTCGCGGTGCTGCGGGTGGTGAAGGTGTTGCCGCAGGTGCAGGTCACCTGGGTCTCCACGTAATCGGGATGAATGCCTGACTTCATTTCTTCTCCTGTTCAGGGCACCGGGTCGCTCTGGGTTTGGGCGGCTGGATTGGCCTGCTGGCGTGAACCGGCACCGACCCTCCATTGTGCCTGATCGAAGCGCAGGTGCCAAACCCGGAACCGCGCCGGTCGGCATCGGGCACAGTGGTGCCCATGACCGCACTTCCTGGCAATCTCCGCCTGCTCGGTCTCGGCCCCGAGCGCCTCCGCGACGTCATCGACCTTGACCGCTGGGCGTTCCCGTCCAGCGATGACCTGGCGGAGACCCTGGCCCTGCCGAGCCCGTTGCCCTGGCCGCGCACGTTCGGGGTGGCGGACGCGGATGCGGACGACCGGCTGGTGGCGATGCACGCGTCCTATCCGTTCCGGACCTGCCCGGTGCCGGGCGGACGGCTGCCGGTGGCCGGACTCACCTGGGTGGCCGTGCACCCCGAGGCACGGCGTCGCGGCATCCTGCGGTCGATGATCGGGGCGCACCTCGCGCATTGCCGGACGTGGGGTGAGCCGATCTCGGTGCTCACCGCGTCTGAACCCGCGATCTACGGACGCTTCGGCTACGGTCTGGCCGCCCGGCAGGTTGAGGTGAGGCTGCCGCGCGGCGCAGCGCTGCGTCCCGTGCCTGGGGGCGAGGCGCTCACCGTGCGCATCGAGCACCTCCAGGTCGAGCAGCATCGGGAGCTGATCGGCCGGCTGCACGGTGCGGTCACCCGTCCGGGTTGGGTTGGCCGGGAGACGCCGGAGTTGACCACCGCCTGGTTCGCGGACTCCCCCATGTTCCATCCCGGGTTCGAATCGGCCCGAATCATGATCGCCGAACGGGCCGGCGTGCCGGTCGGCTACGCGGTGTTCCGGCGCAACAGCTCCTGGGGACCGGGCGGTCCGACGGGCACGGTCAGGGTGAGTGACTTCGTCGGCGCCGACCCGTCAGCCACCCACCTGCTGTGGTCGCGGCTGCTCGACCTGGACCTCACCACCGAAGTGGTCGTCAGCATGCTGGCCACGGACGATCCGTTGCTGAGCCTGCTGGTGGACGTGCGCGCGGTGGTACCGACGGTCAAGGACAACCTCTGGCTGCGCCTGGTGGACGTTGCCGCCGCCCTGGCCGGACGTCAGTACGCAGCTGATCTCGATGTGGTCTTGGAGGTATCGGACGCGATGCTGCCCAGCAATGCCGGCCGGTGGCGGCTGACCGCGTCCGCGCTCGGTTCGGCTGCGGTCACCCGCACCGACGCCGAAGCCGATCTGGCGCTGGACGTCCGTGAACTCGGCTCCGCCTACCTCGGCGGA
>DAOPRQ010000104.1:0-5034 GCA_035349055.1 Propionicimonas sp.
CGGGTATCCCGCCACCCTAGGCGTGAGCTTGCCGTCCGCTTCGTAACGGTCCGGTCTCGGCCGCGGTCGGACGTGGGTTGCCCTGTGCCGTACAGGTAGCCTGCTAGATGGTCCATCCGATCGTGAGGTGAGAATGCCGAATCCGGTTCAGGCCGCCTGGGGGCGGCTGCGTCCGGCATTCACGGCACCCTGGAGCGGCAACCATCGGCTCGGTCTCGGGTTGATCATCGCCAGTGCGCTGGTCACGATCGCGGTCGCGTTCTGCGGGCCGTCCTCGGTCACGCTGAAGCTGGGCGAGCGCATCAACTTCCTCCCGCCCTGGTACCTCCCGGTGAAATGGCTGCCGCTGGGCGAATGGGTGGCCGTCCCTGCGCTGTGGACGGGGATCGCGCTCGGCGCGCTCGGCCTGCTGATTTGCTGGCGCGCGGTGAACCTCGGCTGGCGTCCGAGCAACCGCCGGCTGTTCCTCACCGGCTCGGTCCTCAGCATCGCCACCAGTCTGGTGCCACCGCTGACTTCGGCGGACGTGCTGATGTACGCCGCCTACGGACGCATCCAGGTGCTCGGCCTGAACCCCTACGACATCACTCCCGCGGAAATCTTCCGGCAGGAGTTCGATCCGCTGTTGATCGTCACCGAGCGGCCATGGCAGGACACGCCGAGCGTCTATGGGCCGCTCGCGTCCGCGTCCCAGTGGCTGGCCGCCTACCTCGGCGGCGGCAACATGCACAACACGGTCTTCTGGCTGCAGATGTTCGCGCTGCTCCCGTTCCTGCTGATCGGCGCGCTCGCCGTCCGGATGGCGCACGACGACCATCGGACGCAAACCCGCGCCGTGCTGTTCACCGTGCTGAACCCGCTGATGATCTGGTCGGTGCTGGCCGGTGCGCACAACGAGGCGTTCACCCTGGTGTTCGCGATCGTCAGTCTGTACTTCATGCGGCGCAGCTCGTTCGTGGCCGGGTTGGGCATCGGGCTTGCTGGGACTGTGAAGGTTTCGCTGGTGTTCTACGGCATCGCCATGGCCTGGGGGTACCGGCGGGACTGGCGCAAGCTGGTCGGACTGGCGCTCGGTGCCGCGATTCCGTTGGTGATCGCATACGGCTTCATCGTGCCGCGGGCGCTGCTGGCCGCTGGCCGCAACACCGGCTACATCTCCGCCGGCTCCTGGGCGCCGTGGCTGCAGTGGGCGATGGGGTGGGTGATCGGCGACTGGGCCGCGCGCGGCGTGATCGGCTGGCTGGGTTGGGTGCTGATGGCGGTGGTCGCATGGATGCTCTCGCGGGTACTGCCCTGGCGGCTCGTTCCCGGGGTGGCCAACACGCTCGATCCGCGCCGCGACCCGCTCACCGTCACCGTGCGGACGGCCGCGATCCTCACCACCGCCTGGCTGGTCACGTCCCCCTACACGCTGAGTTGGTACGACCTGATCACCTGGGTGCCGCTGGGGTTGATGGCCGCCACCAGGCTGGACGTGCTGATGATGTGGCGTGGCATGTGGCTGTCGATCGCCTATGTAACCGGCCGCTCGGTGGAGTTCAGCCCGACTATGCAGGCGGTGTCGGTGTTCCTCCGTGACTGGTTGTGCACCGGTGCCCAGTGGATGGTGCTGATCCTGATCGTCCACTGGTGGTGGACATCGGCGCAGCGCTTCCCTGCGGTGCCCGCCTGGGTGCCGCGCCCGGGACGCGGCCGGCTCGAAGCCGCACCCCACTAGGCTGAGCGGGTGCTCGGATACTTTGGCCCCGCAGGGACGTTCACGCATCAGGCTCTGCTGACGATCTCGGACGCCGAAGCTGTGCCGTACGCGACCGTGGGTCAAGCGGTGGCCGCCGTCCGCTCCGGTGAGATCGAGGCGGCTCTGGTGCCGATCGAGAACTCCGTGGAGGGTGGGGTTTCGGCCACGCTCGACATCCTCGCGTCCGGGCGGCGGCTGGTGATCACCAAGGAAGTGCTGCTGCCGGTGCAATTCAACCTGTACGCACGCCCGGGCACCACGGCCGACCAGGTGCGGCGGGTGCTCACCCACCCGCATTCGGCCGCGCAGACCCGAGGCTGGATGGCTTCGAACTTGCCCGAGGCAGTGGTCACCGAGGGTGGGTCGAACGCCGCGTCCGCGCAGGAGGTGGCCGACCCGGAGTCGCGCTACGACGCCGCGATCTGCGGCCAGATCGCCGGCGAGATGTACGGCCTGGTGCCGGTGGCCACGGAGATCGCCGACAATGCGTCCGCGGTGACGAGGTTCGTGCTGGTGTCGCGTCCGACCGAGCCGACCCAACCGACGGGTGCCGACAAGACCACGCTGGTGGCGTACATGCACACCGACCGGGCCGGCGCGCTGCTGGAGATCCTCGACCAGTTCTCGAACCGCGGAGTGAGCCTCAGCCGGATCGAGTCGCGTCCGACCAAGACCGGCCTGGGCAACTACTGCTTCAGCATTGACGCCGAGGGCCACATGCGCGAGCCGCGGTTGGCTGAGGCGATGCTCGGACTGCATCGGATCTGCGCTGAGGTGGTGTTCCTCGGCTCGTATCCGCGGGCGGACGGGAAGCGCACCCAGGTGGCCAGCGGCTTCACCGACGCCGACTTCGCCGCCGCCAGGGAGTGGTACGCCACCCTGGTGCACCCCGAGGACGACTGAGCTGAACGGATTCGCACTCGATCAGCCTTTGCGATGGCGGTTCGAGGGTTTCCACGCCTAGTTGCGCGCAAGTCCGTTCGAGGTCGCCCGATGGGTGTCCGATAGGCTCTTGGCCCGTGATCGACCCGAAGCTGCTGCGTACCGACCCTGACCTGCTCCGCCGCGCCCAGGAGGCCCGCGGCGAGTCGGTCGAACTCGTCGACGAACTGGTCAGCGCGGATTCGTCCCGGCGCGCTGCGATCGCTGCCTTCGAAAACCTGCGGGCCGAGCAGAAGGAGCTCGGCAAGCAGGTGGCCCGCGCCCAGGGGGAAGAGAAGGCCGCGGTTCTCGCGCGCACCAGGGAGCTGGCGGCAGAGGTGAAGGCTGCCCAGGCAGCGTCCGACGAAGCCGGTGCGAAGTTCGACGAGCTTATGGCCCGGCTGCCCAACCCGGTGTTCGAGGACGTCCCGCGCGGTGGCGAGGACGACTTCGTGGTGCTGGAAACCATCGGTGCGCCGCGCGACTTCGCCGCCGAGGGCTTCGAGCCGCGTGACCACCTCGAACTCGGCGAGATGCTCGGCGCAATCGACATGGAGCGGGGCGCGAAGGTCTCCGGGTCGCGGTTCTATTTCCTTACCGGCGTCGGTGCTCGGCTGGAGTTGGCGCTGATCAACCTGGCGCTGACCAAGGCGATGGGGTGGGGCTTCACCCCGATCCTGCCGCCGGCGCTGGTCAAACCGTCCGCGATGGAGGGCACCGGCTTCCTCGGCCAGGCCGCGCAGGACGTGTACCACCTGCCCGCCGACGACCTATACCTGGTCGGCACCTCCGAGGTGGCCCTGGCCGCCTACCACTCCGAGGAGATCCTGGACGCGGCCACGCTGCCGCGGCACTACGTGGGGTACAGCCCGTGCTTCCGCCGCGAGGCCGGTTCGTACGGCAAGGACACCCGTGGCATCTTCCGGGTGCACTGGTTCGACAAGGTCGAGATGTTCGTCTACTGCGACCCGGCCGAGGCCCAGGCCGAACACCAAAAGCTGCTCGGCTTCGAGAAGGATTTCATCACTGCGCTGGAGATTCCGTTCCAGGTGCTGGAGGTGGCCTCCGGTGACCTCGGCCTGAGCGCCGCCCGCAAGTACGACTGCTACGGCTGGCTGCCCACCCAGGGCAAGTACCGCGAGATCACGTCCACCTCGAACTGCACCGAGTTCCAGGCCCGCCGGCTGAACATCCGCATGCGCGACGCGGACGGCGTCCGCTCGGTCGCCACGCTTAACGGCACCCTCTGCGCGATGACCCGGATGATCATCATGCTGCTGGAGAACCACCAGCAGGCCGACGGCTCGATCTACGTCCCGGCCGCCCTGCGTCCCTTCCTGGGCGGCGCGGAGTACCTGCGCCCCTGAGTGGGCCACTGGTCTTTCCCGCTGACGTTGCCGCCGGTCCTGGCGGCGCGAACACGCCGGCGAAAGTGACATCCGCCGGGGAATGTTCGCCGGCAACTGTCCGGATCGCTGGCGGCAATCAGCGGGACGGGCTTGGGGGGCCGACGTGAGGCGGACGCCCGGCGTTCACCGGGTGTTCGGAATGGTGAGCTAGCCTGGTTTGAAGATGAATAGTCACAACAGCGCGGCTTGGAGGCCGCAAGTGGTGGCACTCGATATCGACGGGACGCTCGTCGACCACGCGGGAGTGTTGCCAAACGAGGTACGCCGGGCAGTCCGGCGAGTCACGGCGGCCGGGGTTCCGGTCGTCCTAACGACGGGACGCAGTTGGCACGCGACGCGTCCGGTCTTCGAACAGCTTGGCCTGCCAGAGGGGCCGGCCATTTCGTCAAACGGCGCGGTGATCGTGCAGTTCCCGCCGTTCGAGCTCACCCAGGTGGTCACGTTCGACCCGTCCGCGGTGGTGGAGCGGGTGCTGCAGGAGCATCCGGCAGCGGCGCTGGCCGCCGAGGTGGTGGGCGCCGGCTATCGCGTCACCAAGCATTTTCCCGAAGGGGACTTGAGCGGCGAAATCGAGGTGGTCAGCGTCGAAGACCTGGCCGGCAGCGATGTCACCAGAATCGTGGTGCGCGACCCGGAGGCGTCTGATGGTGAGTTCATCGCCTTGGCGCAGCGGCTCGGCCTGCACGGCGTGAGCTACTCGGTGGGCTGGAGCGCCTGGTTGGATATCGCACCGGCGGGGGTCAACAAGGCCACCGCACTGGCGGACGTGGTCGCCGACCTCGGCGTCGCCGCTGCGGACGTGTTGGCCATCGGCGATGGCCGCAACGACATCGAGATGCTCACCTGGGCCGGACGCGGGGTCGCGCTGGGCGACGCCTGTCCCGAAGTCCACCTGGTCGCCGACCATGTCACCGGACGGTTCGCCGAAGGCGGCACCGCGGCGGAGCTGAACCGCTGGTTCGGCGA
>DAOPRQ010000104.1:5134-7004 GCA_035349055.1 Propionicimonas sp.
AACGGACTAGTCTGAATCGGTCCAAAGACGCGGACGCGGCGTGAGGGGTATCGATGCAGCCATTCATTCGGGAGCCGGAGTTCCTAACCCAGCTCAAGGACGGCACGGTCAAGCAGCTCAACCCGTTCAGCGGCACCGAGGTGTGGACGGTCGCGGGCCGCGGTAACCGTCCGCTGGGCATCACTCTGCCCGACCCGGTGCCGCTCGACCCCGCCAAAGAGGGTCATCACTGCCCCTTCTGTGAGCAGCGTTACCTTGAGACGCCGCCGGAGAAGTCCCGGGTGATTCGCCACGGCGACGGCAATTGGGAGACTCGCTACCGGGTTGCCGCCGAGGACCTGCACGCCACGGTCGCCGAGTTCCGGCGCATCCCAAACCTCTTCGAGATCCTTTCCTTCGACTACTGGAACCTCAACTACGGCTACGAATTGCCTAGTCGCGTCCGTGAGCGTAAAGCCGCCTACCTCGATTCCGCGGCCGGTCGCGATCATGTCCTCGCCGTCGTCCGCAACAAGCTCAAAGCCGGCGGACGTACCGACGAGATGATCGATGCGCTCGGAGAGGACGGCCAGCTCGCGGCTGCGTCCGGTTTTTTTGGCGGTGGGCACGACGTGATCGTCGCCCGCAGGCACTTCGTGGACGGCGCCACCGACAACACCCAACTGGCTGCGTCCGGCACGCTCACGCCCGAGGAGCACTACCGGTTCTTCGCTTTCACGATTGAATCCACCCAGGCGCTGTTCGACCTCAACCGCTATGCCCGCTACGTCGCGGTCTTCCAGAACTGGCTGAAGCCCGCGGGCGCGTCCTTCGACCACCTGCACAAGCAGCTGGTCGCGATCGACGAACGCGGGGTGCAGCATGAACTCGCCATGGATCGGCTGCGCACCAACCCGAATATCTACAACGAATACGGGGTCAACTACGCCTCGTACCACAACCTCGTGCTCGCCGAGAACGACCATGCGGTGGCCTTCGCCGGCTTCGGGCACCGCTACCCGACGATCGAGATCTACTCCAAGTCGGAAGCCTGCGATCCCTGGAACCACACGCCTGAGGAAATCCGCGGCGTCTCCGACCTGGTACACGCCATGCATGCCGCGTCCGGGGTGGCGGTGCCGTCGAACGAGGAGTGGCACTACCGTCCGATCGACACCGACCTGGCTATGCCGTGGCGCGTGATGCTGAAATGGCGCAATTCGACCATCGCCGGCTTCGAAGGCGCAACCAAGATCTACCTCAACACGATCGACCCCTACGCCCTGCGTGATCGCCTGGTGCCCGCGTTGTTCGCCCTGCGGGAGCAGCGCCGGCTCGGCGACCTGCGGATCGCCACCGAGTGCCCGTGTCGGCCCAACACCCTGCGATATCGGACGAACCGAAGCTGAGCCGGGCGCCGGGGTAACGTCTGGGGCATGATCCCCAGCTACGAACTCAACGACGGCCACCGGCTTCCCGTGATCGGTTTCGGCACCTACGGCCTCTGGGGCGCGGACGGGGCCGAGGCCATCGCGTCCGGGCTGCGCGCCGGCTATCGGCTCATCGATTCGGCGGTGAACTACGAGAACGAGGGTGCGGTCGCCGAGGGCATCCGGCGCTCCGGGGTGCCAGCCGAGGAAATCATCATCACCTCCAAGCTGCCCGGGCGCCACCACGCCTACGCGAAGGCCAGGACCTGCGTCTACGAGTCGCTCTACCGGCTGCGCACCGACCAGATCGGGCTGTATCTCATTCACTGGCCGAACCCGCTCGAGGACCGCTTTGTCGAGGCTTGGCAGGCGCTGATCGACCTGCAGTCAGAGGGCGTGCTGCGCTCCATCGGGGTGAGCAATTTTCTCCCCGAGCACCTCAGCCGGATCATCGGCGAGAC
>DAOPRQ010000105.1:0-6889 GCA_035349055.1 Propionicimonas sp.
CGGACGGCTTCCAGGGAGATGCCCAGCGACTCCAACGCCTTGGCGGCGACGCCCTCACCCTCGTGAATGAGCCCAAGCAGCAGGTGCTCGGTGCCGATGTAGTTGTGATTGAGCATGCGCGCCTCGTCCTGGGCGAGCACGATCACACGTCGAGCACGGTCGGTGAACCTATCGAACATGCTTGGAACTCCTTATCCAACTGCGGCAGGCGGGCGTCCGCTCAACGCGGAGCCCGGCCCCTTCACTTTAGTCAACGCAGCCGCATGCCCGGGCAGTCCCGTGTTCGCCCCCGGCTCAATCCGATCCTCCCGGGGCCGATACCAACCTCAAGGAGCCGATCAGCTGTGCGCCCGCTCGTATGCCTCGCGAACCTCGGCGGAAACCCGGCCGCGAGCCGAGACCTGCATGCCCTGCTCGGTCGCCCAGGCCCGGATCGCGGTGGCTGCGGTGCCTCCGCCCGTCCTGCGACCGGTCGCCGGCACGCGCCGATTGCTCGCACCCCGCTGGCGCTCGCCCGCCGCGATGTAGGGCGCAAACGATTCACGCAGCTTCGCAGCGTTTCCCGCAGACAGGTCGATGCTGTAGTTGATTCCGTCCAATGCGAAGGCGATTGTCTCGGCAGCATCACTGCCGTCGATGTCGTCGACGTGAATCACCTGAACACGCTTTGCCACTTCGTTCCCCTCAAGTCCAGTGCAGACAGCTTCCCCAATCCCTCGCGAGCATATACCGACAATCCCAAGAACGGCCTAGCTGAATTCGTTCCGAGATAGCATTTCGGCGACAATCCGTACGAACTGGTTCACCGAAAGCAACTGATCCGTCAAAACAGTTGATGAATGCAGGTCCTCGACGCTGGGGATAAGACCGGCCGCCGTCGTGCGCCCGGCCCGGGGTTCGACAGAAGCGTGCCGGCTCAGGCGTGCTGACGCTGCGGCGCCGAAGACAGCGGCGGATTCGCCAGGGCCTGCAATTCCACGACGGTGGGCGCGCCGTCGGAGACCCAGATGTCTTGAGCCTCACCGTGACCGGTCACCCGGCGCGGCCAGGGGAACACCTGAGCCTGCGCCGACTCCTGCTGCTTGGCGAGTTCCAGTTCCAATGCGGCCTTGTCGCCGCGAAGCTGGGCCGCCTCCTGGCTGAGTACCGCGGCTTCGGCCCGAGTGGTGTTGAGCTTGCTCCGGAGGTCGGCATTGCGCAGCTGCAGGACCCCGAGCAGGCGGACGTGCTGGGCGCGCTCGGTGTGCAGCAACGTCGCCGCGTCGCGAGCGTCCGCGCTGTTCTGGGCGAGCAGCGCGTTACGGGACGCGCGGATCTCCTGCCAGGCGAACTTAGCGGCGAGCAGCCCACCCACGATGGCCACGGCGATGCCGGCACGGGTCACCCAGAGCGTGCCGAAGGCACAGGCGACCGCCACGACCGAACTCACCGCCAGCGAAATCCAGGCGTTGCGGCGCAGCGGGGAGGAACTCGCGAATCGGTGCGTGGCGCTGGTCTTCACAGCCCGGAGTCTAGTCAAGCAGTTGCCGACTTCAGCGCTCCGACGGCGGCGTGGCGTCCTCATCTGTGGTACGCGGGATCCGGCAGGCGCGCTCGAGGAAGGCGCCAGCCACCGCGAGCGCGACGCTGACCACGACCGCCACCACCGAACTGAGCACGCGTTGCCGCGGCAACATCGCGTCCTGGCGGCTCCAGAAGTAGGCAGCCACCGCGGCGTAGCCGGCAGCCAGGCCGGCGCCGGCGAGCACGCAGGTCTTGCCGAGGACGAGCAACGCCACTGCCTTGCGGGCGGGCAGCTCCTCACGGCGCACCTGCACCAGGCGATGCGTACGGACCGCCTGCACCCCAACCAGCAACGCGAACAGCGCGATCGCGAACGTCACCACGATGGGCAGCTGCGGCGCGGGCATCCCGAGCGCGTCCAGCCCGGCGAACAGCAGCCAGCCACAGCCGCCACCGAGCAGTGCAGCCGCGGCGACCGCCTGCCAGCTCGTGGCCGCAACGGTGGGCCGCGGCGGTGGCGCGTCGTTCACCAGTCGATCCTCAGATCGTCGCAGCGGCGGACGCCGGCGGTGTCCAGGCCGGCCACGAGGTCGACGATTGGGCCGTGCCCGACCAGGACTGCGTCTGGCTGCACCTCGAGCCACGGCACCAGAACGAAGGCACGCTCGTGGGCTCGCGGGTGCGGCAACGTCAGCTCCGGCGATTCGAGTTGGCGATCATCGACCGTAATGAGGTCGACGTCGATGGTGCGCGGCCCCCAGCGGGTGGTGCGGACGCGATTGAGCGCATCTTCAATGGCCAAGGCACGTTCGAGCATGACCATTGACGGCAGCGTCGATTCGACTGCGACCACTGCATTAAGGAAATCTGGTTGGGTCACCACCCCTACCGGAGCGGTCGCATAGACCGAGGAAACGCCGGTCAGCCGTAACCCTGGAGTAGCCCGAAGGGCGCGTACCGCCAAGTTGAGGTATTCCATTCGGTCGCCAAGGTTCGAGCCGATGGAGAACACCGAGTTCCGCGGCTGCCGCATTTCCGCGCGCATAGCATTACCTGCCGGATTAGCGGTCACTGGCTCTCCTGCGGGTGATGGTCACGGCGATGTCAGCCACCGCGACCGGCATTGATGCCTGCGGTTTGTGCACGGTCACCTCCACCTCGGCGACCAACGCCCAGGCCAGGCAGACGGCGGCCACCCTCTCGGCTAGGGTCTCGATGAGATCGACCGAGCCGGTGGTGGCGACGTCCGCGATCTGCTCGGACAGCTCGGCGTAGTCGACGGTGGTGGCGAGATCGTCCGCCGATGCCGGTGCGGCGAGGCTGCAGGTCACGTCGATCAGGAACAGCTGGGGCGTGACCTTCTCCGCGGCATAGACGCCGTGCCGAGCGGACACCTGAATGCCGGTAAGGGTGATTCGGTCGGGCAACATCAGTCCTCCTTCGCAGCCGAGGTTACCGACTGCCGCCGACGCGCAGCTGTTCGGCGACTTCGATCGCGTCGCGGTGGGCCCGGACGGTGTGCGTCCGTACGCCCCAGACACCGTGTACGGCGAGCAGGGCGGTGATCGCAACGCCCGCGTCCTCCCGTTCGCGGACCGGACGCGGACCGTCCGCGGTGGCTAGGAGTTGGCCGAGGAAACGCTTGCGGGAAGCGCCGACCAGCAGCGGGCAACCAAGCGCGGCCAACTCGTCGATGCGGCTGAGCAGGGCCCAGTTGTGCTCGGCATTCTTCGCGAAGCCGAGTCCAGGGTCGAGGATGATCCGGGTGCGCCGGACACCGGCCCTCGTGGCCGCGGCGAGGCGGTCGTGGAGTTCGGCGACGACATCGGTGACCACGTCGCCGTAATGGGCCAGCTCGGTCATGTGATCGGACGGACCGCGCCAGTGCATGGCGACATAGTCGACCCCGAGCTCGGCCACTGCTTCGAGCATCTGCCCGTCGGCCAGTCCGCCGGAGACATCGTTCACCAGCACCGCTCCGGCGCGGACGGCAGCCTCGGCCACCGTCACGCGCATAGTGTCGATCGACACGTTCACCCCGGCCGCGACCAGTCGTTCGATCACCGGGACGACCCGGGCCAGTTCGACGTCCGGCTCCGCCCGCAGAGCGCCCGGCCGGGTCGACTCACCGCCCACGTCCACCAGGTCGGCACCCTCGGCCGCCAACGCCAGCCCGTGCCGTACCGCAGCGTCGGTGTCGAGGAACTCCCCGCCGTCGGAGAACGAATCCGGCGTCACGTTCAGGATGCCCATCACCAGCGTGCGTCCGGGAGTGGGAAGTCTGCTCACTCTGGAAGCGTAATCGCTGCGCAGTGGGGCGGCCTCAGCCGATGATCAGGCTCATCGCCTCGGCGCGGGTGGCCGAGTTCGCGAGGATGCCGCGGACGGCGCTGGTGACGGTCTTGGCGCCGGGCTTGCGGACGCCGCGCATGGTCATGCACAGGTGTTCGCACTCGATCACCACGATCACGCCGCGCGGTTGCAGGTGCTGCACCAGCGCGTCCGCCACTTCGGACGTGAGTCGCTCCTGCACCTGTGGACGCTTGGCGAACGCGTCCACCAGCCGCGCGAGCTTGCTCAGTCCGGTGATCCTGCCCTTGGTCGGGATGTAGCCCACGTGGGCCACGCCGGTGAACGGCAGCAGGTGGTGCTCGCAGGTGCTCCACACCTCGATGTCCCGCACCAGCACCAACTCGTCGTGACCGAGGTCGAAAGTGGTCGAAAGAATTTCGGCCGGATCATTGTCCAGGCCGTCGAACATCTCCGCGTAGGCGCGTGCCACCCGTTCGGGGGTCTTGCGCAGACCGTCCCGATCCGGGTCCTCGCCGATGCCCAGCAGGATCTCCCGGACGGCCGCGGCCACCCGCTCCTGGTCGACCGCCACCCTCAGCTCCCCGGCTTGTCCTGGCCCGGCTGGACCGGCGGGGCCGGTTCGCCGCCAGCCTCGGGCGCGAACCCCGACTCAGTCCCGCTCGGGTACGGACGCGAGTAGTCAGGCTGTTGCGGGTAGCCCGGCTGGCCGTACGGCGGGTAGCCCGGCTGGCCATAACCCGGCGGCGGGTAGCCCGGTGCCTGCGGGTAGACCGGCTGCCCGTAAGGTTGGCCGACGGGCGGCTGCCCCTGGCCACCGTTCGGCTGACCGTAGGCGAACTGCGGGTCGTAGGCCACCGGCTGGCCCACCGGCAGCGCACCCACGCCCGGATCCGGAGTCACCGGCTGCGCCGGACGCTCCGGCGGGTCCACCGGCGGTACCGAGCTCGGTTTGCGGGTCGACGACCCAGTCCAGGCCGGACGCTTCGGCCAGCGCTGTAGGGGCTCGAAGATCTTGGCGACCTGCTCCTTATCGAGGGTCTCCTTCTCGAACAGCTGGCGCACCAGTTCGTCCAGCACCTCACGGTTGGTCTCGAGGACGTCGAACGCCTCCTGATGCGCGGTCGCGATCAGCCGGGACACCTCCGCGTCCACCTTCGCGGCGACCGACTCGGAGTACTCGCGGGTCGACCCCGCGCCGTAGCTCATGCCGAGGAAGGGCTCGTGGTCACCGGACCCCAGCTTGACCGCGCCGAGTTCCTCGGTCATGCCGTACTCGGTGACCATCGCCCGGGCCAGCTTGGTGGCCTTCTCGATGTCGTTGCCGGCACCGGTGGTCGGGTCGTGGAAGACCAGCTCCTCGGCCGCGCGTCCGCCCATCATGTAGGCGAGCTGGTCGAGCAGTTCGCCGCGGGTCTGGGAGTACTTGTCGTCGTCCGGCATCACCATCGTGTAGCCCAGCGCCCGTCCGCGCGGCAGGATCGTCACCTTCTGCACCGGGTCGGTACCCGGCATCGCGGCGGCCACCAGTGCGTGTCCGCCCTCGTGGTAGGCGGTGATCAGCAGTTCACGCTCGTTCATCACCCGGCTGCGCTTCTGCGGTCCGCCGATCACGCGGTCGATGGCCTCGTCCAGCTGTGGCTTGCCGATGAAGCGCAGGTTCAGTCGAGCGGTCAGCAACGCGGCCTCATTCAGCACGTTGGCCAAGTCGGCGCCGGTGAAGCCCGGCGTCCGCTTGGCGACCATGGCCAGGTCGACGTCCGGGGCGATCGGCTTGTTCGAGCCATGGACGCGCAGGATCTGCAGCCGGCCCTTCATGTCCGGCGCCTCCACCGGGATCTGCCGGTCGAAGCGTCCCGGACGCAGCAGGGCGGGGTCGAGCACGTCCGGACGGTTGGTCGCCGCGATCAGCACCACGCCGCCGTGCACGTCGAAGCCGTCCATCTCGACCAGCAACTGGTTCAGGGTCTGCTCGCGCTCGTCGTGGCCGCCGCCCATGCCCGCGCCGCGGTGGCGTCCGACGGCGTCGATCTCGTCGATGAAGACGATGGCCGGGGCAGCCTCCTTGGCCTGCTCGAACAGGTCGCGGACGCGGGAAGCGCCCACGCCGACGAACATCTCCACGAAGTCGGAGCCGGAAATCGAGAAGAACGGCACCCCGGCCTCGCCGGCGACCGCGCGGGCCAGCAGCGTCTTGCCGGTGCCGGGAGGGCCGTAGAGCAGCACGCCCTTAGGGATCTTCGCCCCGACGGCGGTGAACTTGGCCGGCTCGGAGAGGAACTCGCGGATCTCCTGGAGCTCCTCGATCGCCTCCTCACAACCGGCGACATCGCTGAACGTGGTCTTGGGCGTGTCCTTACTCGCCAGCTTGGCCTTCGACTTGCCGAAGCCCATGACGCGGTTGCCGCCGCCCTGGATGTTGTTGAACATGAAGAAGAACAGGAAGCCGATCACCAGGAACGGCAGCACCGTGAACAGGAAAGTGCTCCAGTAGTTCGGCTGCGCCGGCTCGCCACCCCACTTGTCGAGGGTCCCGGCGGCCACCCGGGCGTTCAGACGCTCGATGATGTCCTGGCTCTGGTTTCCCACCCAGTAGGAGCGGAACTTCCGCGCCGGCGTCTCTTTGGTGGTGATCTTGATCGTCTGCTCGCCGTCGGTCAGCAGCACCTCAGCCAGCGGCTCGTTTCCGTTGATCATCGTGACCACCTCGGAGGTGGGCTTCTCGGTGTAGCCGCCGACGTTCCCGACGGCCTCGAAGATCAGCGCGATGGCCAGGAAGCCGAGCACGATCCAGAGGATGGGAGATCGGAAAAACCGGTTTGGTTTCATTGCCTGCCTTCGTCAGCTTCGCGTTGCGCAACTAGGACGATACCGAAGCGGGCAACCTGAGCGCGCAGCGGCCGCTCGCAACCCGGCAGCCGCCGAACCGTCCACGCAGTCCCAACCCACCGATCGCGGAGAGATCCCGGCCTACGCCGGGATGACGGTGGAGCGGGAACGGGACGACGGTGTGGCGGCCAATCAGCAGAAACTGGACGGATGCGGCCCAGGAC
This sequence comes from Propionicimonas sp., assembly GCA_035349055.1. Taxonomy (GTDB): domain Bacteria; phylum Actinomycetota; class Actinomycetes; order Propionibacteriales; family Propionibacteriaceae; genus Propionicimonas. Next base: position 6,867 of record DAOPRQ010000105.1, read on the forward strand.
GGGCCAGGACTGTCCAGTTTGCG
>DAOPRQ010000106.1:0-6719 GCA_035349055.1 Propionicimonas sp.
CGCGTGCGCTCGCTCCTCAGCGACCGTAGAGGCGCACCTGGGTGGCTTTGACGGCTGCCCAGACGTGGGCGCCGGGGCGTAGACCGAGTTCGGCTACGGACATCGCGGTCAAGTCGGCCAGGAGTTCGTGGCCGGCTACCGCCAGGTGGACGCGGACCACCTGGCCACGGGGCTCGATGCCGGTCACCTTGGCGGCCAGGGTGTTCCGCGGGCTGCCACCAGGAACGGCCAGGTGGAGGCTGATCGCTTCGGGCTGGATGCTGGCCAGGCCCGCCGCGCCGACGGCCAAGGGCTGCTCCGGGTCGGCGAGGCCGCGCAGCATTACTCCGGGTGCCACTTCCAGCAGATCGGCACCGACCGCGACCCCGGCCACCAGGTTCGTCCCACCCAGCCGGGCGAGGAACGCGCTAGCGGGCCGCGTGAGCAACTCGGCGACCGGTCCGCTCTCCACCACCTTGCCAGCGGTGATTACGGCCAACTGGTCGGCGATCGTCCACAGGTCGAGCACTTCATGGGTGACCAGCAGCGCCGTCCGTCCGCGCAGCCGGGCGGCGAGGGTGTGGCGTACCTCGGCGGCTACGGCTACGTCCAGTCCGGCCAGCGGCTCGTCCAGCAGCACCACCTCTGGCTCGGTCGCCAGCGCCCGGGCGATCGCCACCCGCTGGGCCTGCCCGCCCGAGAGCGCGTCCGGACGCCGGGACGCGAACTCCGCGCACCCCACCGCCTCCAATTCGGTGAGCGCTCGCGTCCGCGCCGCGGCCGGAGAATTGCCTGCGGCCCGGGGCCCGAAGGCCACGTTCTCCAGCACGCTGAGGTGCGGGAACAGCGTCGCGCGTTGGGTCAGCAGTGCCACGCGGCGACGGTGCGGGGGCAGGCAGCGATCCCGCGAAGCGACCTCGCGGCCACCGATTCGCACTTCGCCTGATGAGGGCTGGGCGAGTCCGGCTACGAGGTGCAGCAGGCTGCTCTTGCCGGCACCGTTCGGCCCAACCAGCGCTACGACCGAGCCCTCGGCTACCTCCAGGTCGAGCGCCACGCCCCGGGACCTGATCACCGCATGGACGGCCAGGCTGCTCATGCGGCCGCCCCGTCCGCGCTGGTGACCGCTCCTCGGGACAGCCGGGCCGTGATGGCCACCAGCAATGCGGCAACGGCGATCAGCACGACGGAGAGCGCGATCGCGGTGTCGGTGTCGAGCTCGCGTTGCAGGTAGATCTCCAGCGGCAGCGTCCGGGTGGTGCCTTGCAGTGATCCCGCGAACGTTAGGGTCGCGCCGAACTCGCCCAATGCGCGGGCGAACGCCAATGCGGCTCCGGACGCGACCGCCGGCGCGATCAGCGGCAACGTCACCCGCCGCAACACCACCGACGGCGACGCGCCCAGGGTGGCGGCTATGACTGCGTGCTCATCGTGCGCAGAGCGCAGCGCGCCCTCTACCGACACCACCAGGTAAGGCATGGCCACGAAGGTCTGCGCGATCACCACCGCCGCGGTGGTGAAGGCCAGGTCGATGCCGATCGAGGCCAACCAGCCGCCCAACCAGGATCGCCGGCTCAGCGCCACCAGCAGGGCAAGGCCGGCAACGACTGGCGGCAGCACCATCGGCACCGTGGCCAGCACGCGTCCCCAGGCCGCCCAGCGTCCGCGCGTCCGGGAGAGCACCAACGCCAGTGGCAGGCCCAGCACGAGTGAGACCACCACGGTCAGCGTGCAGGTGCGCAGGCTCAGCCACAGCGCGTCCACCGCGGCCGGGGTGCTCAACAGCGCCGGGACGCGTCCCCACGGCACCCGAACCAGCATCGCCAGCAGGGGTACCGCGAGAAAGACTGCGGCTGCGGTGGCGGGCACGGCCAGCCACCGCGGCAGCGCGGGGCGGATCACTCCCCGAAGCCGGCGGCCTTCAGCACCTCCTGGCCGCGGCTGCCCTTCACCAGCGCGATGAACTCAGCGGCCAGCGCGGCCTGCTTGGCGTCCTTGGCCACGCCGATCAGATAGTCGTTGCGGGCCTTGTCCGCCCCCTGGATCGGGATGCTCTCCACCAAGTCGGCGGACGCCTTCGCGTCGGTCACGTAGACGATGCCGGCGTCCGCCTGGCCGGATTCGACCTTCGTCCGCACGTCGGTGACCTTGGTCTCCTCGGAGACCGGGCTCAGGGTCACGCCCAGCGCTTCGGCGAGCTTCACGGTGGCCGAACCGCACGGCACGCCGTTGGCGCAGACCACGAGCTTCTTGCCGGTCAGGGAGTCGTCCAGTCCGGTGATCGCCGCGGGATTGCCCGTGGGCACGATGATCGTCAGCACATTGCTGGTGAACTGCTCCGGAGCGCCGGTGATCACCCCTGCGGCGACCGCCTTGTCCATGTTCGAGCGGTCGGCGGACGCGAACACGTCCGCCGGTGCGCCCTGCTTGAGCTGATCGACCAGCGCCGACGAGCCGTCGAAGGAGAATTTCACCGTAGTACCGGCGTGGGACGCCTCGAACTCTTTGCCGAGTTCGGTGAAGGTGCCGTTCAGGGACGCGGCCGCGAACACCACGAGCTCGGAGCCGCCGGCTGCCGGCTGAGTCGAAGCGCACGAGGTGAGCAGCAGGGCAGCGGCCAGGCCGGCGCACAGGTTGCAGGTCTTCATCGCTTCGCCTCCACGGTCACGTTCGTCGCCTTGACCACGGCCGTGGCCACGCTGCCCGGCTCCAGGCCGAGTTCCTGCACTGCTTCGGTGGAGATCAGCGACACCACCCGGAACGGGCCGCACTGCAGTTCCACCTGCGACATCACCTGGTCGGAGATGACGCGGGTCACCAGCCCGGTGAAGTGGTTTCGCGCGCTCCGGCGTCCGGCGCCCTCATCGAGCCGGTCCAAGGCGGAATCGGCGTGCGCGGCCGCCAGCGCGGCAAGTTCTGTACCGGGTACGACCTGGCGATTGGCAGCGTCCAGGCTCACGCTGAGCTTGCCCTGCTCGCTCCACCTGCGGACCGTGTCATCGCTGACCCCGGTTAGCGCAGCGGCCTCACTGATCCGTAGTCGCGTCATGACCGGAACCCTATCTCCGCGAATGCGTAGTTGAAAGCTGTCTGGAGCGCGAGGTCGGGTGCGAAGGCAGCAATCCCTCGCCGGCGCGGGGTGTTGTCGGCATCGGCGATCTCGTGAGAGATTGGCCAACTCGCCGCGGACGGAGACCTCATGACGAAAACCCAGCAGGCGGAGAATCCCGCCGACATCCACGACCTGATCCGCGTCCATGGCGCGCGGGAGAACAACCTGCGCGGCATCGATATCGAACTGCCGAAGCGGCGGCTGACCGTGTTCACCGGCGTATCCGGCTCGGGCAAGAGCTCGCTGGTGTTCGACACCATCGCGGCCGAATCGCAGCGACTGATCAACGAGACCTACAGCGCCTTCGTGCAGGGCTTCATGCCCAGCCTCGCCCGTCCGGACGTGGACCTGCTGGACGGCCTGACCGCCGCGATCATCGTCGACCAGAAGCGGATGGGTGGCGACCCGCGTTCGACCGTGGGCACCGCCACCGACGCCAATGCAATGCTGCGCATCCTGTTCAGCCGCCTGGCGGAGCCGCACATCGGTCCGCCGAGTGCGTTCGCGTTCAACCTGGCCACCGTCCACGGTGCTGGAGCGTTCACCGTCGAGCGCGGGGCGGCCACCAAGGCCGAGAAGGCCACCTTCACCCGCACCGGCGGCATGTGCCCACGATGCGAGGGCCGCGGCACGCTCTCCGACTTCGATCTGACCGCGCTCTTCGACGAGTCGCTCTCGCTGCGCGACGGCGCGTTGCTGGTGCCCGGCTACAGCATGGACGGCTGGTACGGCCGCATCTTCGCCGGCAGCGGCTATTTCGACATGGACAAGCCGCTGGGCGGCTACACCAAGAAGGAATTGCACCATCTGCTCTACGCGGAGCCCAAACGGATCAAGGTAGAGGGCATCAACGTCACCTACGAGGGGCTGATCCCGAAGATCCGGAAGTCGATGCTGGCCAAGGATCCGGAGTCGATGCAGCCCCACGTCCGCGCCTTCGTCGAGCGGGCGATCACCTTCGGCACCTGTCCGGACTGCGACGGCACCCGGCTGAGCGAGGCTGCACGCTCGGCCAAGCTGGCCGGAATCAGCATCGCGGACGCCTGCCGGATGCAGATCAGCGACCTCGCCGAATGGGTGCGCGGCGTGGACGCGCCGAATCTGGGCCCGCTGGTCGGTTCGCTGCAGCAGTTGCTGGACTTCTTCACCGAGATCGGGCTCGGCTACCTCTCGCTGGAACGGCCGTCGGGCACGCTTTCTGGCGGCGAGGCGCAGCGGGTGAAGATGATCCGCCACCTCGGATCATCTCTGACCGATGTCACCTATGTCTTCGACGAGCCGACCGCCGGCCTGCATCCGCACGACGTGCAGCGCATGAACAACCTGCTGCTGCGGCTGCGGGACAAGGGAAACACCGTCCTGGTGGTCGAGCACGAACCGGAGACGATCGCGATCGCCGACCACGTCGTCGACCTCGGTCCGGGCGCCGGCAGTGCCGGTGGGACGGTCTGCTTTGAGGGCTCGGTCGCCGGACTGCGGGCCAGTGGGACGCTGACCGGACGGCACCTGGCCGATCAGGCCTCGCTGAAGGCCGAAGTGCGGACGCCGACCGGGTCTATCGAGGTGCGCGGCGCGTCCACCCACAACCTGCAGAGCGTTGACGTGGACATTCCGCTCGGGGTGCTGGTCGTGGTCACGGGCGTCGCGGGGTCGGGGAAGAGTTCGCTGGTGCACGGCTCCATTCCGGCCGGCGCCGGCGTGGTGTCGATCGACCAGGCGCCGATCAAGGGCTCGCGGCGCAGTAATCCGGCCACCTACACCGGGCTGCTCGATCCGATCCGGAAGGCGTTCGCGAAGGCCACCGGCACCAAGCCGGCGCTGTTCAGCGCGAACTCCGAAGGGGCTTGTCCGACGTGTAATGGCGCTGGTGTGGTGTTCACTGATCTGGGTTTCATGGCTTCGATCGCGTCCACGTGCGAGGACTGTGAAGGCAAGGGCTTCCAGGCGTCCGTACTGGCCTACCGGCTGGGCGGACGGAACATCGCCGAGGTGCTGGCGATGTCGGTCACCGCGGCGCTGGAGTTCTTCTCGGATGGCGAGGCGCGGACGCCGGCCGCGGTCGCGGTGCTGGCACGGCTGGCCGACGTCGGTCTCGGCTACCTGACCATCGGGCAGTCGCTGACCACCTTGTCCGGCGGCGAGATGCAGCGGCTGAAGCTGGCCACCCGGATGGGGGAGAAGGGCGGGGTGTACGTGCTCGACGAGCCCACGAACGGCCTGCACCTCGCCGATGTGGAGCAGTTGCTGGAGTTGCTCGACCGGCTGGTGGACTCCGGCAAGTCGGTGATCGTGGTCGAGCACAACCAGGCGGTCATGGCGCACGCCGACTGGCTCATCGACCTCGGCCCGGGTGCCGGCCATGACGGCGGCCGGATCGTGTTCGAAGGCACCCCGCGGGACCTGGTTGCCTCCGGCTCCACGATCACCGCCCAGCATCTGGCCCAGTACGTCCGCTAGGTAGACGCTGATCAACGATCCCTGAGCTTGACGAAGGGTCGTCCATCCGTACGGTGACTACGGGCTTCGTCAGGCTCAGCCGTCGTTGAACGCGGTGACTACGGGCTTCGTCAAGCTCAGCCAGCGTTGGCGCTGGGGTTAGCCGAGCAGGGCGGCCAGCACGAAGGCGGTGGTGAACCCGATCTCGACCAACCCGATGACCAGCGGACGGATCGTCCGGGTGCGGCCGAGGGCTGGCAGTAACCAGGCGCGCACGACGGTGGCGGCGAAAAAGACGACCCAGATCCAGCCGGCCGCGCCCGACCAGGCCAGCGCGGCTGCGCCCAGGGTGCAGAACGCATGCCAGCCGATCGAAGCTGCCAGCCAGCCGGCGTCCCCGCGCTCGCGGATCATGGTCTTCACTGAGAACACGGTGCCGAATTCGTAGCCGAAGATGAGCGCGGCCATCGCCAGCGCATGGTTCGCGGCCGGCGTTCCCCACGCGGCCAACAGCGCTGCCGGGGTGTCGAAGCAGACCACCAGGGTCACCAGGCTCGCGGCGGCCACGGTCAGCGCGCCGCTGGCCAGCGTCCGCTCCCGTCGCAGCAGGGCCAGCCACAGCGCCGCCCCGATCAGGGGGAGGAACGCCAGCAGCCACCAGAGAATGCCGCGGTCCACCAGGGCGAGCGTCACGATGCCGAACCCTCCGGACACGCTGCCGTACACCAGCACAGGACGCAGGTGCTGAGCCCTCCGGCTCGCGGGGGCCTTCAACCAAACGGTGGCGGCGGTGAAGGCGAGGTAACCGATGATCCAGCAGCCGGCCAGCGGGGCCAGGTGCCAGCCGCTACCTGCGTCCGCTGGGCGCAGGATCAGGCCCACCACCAGGGGTAACGCAAGCATGAACCAGGCGCCGTGCTGCTTCGGTTTCCACCCCGGCGAACGGCGTTGCTGGGCGGAGGCGGGCATGGCAGCGATCGTAGCCTGACGCGACGCGACCCGGCCGACCCCCGTCGCGGGAGTCGGCCATCGTTCACTGAGTTGCGCGCGAAGCTGCCGCAGTACCTGCGTTAGTCATGGGGCAGCGGACCCTCCGAAGCGGTCGTGTGCATCCCGACGGCTTCTGCAGCCGTTCTGGAGCGGATGACGGGAATCGAACCCGCATGGCCAGCTTGGAAGGCTGGGGCTCTGC
>DAOPRQ010000107.1:0-6614 GCA_035349055.1 Propionicimonas sp.
GTTGACAGCGGCCAACTCGTCCGCGGTCAAGACGAGATTTAGGGCTGCGAGCGCGTCCGTCAGGTGCTGGGGCTTGGTCACGGTCGGCGGACTCGTCGTAGAGCGCACCCTGCATCTCGTCGGTCTCGGAGCGGGCGGTTTCAGCAGTCCAGTCCCGGGTGAGCTTGCCGCGAGCCAGCGGGCTCCACGGCATCGCGGCGACTCCCAACGCGGCCGTCGCGGGGTAGCTTTCGCGCTCCTCCTCGCGGTTGAGCAGGTTGTAGTAACTCAGGGTCTCTTCAAGTGGTGTGGCCGCGTCCCAGAAATGGGTCGGGTAGAGGTCGATGTAGTCGGTCCGAGACGGCGCCGGGAGTTGTCGACCTCGGTGAAGATCGCCTTGCGGGACAGCCCCGAGCGGTTGGGGCCCTCGCCGGTCGGGTAGTAGACCTTGGTCGCGATCACCGGTTCGTCCCGGCGGCCGAAGTCGCGCAGGGCGCGTCCGCGGATCTCCTCACCGGTACCGTCGGAGTAGACGTTCGCGGAGTCGAAGAAGTTGATCCCGGCTTCCACCGCGCCGCGGATCACTTCGCGCGAGTCGTCCTCGCCAAGCGTCCAGGCATGCGAACCACGGCCCGGGACGCCGAAGCTCATGCATCCCACGCAGATGGGTGAGATCTCCAAGCCAGTGTGGCCAAGCTTCCGATACTTCATGACCGCGCCTTAGGGCGCCGGTGGGTGCTGAGACAGGTACTGGGAGTAGCCTGTTGGAGGCGAACCCGCTCTAGTTGTACTGGTCGTCGCGCGCAAGTAGCACGTGCTAGCACAGCCCCCAAGAAATAGGAGCAAATCAATGAAGATCGCTGGAGCCCCGATCAGCTGGGGCGTGTGTGAGGTACCGAACTGGGGCTATCAGATGGCACCGGAGCGAGTCATGGCCGAAATGCGCGAGATCGGCCTAACTGCAACCGAGTTCGGCCCGCAAGGTTGGCTGCCGGTTGACGCTGAGGCACGGGCCGTTGAGGTAGCGAAGTTCGGGCTGACGCCGGTGGGTGCGTTCTTCCTCGCCGTGATGCATGATCCGGCGATCGATCCGATCCCTGCGGTGTTGGCCGAGTTGCGCGCATTCGAGGTGGCCGGCGGCTCCTACCTGATCCTCGCCGCGGCGTCCGGAGCGGAGGGCTACGACGCCCGTCCGGTGCTGGACGATGCCGGCTGGCAGACCCTCTTCGAGAACCTCGATCGGATCAGCGCCGTCTGCGCGGCCAAGGGTGTGACCGCGTGCCTGCACCCGCACTGGGGCACCATGGTGCAGAACGCCGACGAGGTCGACCGCGTGCTGCGCAACAGTTCAGTTGGGCTTTGTCTCGACACCGGCCACATCACCTGCGGTGGCGGTGACCCGGCGGCGATCGTGGCCGAGTTCGCCGACCGGGTCGAGATCGTCCACGCCAAGGACGTGCGCAAGTCGCTTACCGATCAGCTTCTGACCAGTGGACTCACCTGGTCAGAGGGCATCAGGGCCGGCATGTTCACCCCGATCGGTGAAGGTGACATCGACTTCGCGGCGATCGTCGGGAGATTGGCCGAAGCGGGCTTCGATGGCTACTACGTGCTGGAGCAGGACATCATGATCGACGACGAGCCTCCGGCAGGCGGCGGCCCGGTTGCCAACGCCCGCAAGTCGCTGGCTGCTCTGCGCGCCCTCGCCTGAGCACGGGCGTCTCCCGGCTGGCAACGTCATAACGGCTGGCCAACGTCATCCCGGCGAAGGCCGGGATCTCTCGTCACGACCGACGCGAGATTTCGGCCGCGCTGTCCGGCGGTGCTGCCGTCGTTTCCCGTGCAACCAGCTGCGGCTGCACGATCACCTCGCGTGCCGGCATCCCGTTGACCTGTTCGATCGCCAGCCGCACGGCCTGGTGGGCCTGGGTCTGGGTGTCCTGCGAGATCGTGCTCATCTGGACGTGAGTTCTCCGCGATAGCCGGGAGTCGTCATAGCCCATGATCGAAATGTCCTGGGGGACGCTGAGCCCGGCGCGGATGGCGTAGTCGAGCGCCCCGGCGGCACAACGGTCGTTAAAACCGATCACTGCGGTGGGTCGTACAGATCGGCTGAGGAGTTCCGCCATGCCTCGAGCGCCATCTTCTTCGGTGGGGCCGCCCAACACCACGTCGATGTGCTCGTCGAACCGAAGGCGCTGCATGGTCTTTCGGTAGCTCGACCTACGTTCGACACTGCCAGGCACCCGCGCGCCGTCGATGTGTGCGATCCGGGTATGGCCAAGGCTGGCGAGATGCTCCACGGCCATGCGCAGGCCCGCACGATCATCGCCCCTCACCACCCCGACGGTGGACTCCTTCAGGCGCCTCGCAACCGAGATCACCGGAACCCGCTTCGACACCGTCTGTAGGTGCTTGGCTTCTTCCTTGAGACTCAGCACGATCAGGGCCTCGCAGCGCTCGCGAATCAGCGACTCGATCGCCGTGCTCTCGTCCCGGGTGGGGGCGACTGCGCTCAGGGCAAGGTCGTAGCCCTGCTCTGCGGCGGCCAGGTACAGCTGCTCGACCACGTCGCCATGGAAGGGGTGCTGCAGCCAGAAGGCAACGCCGATCAGCCGCGACGACTTCTGCCGCAGCTTGCGAGCGCGGTCGTCGGGCACGTAGCCCAACTCCGCGGCGACCTTCAGAACGCGTTGGCGGGTGGCTTCGCTGGCCCCCTTGGCGTCTCGCATGACGATGGAGACGAGGGGACGGGATACGCCGGCGGCTTCCGCAACGTCCCCCATCGTGGGCCGGTGCATTCGACGCGCCTCGCCGGCGCCCTGGTCCGCTTCGGCGTCCCCGCTCATGACGTCCAGTTCCTTCCCGCCGACAGCCCGCGCCGGGCGCCGCCTGCGGCAGTCTACCGACCAGGGATTTTCGCGCAGGGCCCGTTGGCTAGATGTTCTGACAAACACTTGACTCGCGTCCATCTTTGGCTCACACTAGCACGTGTTACTAGCACGTGTGAGATTGGAGAACAGAGAACATGTCAGTTGACGACGAAGTCACTGGTCCAGGCAATCCTTGGCCGTTGCGCGTTGCCCTGATCGGTGCCGGGCGGATCGGCAGCAGCCACGCAGAGCTGCTCGCGAACCGAGTGCCCGGCGTCGAGTTGGCCGCTATCTACGACCCGATCGAAGGGGCGGCAGCCAGACTTGCCGCCAAGCTAGCCGTGCCCTTCGCCACCCACAATATCGACGACATCTGGAGCGATCCCGCTATCCATGCTGTCGCCATCGCCGCTCCCGCACGGTCCCACACTGATCTGGTGGTGGCCGCCGCAGGCGCCGGCAAGCACGTGTTCGTGGAGAAGCCAATGGCGGTAACCCTCGAAGACGCCGACCGGGCCATCGCTGCCGCCGAAGCGTCCGGCGTGATCCTGCAGGTCGGGTTCAACCGGCGCTACGCCGCAGGCTTCGCTGCCGCCCGCGCCGCCGTGGACGCCGGCGTGGTTGGAGAGCCGCAACTATTGCGGTCGCTCACCCGCGACCCAGGGCCGTTCATGGGCGACCCCACCCGGATCCCCCAATGGACAATCTTCTTCGAGACCCTGATCCATGACTTCGACACGGTGTGCTGGCTCAACCCGAACGCGAAGCCGGTGCGGGTCACCGCCCTGGCCGACGCGCTCGTCCGTCCGGATGGCAAGGAAATCGGCCACCTCGACACGTCGGTCGTGACCATCGAGTTCGACAACGGTGCGATCGCCGTTGCGGAGGCCAACTTCTGCGCGATGTATGGCTATGACGTCCGCGGCGAGGTCTTCGGCTCGGCCGGTATGTGCACGGCCGGCGACGTCCGAGCCACCAACCTGACCGCGTACACAGCCACGGGAATCAGCGTCGAGACCTCCCGCCTGGATTCCGACCTGCTGCGGGACGCGTACCTGGGTGAGTTCGAGGCATTCGCCACTGCCATCCGGGCTGGCGGACCGTCCCCGGTTCCCGGTTCCGCGGCGCGCCTCGCCTTGGCGATCGCGCTCGCGTCCATCAAGAGCGTGCAGGAGAAGCGCGCGGTGAACATCGAGGAGGTCGACCGATGAGCTACCGTCTTGCCGCCAGTTCGGAGATGATCTACCTCGACCGGCCATTTCTGGAGCGGGTCGAGCGCATTCGTGATCGGGGTCTCCTGGTAGAGATCTGGGACTGGTCGAACAAGGACATCGACGCCCTCGCCAACAGCGGCGCAGAGATCGTCTCCATGACCGGCTACCTCACCGGCACCCTCACCGACGACGACGGCATCGAGCAGTTCCTCGCCACGGCCGAGCAGTCGATCGAGGTGGCCAAGCGGCTGAACTGCCCGAGCCTGAACGTGCACGGTACCGGCCTGGGTGAGGGCGGGCTGCCGGTGAAGCCGGTCCAGGTGGTCACGCCGGGCATGTGGTTGCGCGCCGCCGACACCCTGCGCCGGCTCGCTGAACTGGGAGCCAAGCACGACAAGGTGTTCACCCTGGAGAACCTCAACCTTCCGGTCGATCACCCCGGTACCCCCTTCGCGCTGGCGCGCGACACCAAAACCCTCGTCGCTGCGGTCGACTCCCCGCACCTTCGCATGAATCTCGACCTGTACCACGCCCAGATTGGTGAGGGGAACCTGATCGAGTTGGTGCGGGAGTGCCAGCCGTGGATCGGCGAGATCCAGGTCGCCGACGTGCCTGGACGTTGTGAGCCGGGGACGGGTGAGGTGAATTACGCCGCGGTCGCCGCTGCGCTCAAGGACATCGGCTACTCCGGCGTGGTGGCCATGGAGGCCTTCGCCAAGGGTGATTCCGATGTCGCTCTGGACGCCTTCTGCGCGGCCTTCAGCTGACGCCGACACGAAACCCACAGCGGCGACGGTTAGGAGAAGAAGGTGATCATCGAAACGCAGAACCCTGCGTTCACTGTGCTCCTCGATCGCGCGAGCCCGTCGCCGCTGTACCACCAACTCGTGCAGCAGTTCACGGCCGCGATCGAGAGCGGTGTGCTGAAACCCGGCGAAGCGCTGGAGCGGGAAGACCTCTTCGCGGCCAGACTCGCCGTCGCCCGGCCGACCCTCCGGCGGGCCTTGGTCGAGTTGGCAAGTAAGGGGCTGATCACCAGGTCGCGCGGCCGGGGCACCGAAGTGGTCGGTCCCTTTTCTCGGACGGTTCAGCCCGCCCGAGAGGCATGGCTGGCTTGCCCCGAACCCAGTGATCAGGCTGTCCTACGGCTTGTTCGACTCGAGCCGGACCGAGTCGAGCCGCGGGCTGCGCTCGACCTCGGCCTGGATCGGGACGGTGCGCTGGTCTACCTCGAGCAGTTGGAAGTGGACCAGGACAAGCGGATCAGCTTCCGTAAGGAGTGGTTGCCTGGCTCGCTGGTGGGTCCGGTGCTGCACAACCTGTCCACGACGCCGGTGCGACGGGTCCTTGCCGACATTGGGCATGCCACAGTGCGGGACCAGCGCACCTTTGAGTTCCGGCCTCCGGACGCGACCGAGAAGGCAGCCCTGGGTCTGGATGACTCGGAGCGGATCTTCGCGGTGCGGATCGTCGCCTTCGATCAAGGTGGAACTCCGATTGAGGTGGCAACGGTGGTCTACGTGAATGAGCCGGCGCTGGACCACGATCTGCGGCGTGCCAGCTAGTTATCGCCGGACGTGAACCAGCGGGCATCCGGCACTGACTAGCACGTGAAAGCAACAGTTAGATAACACCTGCTAGCAGGTTCGTAACAATGTATTGACAAAGCGGTTCAGATGCTAGAACGTGCTATACGAAGTCGTCGCTGATGGTCGGGGCGAGTTCGTCGGGCACAGACCCGACCCTCGATCGGCAATCCGAGAACGACGGTCACTAGAGACATGCGACACCAACAGCGAGGAGGCTGAAGATGACGGTGGTCAGCACGGACGCGGCAGCAGTACCGTCCGCCAGTGCGGGCGAGGTGCTGCTGGAAGCGCGCGGGGTCGGCAAGCTATTTCCCGGCGTGCGGGCCTTGAACAACGTTGACTTCGTCCTGCGTGGTGGCGAGGTGCACGCTCTGGTGGGCGAGAACGGCGCCGGCAAGTCGACGTTGATGAAGATCTTCGCCGGTCTGTACCAACCCGACGGGGGCGAGGTGCGGCTACGTGGAGATCGGATTGTGCTGCCCACCCCATTGTCGGCACACCATGCCGGGATCAGCGTGATCCATCAGGAGTTCTTCCTGATGAACCACCTCACGGTTGCCCAGAACATCTTCATCGGTCGGGAGCCGAAGCTGCCCGGCGGCGTCCTCAACGATGACCGCATGCTTAACCGGCAGGCTGCGGAATTGCTCGACCGGCTCGGCGTCGATATCGATCCAAAGCTGCAGGTGGGCCGGCTGACAGTGGCGCAGCAGCAGATGGTCGAGATCGCCAAGGCGCTGTCATTCAACGCTTCGGTGTTGATCATGGACGAGCCCACGGCCGCGCTCACCGAGACCGAGGTGGCGACCCTGTTCCGGATCATCGACAACTTCGTCACCCCCACGACCGCGGTGGTCTACATCTCGCACCGGATGGAGGAGATCAAGAAGATCTCCACCCAGGTGACCATTTTGCGGGACGGGGAGTTGGTCGGTACTCATCCGGCAGCTGAGCTCAGC
>DAOPRQ010000108.1:0-1412 GCA_035349055.1 Propionicimonas sp.
GGATAGTCGGTGAAGACCGCGTCCACACCCCAGCGGAACATGCGCTCCAGGCGCCGCTCACCGTTCACGATCCACGGACGCACCGCCAGGCCGGCAGCGTGCGCCTTGCGGACGAACCGGGCGCTCGTGACATACCTGGCCGGGGGATGCAGCGCGTCCACGCCCAGCTTCGCGGCGTAGCGCCACGGCCGGTACAGCGGATCGGAATACAGCATCCCGATCGGCGAAGGCGCGCCGAGTGACTGCAACTTCTTCAGCGAGTAGTGGTTGAAGCTCGACAGCACCACCCGATCGGCCAGGCCGAACTCGGCCACCATCGCCAGCACGGCCTCCTCCAAGCCCGGATAGTCCTCCACCGAGTTCTTCAGCTCGATGTTGAGCTCAAGGTTGGTCGGCTTGAGGACCTCCAGCACCTGGGCGAGCGTCGGAATCTGCACGCCGGCGAACTCAGGCTTCCCAGCGGACGCGTCCAGCCGCTGCAACTGCGCCAACGAATAGGCCACCACCCGGCCCTGGCCGTCGGTCGTCCGCGCCACCGTCTCGTCGTGGATCACCACCAACTCGTTGTCCGCGGTGAACTGGACGTCGAACTCGACCCCGTCCGCCTGCTGCTCGATGGCCAACTCGAACGCCGGCAACGTGTTCTCCGGCGCCTCTGCGCGGGCGCCGCGGTGGGCCCAGATCTGGGTCATGTCACTCCTGGCATTCAACGTTCATCACTCCGTGGTCTCGCCACCCATCATGGCCGATCAGATCTCGTCCAGGTATTGCGGACGAGCCTTCATAGCGTGGATGACCAGCTCGTATCCGTCGTCATAGACCAAGACAACAAGTTCAAGCAGACGCCCTGCCGTGTCCGTACCGATCATGAGCCATCGACGCGGAACGTCCTCCTCGTCGAGCGGGCGGCAGTGCACCACGTGCGAAGCGGCGTAGCGGACGGTGGCGTCATCGAGGCGATCACGCCGGAAGTGCTTCCGAGCGGACTGGTGCAGTTCAGGCAACGTGCGACCACTCGCGCACAGCAGCCCGGATCGCATCCGAGCGTGTGGCAATTCCCTCGGCTTCGGCGCGCGCAGTCAACGCGGCCAGGGTGGCTGCGTCCAATCGAACTGGCACAACCACTCCGGGTCCATCACCCACCGGAGGGCGACCGCGACGTGGCTTCGGGAGCTTCGCGAGGTCATAACCGGCCTCGGCTTCATCGGCCCACGCCTGAATCTGCTCGTCAGTCACAGGCTGACCGTGCAGCAGGTGCTCACTCATCCTCATAGCGTATACGAAAACCAGTGTGCGGCCAACGGCCAGCTCCGTTCGATCGCCCAGCCGTTACGACGTCTTCGGGCTAGGGTCTGATTTGTGACTGTACGCCAAGCAACTGCCATCGACGCCATCGCCGACGCCTACACCCA
>DAOPRQ010000108.1:1512-3712 GCA_035349055.1 Propionicimonas sp.
TACGGCGAGCTGGTGACGTTCCTGACCGACGAGCTGGCTGCGCAGGCGCCCGCCGACGACGCCGTCGGACGCGACCGTTACGCCTTGTGGTCACGCGAATTCGTGGGTGCGGCCGTCGACCTGGACGAGACCTACGAGTGGGGCCTGGAAGAACTCGAACGCATGGCCGCGGAGCAGGACCGGATCGTCGCCGAGATCGCCGGCCCGGGAGCATCGATCGAGGATGCGATCGCCAAGCTCGAGACCGACCCGGCCCGCGTCCTGCACGGCAAGGACGCGTTGCGCGAATGGATGCAGTCGACCGCCGACGAGGCGATTGCAGCGCTGGACGGCGTCCACTTCGACCTGGCTGAACCCATTCGCAAGATCGAGTGCATGATCGCGCCGACCGAGAACGGCGGCATCTACTACACCGGCCCTTCGGACGACTTCTCGCGTCCCGGCCGGATGTGGTGGTCGGTTCCCCCGGGCGTGACTGAATTCAGCACTTGGCGGGAGAAGACCACCGTTTACCACGAGGGCGTGCCCGGGCATCACCTGCAGATCGCGCAGGCGGTACTCAACCGCTCGCAACTCAACTCGTGGCGGCGCTTGGTGAGCTGGAGTTCTGGGCACGGCGAGGGCTGGGCGCTCTACGCCGAGCGGCTGATGGAGGAGTTCGGGTTCATGGACGACCTGGGCGACCGGCTCGGGCTCGTCGACGGCCAGCGCATGCGCGCCACCCGCGTGGTGCTGGACATCGGCGTGCACTGTCGCAAGCCCGCGCCCGAGCGCTGGGGCGGCGGCACCTGGGACGCGGCGAAGGCCTGGGAGTGCTTCAAGGCCAACGTGAACATGGACGAGTCGTTCCTGCGCTTCGAGCTGAACCGCTACCTCGGCTGGCCCGGGCAGGCGCCGTCGTACAAGATCGGCCAGCGCCTATGGGAGACCTATCGCGCTCAAGCTTCCGCGGCGGCCGCCGCTGCCGGTGAGGAGTTCAGCCTGAAGGACTTCCACACTCGCGCTCTGAATCTTGGGTCGGTGCCTTTGGCTGTGTTCCCGGAGGCTCTGGGCCTGTCCTGAGCCGCGGCCCACCGTCATCCCGGCGAAGGCCGGGATCTCCAAGCGTGGCCGTGGTCCCGTGGTCCGGGCTGAACCCCGAGGAGTGCGCAGGCATCGAAATGCGGGTTGTGAGCGCCTCTGCTGGCCTCAGAACCCTCATATCGATGGTCGGCGCCTCAGTGGCGCTCGCGAGGAGGGCTTGCGAGGAACGAGCGAGCCCGTCACGAAGGACCGCCGCAGACCTCACGGCAGATGCGTCCGCGGCGCGAGCCTAGGACCATGCCGCGGCGGGGCGATCCCAGCCATGCCGATCAGCCGCTGCACCCGCAGCCGATGCGGACGGTAGGGCTCCAGCAACTCGGCCAGACCGGCATCATCCAGCGGCTGCCCGACGAGGGCCCAGCCGATGTCCCGGGGCACGTTGTAGTCGCCGAGGCTCAGCGCGTCCGCATCACCGAGGGCACGGGCGCGCACTTCGGCGCTGGTCCAGATGCCGATGCCGGGCAGGCTGCGCAGCCGTTCGTCCGCGCGTTCGGGCTCGGCCGGCAGGACGCGGTTGAGCGTGTCGGCGACCCGGGCAGCGGTGAGCAGGGTGCGCGAGCGGGCCGGGTCGATGTGCATCTTGAGCCAGTCCCAGGACGGGATGCGGCGCAGCGCGTCCGCGGTCGGAAAGGTGCGCAGTCCGAGTTGCTCGCCGGGGCCGGGTGCCGGGACGCCGTAGCGGACGAGCAGCGCACGGATGCCGTAGGTGGCTTCGGCGCCAGTCACCTTCTGCTCGATGACGACGGGGACGAGGGCGTCCCAAACCGAGGCGGTGCGGGCGATCCGCCAGTGTGGGCGGCTTCGATGAAGCTCTGCGAGCAGCTGATGCGATGGACGGAAGCCGGACGGGTCGTCCGACGCGCCGAGCATCTGCGGCAGGTCGTCGAGTGCCCAGGCGGCGCCGTCACCCCAGGCTTCGGCTTCGATTACCCCGGACGCGTCGAGCGTCCGCACCGCGAGCGTGGTGGTACCAACGGGTGTGTTTAGAGCGCGCCAGTGGCGTCCGTCGATGACCTTGTAGGTGGGGTCGGCCAGTCCGCGCTTGAAGGTGCCCCAGACCTGTCCCACCGGGCACGGCCAAGCCGGACGCCAGCTGCGGTGGAGGGGTTCGGTCACT
>DAOPRQ010000108.1:3812-6520 GCA_035349055.1 Propionicimonas sp.
GATAGTTGTCCCATGCTGCTGGATCAGGTGGTGCAGACGTCGGCACGGGTCGCCGCGACGAGTTCGCGGACGGCCAAGGTAGCCGCGCTCGCGGAGAGCCTGGCAGCGGCTTCCGCTGACGAACTGGAGATCGTGGCGCACTACTTGTCGGGCTCGCTGCGGCAGCGGCGGACAGGGGTGGGCTGGCGGTCCCTGCTGTCGCGTCCAGAGGCTGCCGATGCGCCGACGCTGACGTTGACGGAGGTGGACGCGGCGTTCGGCGAGTTGGCTGGGTTGGGCGGAGCGGGTTCACAGGGGGCACGACAGGCATCGCTGGCTCAGCTGTTCGGGCGGGCGACGCCGGCTGAACAGGCCTTCCTGAGCGGGCTGATCACCGGGGAGACGCGCCAGGGGGCGTTGGTCGGATTGCTGCTGCCGGCGATCGCGTCCGCGTTTGCGGTGCCGGTGGAGGCCGTGCGGCGCGCGGCGATGTTCGCCGGCTCGATCCCCGTGGTGGCCATGACCGCGCAGGCCGGCGGCGAGGCGGGGTTGGCGGAGATCACGCTGCAGGTGGGGCGTCCGGTGCTGCCGATGCTGGCGTCCAGCGCGCCTTCGATCGAGGCGGCGCTGGGCCGGTTTGGAGCGGGGACGCCGGTGGCGGTGGAGGCGAAGCTGGACGGGATTCGCATCCAGGTGCATCGGGAGGGTGATGCCGTCGGCGTCTACAGCCGGAGCCTGGACGACATCACTGCGCGGCTGCCCGCGGTGGTGGCCGCGGTGGCTCGGCTGCCTGCGTCGCGATTGGTGCTGGACGGGGAGGCGCTGGCGTTGCGTCCGGACGGGCGTCCGATGCTGTTCCAGGACACGGCATCAGCGCAGGCGGAGTTGGTGCCATTCTTCTTCGACCTGCTGCATGTGGACGAGGTCGATCTGGTCGACCAGCCAATGTCGGTACGACAAGCGCATTTGGCGGCATTGCTGCCTGCGGAGCTGCAAGTCGCGCGTTTGGTGACGACCGAGCCGGGTGATGCGGAGGACTTCTCGCGCCAGGTGCTGGCGGCCGGACACGAAGGGGTGGTGATCAAGGCGCTGGACGCCGGCTACCAAGCCGGACGGCGCGGCGCGGCCTGGGTGAAGGTGAAACCGGTGCACACGCTCGACCTGGTGGTGCTGGCGGTCGAGTGGGGCAGCGGACGGCGGCGCGGACTGCTGTCGAACATCCATCTCGGGGCGCGCGATCCCGGGTCCGGGGGTTTCGTGATGCTGGGCAAGACGTTCAAGGGCATGACGGACGAGATGCTGGCGTGGCAGACGGAGCGCTTCCTGGCGCTTGAGACCCATCGCGAGGGCCACGTGGTGTTCGTGCGTCCCGAGCAGGTGGTCGAGGTCGCCTTCGATGGGGTGCAGCGTTCGACCCGCTACCCCGGAGGCATGGCTCTCCGCTTCGCAAGGGTGGTGCGTTACCGGGACGATAAGGCTGCCGACGATGCCGACACGGTGGACGTCATTCGGGACTTGGCAACACGCGAACCGCGCTGACTCGCAGACCCGACTGGTTCACCTTTCAATGGTCCTAGTCCATGGTTCAACCTGTCGATGATCGAGCCTGTAGAGATTACCCGCGACGTAACACCTTGTCTGAGCGCCGCAGTACAGTTGGGCGCGATCGAGAAGCGCGGCCCCAAGCCCTCCGGCTGGCCGCCTGGCAACCGCGTCCCGCACACGGTGCCCCCGGAGGAAGATCAGCCCCGGCAGGAGCTGTCGGGGAAGCTGCGACCTCGGAGATGTTCATGACCGATTCCTGCGACCGCTTTGGACCCGGGCACAACGTGCACTGGATCCAGCGTGGACTTGCCTCACGGCACCTGTACGACGAGCCACCGCTTCGCGCCACTTTCATGTGGCGCGATGGCTGCGAAGTGGACGTCTGGCTGGAGGACCACCTCGAGCGGTGGCGTTTTCACGACGGCAGGCAGATCACCAGGCTCGTTGAGGCGTGGAAGCTGGACACAGTCGCGTACCTGCTGCCCCACGGACTGTTGACTCTGGTCGGTGTCGGCTGCGTCTACCCCTGTCGTGACGAAAGCCAGTGGCGAGCGTGCACCTCTCGCCAGACCTGATTGTGGGACGGATCTCGCCCGCGATGTCCCAGGATGGGTGGGCAAGGTCCGAGCCCGACACCCGACCATCTGATCCGTAGTCAGACGCGCCGACCCGCCCGATCCGAGAACTCGTCGAAGACGGCGAGCGCCTCGCGCGCGATCCATACGCGATTACGTTTTCGATCGCTGGTCTCGACCAGAAGACCCGCAGCGGTGGCTTGGTCGATGGCCCGGCGGGCGGCGGTGGCTGAAACCCCCAAACGTTCGACGACAAAGGTCACGTTGACCGCGGGCTGCCCAACCAGGATTGAGGCGAGACGCCGACCCGCTGAACCAGTTCGCGAGGGCAGTCTCTTCAGCCACCCGTCGCGGACGTCGGCCAACTGGTCCACCAACCAGCGTCCGAGCCCGGCGGCGCGAATCGACGCTGCAGCGAGCTGGCTCACAATCGGTTCGATGTCACCTTGCCGGTAGGCCGTCAGCGCCTTGAAGTAGGCGTTGGTGTCGGCAAGCAGTCCGGCCGATACCGGGATCGTGACCCGGCGAACCAACTGCTTGTTGCGCAGGTGCGCATGCAGCAGCGCCCGCCCGGTTCGTCCGTTGCCGTCGACGAAGGGGTGGATGGTC
>DAOPRQ010000109.1:0-6435 GCA_035349055.1 Propionicimonas sp.
AAGCTCGGCCTAGCCGTGGCCGCACCGGTACTGGCGATCCTGGTGGCGCTGGTGCTCACCTCGATCATCCTGCTGGTCGCCGGCGACCCGGTGCTGCAGGTGTGGCAGGTGCTCTTCAAAGCCCCGCTGCCGCGCCAGATCGTGGCAATCCTGAACGAAGCCACCGTGCTGTACCTCTCGGCGGTGGCGGTTGCGATCGGGTTCAAGATGAACCTGTTCAACATCGGCGTGGACGGGCAGTACCGGATCGCATCCTTCGCCGCCGCGGTGTTCGCCGGTGCCAACCTGCTGCCGGGCTGGCTGAACATCATCGTCTCGATCCTCATCGCCATGGTCACCGGAGCCCTGTGGGCAGCGATCGCCGGTCTGCTGAAGGTCACCCGCGGGGTCTCCGAGGTGATCAGCACGATCATGCTCAACTACATCGCCACCTACCTGGTCGCCTACCTGCTCAAAGGTGCGGCGGTGAAGGTGGAAGGCTCGAACGCGACCAGCACTGCGGTCATCGCCGAGAGCTCGCGAGTGCCGGGTATCAGCGTGGAAAGCTGGCTCGGCACCGGCCGGGAGATCTATGGCCTGATCTTCCTCGCCATCGCGGTCGGCATCCTGTTCTGGTTCGTGCTCACCAAGACCCGGTTCGGCTTCGACCTGCGCGCCACCGGACGCTCGGAGAGCGCGGCGATCGCCAGCGGCGTGAACGTCAAGAAGATGGTCGTCACCTCGATGATCCTCTCCGGTGCGATCGCGGGCCTGGTCGGCATGCCGCTGCTCTTCGGCCAGGACTTCGCCTATGGCGACACCGTCCAGGCCGGGCTCGGCTTCGCCGGCATGTCGGTGGCGCTGCTCGGCCGCAACCATCCGGTCGGCATGGCCGTCGCCGCGCTGTTGTGGGGTTATCTGAACCAGCTGAGCAACGGCCTGCAGATCAGTGCCGGCGTCTCGGACAAGCTGGTGCTGATCATCCAGGGCATCATCGTGCTGTCGGTCGTGATCGCCTACGAGGTCGTCCGTCGGGCCGGCCTGCGCATGGAGCAACGCCGGGTCGCCCGCGAACTCGCCGCCCAACCCAAGCCGGCTACTGAGGAGGTGGCGGCATGAGCACTTCCGTGACGGCAAAGCCGGAACCGCTGCGCGCAACGCTGACCCCCGGACGTCCGGCCTGGTACTGGCCGGCCCTGATCGGCGGCGCGCTGGTCGTGATCGCCACCATCCGGGTGCTCACCGGCGCCCATGACATCGACTCGTCCGGCGCCTTGGCCGCAGCCATCGGGCTGGCCATGCCGCTGGCGCTGGCCGGCCTGGGTGGCCTGTGGTCGGAGCGGGCCGGCGTGGTGAACATCGGCCTGGAAGGCATGATGATCCTCGGCACCTGGGGTGCGGCGTTCTTCGGCTTCCACTACGGGCCGTGGATCGGCATCCTCGGCGCGGTGGTGATGGGCATCCTCGGCGGTGCGATTCACGCGCTGGCCACGGTGATCTTCGGGGTCGACCACATCGTCTCCGGTGTCGCGGTGAACCTGCTGGGCGCCGGCGCGGGCGCGTACCTCGCCGTCCGTACCTTCACCGGGCTGCCTGGCGGCGGTCCCACCCAGTCGCCGCCACTGCAGAAGCTGCCGTCCATCTCGATTCCCGGCCTCGGCGACTGGCTGCTCGGGCTGGAGCAGTCGCGTACCTGGCTGGTGGCCGACCTGGCCGGCATCCTGCGCACGCTGACCACCGACCTGAACGTGCTCACCGTGATCGCGGTCGGCCTGCTGGTCTTCTCCTGGTGGCTGCTCTGGCGGACGCCGTTCGGCCTGCGCCTGCGCTCCTGCGGCGAGGCGCCGCAAGCCGCCGAGACGCTCGGCGTGAACGTGATTCGGTTCAAGTTCCTCGCGGTGCTGGTGTCCGGTGCGCTGGCGGGTCTGGCCGGTGGCTTCCTGGTGCTGGTCGCGTCCAACCTCTACCGCGACGGTCAGACCGGCGGACGCGGCTACATCGGCCTCGCGGCGATGATCTTCGGCAACTGGCGTCCGGGCGGTCTGGCCGCCGGTGCGCTGCTCTTCGGCTACGCGGACGCCGTCCAGCTGCGCGGCCGTGGCGACGTGATCCACGCCTACCTGCTGCCGATCGGCCTGATGCTGCTGGCGTGGGGCATCTGGCAACTGGTCCGGCGGCGCACTGGCAAGCCGGTGGGTGCGCTGGTTCGGGTGGCCCTCGCCCTGGCCGTCTTGGCCTGGTACTGGTTCACCGATGAGGTGCCGGCCGAATTCACCAACATGACCCCGTACATCGCGACCCTGCTGGTGCTGGCGTTCTCGGCGCAGCGATTGCGAATGCCGGCCGCGGACGGTGCGATCTACCGAAAGGGTGAGGCGAATTAGCGTCGATTGGGACGAGTTGCGCTCGCGCGCCCAGGGAATGCTCGAGCGGGCGTACGTGCCCTACTCGCGCTTCCCGGTGGGGGCCGCTGCGCTGGTCGATGACGGCCGGATCGTCACCGGCTGCAACGTCGAGAACGCGGCTTACGGCGTGGCGCTGTGCGCGGAATGCGGCCTGGTCTCGGAACTGGTCGCGACCGGTGGCGGACGCCTGGTGGCGTTCTCATGCTGCAACGCGAACGGCGAACTGCTCATGCCGTGCGGACGCTGCCGCCAGCTGCTCTGGGAGCATGGCGGCGCCGACCTGCTCGTGGACACGCCACTGGGGGTGCAGTCAATGAGCGAGGTGCTGCCGCAGGCCTTCGGCGGGGCCGACATCGAGAAGGTGACCGGGTGAGCGTGCCGATCGAGATCTGCCGCGCCGTTCCGAAGGTGGCGCTGCACGACCACCTGGACGGTGGGCTGCGTCCGGCGACGATCGTCGAAGAGGCGGCCCGGGTGGGCCACCAATTACCCACCACCGACCCGGCCGAGCTTGGAGCGTGGTTCTTCGAAGCAGCCGACTCGGGTTCGCTGGTGCGCTACCTGGAGACGTTTGACCACACCATCGCGGTGATGCAGACGCATGACCAGTTGCGGCGGGTGGCCGCCGAGTTCGTCGAGGACCAGGCCGCCGACGGCGTGGTCTACGCCGAAGCCAGATGGGCGCCCGAGCAGCACCTGGCCGGCGGGCTGACCCTGACCCAAGCGGTCGAGGCGGTCCGGGACGGTCTGGCTGAGGGCATGGCCGCGTGCGCGGTCGCCGGGCGTCCGATCATCGCTCAGCAGATCCTCACTTCGATGCGCCACGGCATGCCCACCACCGAGATCGCCGAACTGGCGGTCGGGTATCGCCACGATTCGGTGTGTGGCTTCGACATCGCCGGCGCCGAGGACGGGTTCCCGCCCAGCCGGTTCGCTGAAGCGTTCGACTATCTGAAGCGGCAGAACTTCCAGTTCACGATCCACGCCGGCGAGGCGTTCGGGCTGCCGTCCATCTGGGAGGCGGTGCAGCTGTGCGGCGCGTCCCGGCTTGGTCACGGCGTCCGGCTGGTCGAGGACATCGCACCGGACGGGACGCTGGGCGACCTGGCCGCCTACATCCGCGACCGGCGGCTTCCGCTGGAACTGTGCCCGACCTCCAACCTGCAGACCGGAATCTGCGAGCGGATCGAGGACCATCCGTTCGGACGGCTGGCCGAACTGCAGTTCCGGGTGACCGTGAGCTGCGACAACCGGCTGATGAGCCGCACCACGCTGAGCCGGGAACTGGCCCTGCTCAGCGCGGCTTTCGGCTACACGATCGACGACCTGCAGCGCTTCACGATCAACGCAGCCAAGAGCGCGTTCCTGCCGTTCGACCAGCGGCTCGTCCTGATCGACCAGATCAAGGCGGGCTTCGCTGCGGTCAAGGCCGGCTGACCGCGGGGCGAGTCGACACGTGGACGGCCGTGTACTCGGTCTGCGGTGTCGCAGCGGTGCCGAAACGGGCGTTCGGCAAGTAGAGCCACTTGCCAAGGGCAGCAACGGTGGTCGGCACGTCGAAGTCCGGACTGGTGATCGTCCGCTTGAGCGCTCCGGTCGCGCCTGAGCGCGACAGCTTCACCACTGCGATCTGGTTCTGCTGGTTCTGCACCACGTACAGGGTGCGGCCCTGGCGCAGCAGGCCGTCCCCGTTGGTCAGCAGCTGCCCGCCGAGGTCAGTGCGCGGATCGATGCGGAAGAGCAGCCCGGTCGCTGACTGAACGGCCAGCAACGCACCGCTCGGGGTGGTGGTGATGCCGTTGAGGTTGAAGCCGGACGCGTGCACGTAGGCGCCACTGAGCGGCAGCGTGGATCACCTGGTCAGGGGCTGAGAGGCGCCCCCATTTGCCGAGCGGCACCCCGTAGAGCTCGGCGTTCTGGGAGTCGGTGAACCACGCGGTGTGACGGGTGAGTACCACCTCGTTGATGAAAGCTGCTCCAGTGGTGAACTGATAGCTCGCCAGTACCCGGCCGGAGCGGACATCGACCACGCGTGCGTTACCGGCGGACCCGCCGGCGACGAAGAGCCGTCCGCGACCATCCACCTTGAGCCCCACGGACGGAGTGCCGGGGCCTTCGCTGATGACCTTGCCCTCGCCGGTGGTCAGGCTCGCAGCGTAGATGTCGCCGTCCGCGAGGGAGCCGAAGTAGGCCGTCCGACCCAGGATGGCGATGCCTTCGGGCTGGAATCCGTTGGGTAGCTGGATCGCGTTGACCGGTGTCCTCGACCGGCCGGGTGATCATCGTGGCGGCCGTGCGCCTGGGCCGGACCAGGGGCGAGGCCGGCGGAAAGAGCGATCGCGAGTGGTCTTCCCCCTTGCTCGGATGCTTGAAACCCATCGGACGAGATCTGGGTCTCGACAAGCTCGACCAGCCGAACGGCGCCAACATCGTTCGGACGTTGTTCACCGACTTGTGTTCCGGCGTTGTCAGCGCGGCCAATCTGGCTACCTAGGTTGCCGGTGTGACCAGCAATCGATCCCGGTCGGTGGCGATCCTCGCCGATACCGACAGCCGCTGGAAGTGGGCAGCCCATCTGGCTGGACGGCTGCATCCGTCCACGCCGGTGGCCGGCTTCCAGTTGCTCGGCAGCGTGCCGCCAAGTGGCCGGCAGCTTGCCGAGGCCGGCCTGCAGCCCGGGCAGATCAGGAGCGTGACTGCCGCCGAATTGATCGGCGCGCTGCGCGAACAGCAGCCCGACGTGCTGATCCTGGCCCTGCCCGGTGGTGGGTGCCAGGCGATGCTGCACCTGCTGGCCGCCGCCGAGCTGCCGTCCCGTCCCCTGGTGGTGGCCGGGTACGTCGGCGTGGTCTACGAGAAGGTCGTCGAAGGGTTGCTCCTGCGCGCCGGGGCAGACCTGATCGTCGCGAACAGCCCCGCTGACTACGACCGGTTCCGGCTGGTGCTGAGCGGGGCCGGGGTGGATCCGTCCTGCCTGGTGCTGGGCCGGTTGCCCTTTCTCGGCGACGCCCGGCCGGACCGGCTTACTGCCTCGGCCTCGGACGCCTATACGGTCACCTTCGCCGGCCAGCCCGGGGTGCCGGGCAGTCTTCGCGAGCGTCGCTACCTGATCGAGCGGCTCGCCGAACATGCCCGCCGTCACACTGCTCGGGACGTGCAGGTGAAACTCCGGGCGCTGCCGGGGGAGCGGGTCACCCACGCCGAGCTCTACTCCTATGCCGACCTGGTGCAGGGGCTGGGCGCGTCCCGTCCGCCGAACCTGAAGCTGGCGATGGGTGAGATGGGCGAGGTGCTGGATCGAACCGACCTGCTGGTGACGGTCAGTTCGACCGCGGCTGCCGAGGCGATCCATCGGAGCGTCCCGACGGCCATCCTCACTGACTTCGGGATCCGCGAGTCGCTGGGCAACGCCTACTTCCTCGGGTCCGGCTGCCTGGTCTCCTTCGATGACCTGGACGCGGGCGCCGCCCCGGTAGCCGAGCCCAGGTGGGCGCGGCGACACGGGCTGGGCATCGGCATCGACCAGCTTCCCGGACGGGTGGCAGAGCAACTCGTGCGAAACGGATTGCCGCAGCTGCGACCGTTCTACACGCTCGCGAACGCGCCGGCCCTCTTGCCCGGACTGCTTGCCCGCTACGGCGTCCGTGCCGATGGCCAACCGCTCAGTGGCGGTGCGGCCGGGCCCGGACGGCTGCGCGCGGCGGTGCGGACCAGCGCCCGCACCATGTACCGGCACGGCGCCGAAGTGGTGGCGCCGGCACTGCGGAAGCTGGCCGCAATATGAGCGGCGACGTGCTGGTGGTGATTCCGGCCAGGGGCGGTTCAAAGGGCGTCCCAGGCAAGAACCTTGCCCGGGTCGGCGGGGTGCCACTGGTTGTGCGCGCGATTCGTGCCGCCCAAATGGCCCAGCGCGTCACAGCCGTCGCGATGTCCACCGACGATCCGACGATCGCCGCGGCGGCCACGGCGGCGGGCGCGATCGCGGTGGAGAGGCCGCCCGACCTCGCCGGTGACGAGGCCACCAGCGAGGCTGCGCTGAGCCATGCCGTCG
>DAOPRQ010000110.1:0-5983 GCA_035349055.1 Propionicimonas sp.
CCGGCGAACACCTCGTCGCGGCTCTCCCTGCGCGCCCAGATCAACCCCGCGACGCCCAGCGCGAGCAGCACCACACCGATGAAGAGTTCCATCCGCCTCCGTCCGTTGTGGACATTCTGCCGGTTTGGGGAAGGCGGCAGCCCAACGTGGCGCGTTGCGGGTCCTGAGGAACACGAGTGAGCTTGCGAACTCGTGTGTCACGAAGGGCGTTCCTCACAACGCTCCTCAGGGACCGGTTGCGAGGAGCTCAGATGTCGGCCAAGGCCTCCGTCGGGGACGCCTTCGCGGCTCGCCGCCCGGGCAGCACGGACGCCAGCGCGGCGGCCAACACCGCAAGGGCCAACATGCCCAGCGTCTGCGGCACGTTCACTGCGAACCGCACTTCCTGGACGCGCATCGTGCGGCCCAGCGACGAAATGCCCAGCCAGCCGAAGAAAGTGCCCGAGACCAGCCCCACCAGCACCCCGACCAGGGTCACCTGCATCGCCTCCACCGTGAGCATCAGGCGGAGCGACCGCGCCTGCAACCCCAGCGCCCGCAGCAACGCCGACTCCCGGGTCCGTTCGAGCACCGACAGCCCCAGCGTGTTGCTGACGCCGATCAGCGCGATCAGCACCGCCACTCCCAGCAGCGCGGTGGTGATCGCCAGCAGCAGGTCGAGCACCTGCTCCACCTGGGCCGCCTCGACCACCGAGCCACCGACCTGGGCCGAGTCGCCGGCCAACTCGTGCACCTGCAGCAGCGCGTCCACAGCCGCTGACCGTTCCGGCACCGACAGCCACATCACCGCGCCCGCGATCGGTGTTCCCAGCTCAGCTAGGGTGCCCGCCGACACCAACGCACTGTCGTAGTCGGCCAGCTTGGACGCCACCACGCGCAGCTCGCGCTCCCCCTTCGGACCCTTGACCCGCACCACGTCAGCCAGGTACTCAGCCTGGTTGGCGCCGACCAGGATCTCGTCGTCGCCCACACCGTCAGGCACGCCGGTGAGACCGGCGATCGCCGGGTCGTAGCCCAGCACGGTCACCTCCTGGGCCGATTCCTGGTCGGTCAGCAGTGCGGTCACGGCCGCCAGCGCCAGCGAGTCCGTCACCCCCGGAGCCATCGCCAGAGCCGTGCGCTTGGCTTCGGGGATGGCAGCCGCACCGCCGTCCGCGTCCTGCCAGGTCACCGCGATGTCCACCGGTTTGGTGCGGTTGATCTCGGCGAGCATCGTCTCGCGGGCGCTCGCCGTGCCGACCTGGAGCGTGACGATCAGCCCGACCGCCAGCATCAGCGCGGTCGCGGTCGCGGTGGCTCGGCGCGGGTTCCGCTCCGAGTTCTTCGCCGCCAGGGACGCGACCGTCCCCCACCGGCCCACCAGCGTGCCGGTCGAGCGCAGCAGGCCGGGCACGAACAGCGGCGCCCCGAACAGCACGCCGAGCGCGATCAGTGCACCGGCCGCGATCGCTTCGAGGAAGGCGTTCTCACGTCCGGCAAGGGCGAGCGCGACCAGCGCCGCACCGCCGGCCAGCAATAGTCCGCAGATCAGCCCGCGCACGATGGACGCGCGCCGCTGCTCCTCGCCGGTGAGGGCCGGCTGCAGCGCCTCCAAGGGGTGCACCCGCGTGCCCCGGATGATCGGCAGCCACGCCGCTGCGGTGGTGGACGCGACGCCGGCCCCGAACGCGAGCCACAACTCCGCGGACGGGAACTCCAGGCCCCAGAACAGCGAGCCGGTGTAGGCGGCGGCGAGCGCGGCCAAGCCGATGCCTGCTGCCACCCCCACCAGGGAGCCGAGCACGCCCAGGATCACCGCTTCGGCGAGGAACCGCCGCCGCACCTGGGCGCCGCTCGCGCCGACCGCACGCAGCAGGCCGATCTGTCGGCGCCGCTGCGCGAGGGTGATCGCGAAGGTGTTCGCCACCGTGATCATCCCAACCACCAGCGCCACCACGGCGAACGTCCACAACAGGTACTTGAATACCTCCACGCCTCGGGTGCTCTGCTTGAGGGCCTCGGCCCGGACGTCGGCCGCAGGGCGCACCACGACCGTGGGCCCGTACTCCTCCAGCTTGCTCCCCAGCACCTGGGCGAGCGCGGCCAGGTCGGCGCCCGGCTGAGCCCGCACCGCCCACTGCCCCGGCACCGCGTCGGTAACCAAGCCGTTGCGGACGAAGCGATCAGCCGCTGCGTAGCCGGTGCGGACGAACGCCGATCCGGGCTCATCGGTGACTCCCACCACGGTCACCCGCTCGTCGCCGGCTGCGGTGACGACCGCGCCGACGGTCACCCCCAGTGCGGACGCGCCGCCCCGGCTGAGCGCGATCTCGTCCGCAGCCTCGGGCCAGCGTCCGGCGGTCAGGTTCGCCCAGCGAAGCTGCTCGGCGGGGACGAGGTACAGCCCGACGAGCACCGATTCCCGTTCGCCACGCAGTGGCTCGGTGAGCTGCAGCACCGGGTGCGCGGCGGTAAGGCCAGGGGTCTGGGCCACGATCGGACGCAGGTCGAGTGCCTCCTCGCTGGTGACGACGAGGTCGGCCGCGGAGATCCCCAGATTCGTCGACATTCCTTCCGCGCGACCCTCGGTCGCAACCAGGACCGATGAGCCGGCAAGGAAGGCCACGCTGATCGCGACCGCGAGGATGGTCGACACGAACCGTCCCGGGTGCAGGCGCACCTCTGCCAAGGCCTGTTTGAGCATGGTTCAGGCCCCCAGCAGCTTCATTGCGGCCAGGATCGCGTCTGCGTCCGGGCTACTCAGGTCGTCGACGATCCGGCCGTCGCTGAGCAGGACCGTCCGATCGGCGTAGGCGGCGGCGTTCGGGTCGTGCGTGACCATCACGATCGTCTGGCCCAGGTTGCGGCACGCCGCCCGCAGGTAGCCCAGCAGGTGGTGCCCCGACCGCGAGTCGAGCGCTCCGGTCGGCTCATCGGCGAAGACCACCGATGGCTCGGTGATCAGCGCCCTTGCGATGGCGACCCGCTGCTGCTGCCCACCTGAGAGCTGGGACGGCAGGTGGCTGAGCCGATCGGTAAGGCCCAGCGACTCGACGATGTCGGCGAGCGCGGAAGCGTCCGGACGGCGGCCGGCAAGCTCCAGGGGCAGCACGATGTTCTGAGCCGCGGTGAGGGTGGGCAGCAGGTTGAAGGCCTGGAAGACGAAGCCCACGTGATCGCGGCGGACGGCGGTGAGTTCACGGTCGGAAAGGTTCGCGAGCCCGCGACCGGCCAGCGTCACCTCGCCTGCGGTCGGCCGGTCGAGCCCGGCCAGGCAGTGCATCAGCGTGGACTTGCCCGAGCCGGACGGCCCCATGATCGCGGTGAACGACCCCTTCGCGAATGCGACCGTCACCCCGTCGAGGGCTCGCACGGCGGCGTCCCCGCTGCCGTAGGTCTTGACCAGGTCGGTCGCGACCGCGATCGGTTCGGACTGCAGGTGGGTGGGCAGGGTCATCGGGGCAGAGGTAGTCACAGTGCGAGTCTGGCTGGCGGGTCACCCCGCGGTCGTCCTCCCCAGGGTCGGTCCGACTCGTCCGATCGGACGATCTGGAGCCATGAGTCGACGAGCCCGATCGAGCGGTCCAGCTGGTCGAGCGGTCCAGCTGGTCGAGCCCGCCACCATCCGAACCCGACCCAACCGAGCTATGGTCAAGGCATGGCGCTCAGCGTCTTCGACCTGTTCCGGGTGGGCATCGGCCCGTCCTCTTCGCACACGGTCGGCCCAATGAAGGCCGCCGGGCGGTTCGTGCAAGCGCTGGCCGCGTCCGGGGCACTGGCCGAGGTGGAGAAGGTGCGGGCCGAGTTGTTCGGCTCGCTGGGCGCGACCGGCCACGGCCACGGCAGCGTCCCAGCCGTCGTGCTGGGGCTGGCCGGCCACCAGCCCGATACGGTCGACCCGCCCGCGGTGCGTCCGCTGGTTGCACAGATCCGTGCGGAGCATCGGCTCGCTCTCGCCAACGGGCCCACGATCGATTTCGACCCGGACGCGGACGTGGTGCTGCACCGCAACCTTTCGCTGCCGGTGCATGCCAACGGAATGACCTTCACCGCCTGGGACGCGTCCGGAGCCGAGCTGGACCGACGCACCTACTACTCGGTGGGGGGCGGGTTCGTGCTGGACGAGTCCGAGACCGGTCCAGACAGGATCGTGCCGGACGCGACCGTGGTGCCGCACCCGTTCGGCAGCGGCGCGGAGCTGTTGGCGCATTGCGGGGAGACCGGGTTCTCGATCGCAGGATTGATGCGCGAGAACGAGCGGACGTGGCGAACCGAAGCCGACATCGACGCCGGCCTGTTGCACCTCTGGGCGGTGATGCAGGAGTGCATCGACCACGGCATGACCACCGAGGGTGTGCTGCCGGGCGGGCTGAAGGTGCGCCGGCGCGCGCCCGAGCTGCTGCAGCGCCTGCAGGCGGAGGCGGACAGCACCGATCCGCTTCGCGGAATGGACTGGATCACGCTCTACGCCCTGGCCGTGAACGAGGAGAATGCTGCCGGCGGACGGGTGGTCACCGCTCCGACCAATGGTGCCGCTGGTGTAGTACCGGCAGTACTGATGTACTACCGACGCTTCGTTCACGGTTCGGACGACGAGGGCGTGATCCGGTTCCTCTTGACCGCTGGCGCGATCGGCGTGGTGATCAGGGAACTCGCCTCCATCAGCGGAGCGGAGGTGGGGTGCCAAGGTGAGATCGGCGCTGCCTGTTCGATGGCCGCTGCGGGCATGGCGGCAGCCTTGGGCGGCACCGCTGGGCAAGTGGAGAACGCTGCCGAGATCGGTATGGAGCACAACCTCGGGCTCACCTGCGATCCGGTCGGCGGGTTGGTGCAGATCCCCTGCATCGAGCGCAACGCCATCGCCGCGGTGAAGGCCGTCACGGCCGCTCGCACAGCCCTGCGTGGTGACGGACGGCACATCGTCAGCCTCGACTCGGTGCTGAAGACCATGCGCCAGACCGGAGCCGACATGAGCGTGAAGTACAAGGAGACCGCCCGCGGCGGCCTGGCTGTGAACGTCATCGAGTGCTGATGTGGGTGGCCGTAGGTCCCGGCAACCGCTCAGCAGCGGATAAGTTGAGAACCTCACGAAAGAGGTGCCCAGCATGCCGATCCTTGATCTCTACACCCCTGACACCGACCGTTACGACGGCCGAATGCCCTACCGCCCCGTCGGACGCACCGGACTGAAGCTGCCCGCGATCTCGCTGGGCCTTTGGCACAACTTCGGCGACGACACCCCGTTCGCCAACCAGCGCGCCACCCTGCGGCGGGCGTTCGAACTCGGCATCAGCCATTTCGACCTGGCCAACAACTACGGTCCGCCCTATGGCTCGGCGGAGACCAACTTCGGCCGGCACCTGCGCGAGGACTTCAAGCCCTACCGCGACGAGTTGATCATCTCCAGCAAGGCCGGCTGGGACATGTGGCCCGGACCCTACGGTGACCTGGGCTCCCGCAAGTACCTGCTCGCGTCCCTCGACCAGTCGCTGCAGCGGATGGGCCTGGACTACGTCGACATCTTCTACCACCACCACTACGACCCCACGACGCCGCTGGCCGAGACGATGCTGGCGCTGGATACCGCCGTCCGCCAGGGCAAGGCGCTCTACGTCGGCATCTCCTCCTACTCGGCCGAGCGGACGCGGGAAGCGGTCGCGATCGCGACCGAGCTCGGGACGCCGCTGGTGATCCACCAGCCCTCGTACTCGATGCTGAACCGCTGGGTCGAGGACGCGACCGCGGGCGAGAGCCTGCTGGATGCACTTGGTGACACGGGGTTGGGTTGCATCGCGTTCTCCCCGCTGGCCCAGGGCATGCTCACCGACAAGTACCTCAACGGCGTTCCGGAGGGCTCGCGGGCAGCGCAGGACAAGTCGTTGTCCACCGACCTGCTCTCTGCGCAGAACCTGGACCACATCCGCGCGCTGAACGACCTGGCCGCCGGACGCGGTCAGACCCTGGCCCAGCTGGCGATCGCCTGGGTGCTGCGGGATGAGCGGGT
>DAOPRQ010000111.1:0-4462 GCA_035349055.1 Propionicimonas sp.
TCGCTCAGCCGGCTGCCGAAAGTGCCGACCACTTCGGTCAGCGGACCGGATTCGACGACCCGTCCGTCTTCGAGCAGCGAGACGGAGTCGCAGATGCGCTTGACCACGTTCATCTCGTGGGTGATCACCAGCACGGCCAGCCCGAGCCGGACCTTGAGCGCGCTGATCAGGTCGAGGATCTCGCCGGTGGTGGCCGGATCGAGCGCACTGGTCGGCTCGTCGCAGAGCAGCACGTCCGGGTCGGTGGCCAAGGCGCGGGCGATGCCGACCCGCTGCCGCTGCCCACCCGAGAGCTGCGCCGGGTGCGCGTCGCCGGCTTCGGCCAGGCCCACCAGCCCAAGCAGTTCGGTGGCTTTGGCCGTCCGCGCGGCGCGTCCGACCCCGGCCAGTTCGAGTGGGTAGGCGACGTTGGCCGTGATCGTGCGGGAGTCGAAGAGGTTGGCGTGCTGGAAGACCACGCCGAGCCGCCGGCGGGCTCGCCGCAGCTCAGCGGACGGGACGGCGGTCAGTTCGACACCGTTGATCTCGACCACACCGGACGTCGGCCGGTCGAGCAGTGCCAGGCAGCGCACCAGGGTGGACTTGCCGGCGCCGGATTGTCCGATGACGCCGTGCACGGAGTTCTCCGGCACCGTAAGGGTGACGCCGTCGAGCGCGTGGATGTCCCGATTCGCTTGGCGGTAGACCTTCTTCAGGTCGGTGACTGCGATCACTTTGGGTCTCTTCTGTCGGGCTGCGGCAGCGCGCGTCCGCAACAGGACGGCGCATCGGCGCGGGTTTGAAGTGGCCCGACAGGGCAGGACAGCGTCGCTGTGGACGCTTCAGTCTGAGATCAGGTCAGCAGGACCGATCGGAATGCGCTGTCGGGTCGGAGGATCAACGACAACACATTCGCGCGCACATCATGGCCGGCGTCACGGGACGCAGGCTGGCATGACGGCACACGATGTTGAACACGCAGCCAAGCTAGCCCGCGTCCTCCTGCGCGCGCAAATCGGTCGGACCGTTTCGTTGAAACCCGGCTCAGCCTCAGCCATGACGCGATTTCGACCGGCGATCCTGCGGCAACGCCGCCAGGGGCGACCCTGGCGGCCGCTGCGGTCCGAATCGCATCATCGCGGGCCGGCCGGGATCCCGCGGTGTCGCGATCTCGGCAATCGGTGACCAAGATGAGCCCTGGATCCGCCCCATCCGACCCGAGAGCTACGGGATCGCGACACCGCCACCGTCCGAGCCCCGGTACGCCGCTGCCCAAGACGCGATTTCGACCCGCGATCTTCCGCAACGCCGCTAGGGCGGGCGGTCGCTGCGGTCCGGATCGCGTCGTGCGGTCATCCCGGGTCGGCTGGTGGGGCTGCTGAGACACAACCAGCCACGATCCGTACGATGAGCGCGTGGACGAGACCTCTGCCCGCTCCCCCGGGCGTTATCCGAAGGGAGTAGCGCGGCGTCGCCAGATCCTCGAGATGGCGATCGCGCAATTCGCCGATCGCGGCGTGGACGCGGCGTCGCTGCGTAGCATCGGTGAGGCGATCGGGGTTTCGCACACTGCGCTGCGGCACTACTTCTCCTCTCGCGACGAACTGCTGATCGAGGTCTATCGGACCCATGAGTCGCTGCAGCACTACACTCCCACCGCTGGTGACACGCAGGATGCGGCCGCGGCGATCAGCGCGTCCGCCGAGGCCAACCGGGCCGTACCGGGGTTGGTGCAGCTCTACTCCACCTTGTCCGCGGACGCACTGGGCGAGCAGCACCCGATCACGCGTGAATTCATCTCTGCTCGGTTCGATCAGTTGCGCAGCGCGCTGGCGGAATCCGTTCGCGAGCATCAGGCGGCCGGCGAACTGCGCGCCGATGTGGACGCCGACGAAGTGGCCGCGCTGGTGATCGCCGCGTCCGACGGCTTGCAGATCCAGTGGATGCTGGCCCCCGACACCGTTGATGTCGCCCGCTGCCTCGACCTGGTGAGCAAGTTGCTGGCGCCGACCTCGCCCCAAGACGCGGAGGGACGTGACGGCGGCCCTTCGTGACGCCCAGTCCTCAGGGACCGGTTCGCGTGGCGGTGGCTGCAACTGCCACCTTCAGAATCAGGCGTCCGACTCTTGCCAACTGCACCCGCAGGATGAAAAGCTTCCACTGGAACAATTCTTGCCGCGAGGAGGCTGCAAATGGTTGGGAATCAGGACGGGTCAAGGGTCGAGGCGCTGCTCTCGCAGCTGAGCCTGAAGGAGAAGGTCGGCCAGCTGATCCAGTATTTCTACTTCCAGCTGCCTGAGCAGCCCGCTGCGGACGGCGCAATCCAGTTCGACATGTCCACGCAGCCCCGCGGCGTCGAAGCCGCGCTCAGCGAGGGTGGCGTCAGCTCGCTGCTGTTCGTGACCAGGCCCGAGGTGATCAATCGCCTGCAGCGGCTCGCGATCGAGGGCAGTGCACACGGCATCCCAGCGATCTTCGGCTTCGACGTGATTCACGGCCTGCGCACTATCCTTCCCGTCCCGATCGCACTGGCCGCCACCTGGGACGCAGGCGTGATCGAGCGTTCCCAGGCCGTGGCTGCGCGCGAGGCCCGCGCGGTCGGCATCCACTGGACGTTCGCGCCCATGGTCGACATTGCCCGTGACCCCCGCTGGGGCCGGATGATCGAGGGCGCGGGCGAAGATCCGCTCCTCGGCTCGATGGTCGCGGCAGCCCAGGTGCGCGGGTTCCAGGGCGACCGGCTCGGCGCGTCCGAGCACATCATCGCCGGCCCGAAGCACTACGCCGGCTATGGCGCGGCTCTCGGCGGACGTGACTACGACGAGGTCGACATCTCCGACCAGGAGTTCTGGAACGTCTACCTGCCTCCCTTTGCCGCCGCGGTGAAGGCCGGCGCCGGCAACATCATGAGCGCCTACATGGACCTCAACGGCGTCCCCGCGACCGGCAACAAGTGGCTGCTCGACGATGTGCTGCGCGGCGAGCTCGGCTTCGAAGGCTTCGTGGTCAGCGACGCGAACTCGGTCAAGGATCTGGAGACCCACCACTTCGCAGCGGACGCGACCGACGCCGCCGTCCGCGCCCTGACCGCCGGTCTCGACCTGGAGATGGCGGTTACGGACGCGGCCTACGCGAACCTGGTCGAAGCCGTCGAAAGCGGACGGGTGCCGATCGAGCTGGTCGATCGCAGCGTGCGCCGGGTGCTGCTGGCGAAGGAGGCGATCGGCCTGTTCGACCAGCCGTACGTCGACGAGGACGCCGCGGCGCAGGTGCTGGCGGCACCGGAGCACCGCGAGGCTGCCCGGCTCGCCGCCGAGGCCAGTGCGGTGCTGCTGCGCAACGAAGGCTCGCTGCTGCCGCTGTCCCCCGCACTGGCGCGGGTCGCGGTGATCGGTGGGCTGGCCGCTTCCAAGCGCGACACGCTCGGGCCGTGGGTTTTCGACTACGACCTCGACGAGACCGTCACCTTGCTGGACGGAATCCGGAACCACCTCGGTGATTCGGTGCAGGTCGACTACGCCCAGGGCGCGGCGACGCCGACCCGGCTCTATCCGTCCATGTTCGACATGTTCGGCGACGGCACCGGCATCGTCGACCCGGACTTCGACGCCGACGCCGAGTTCGATCGGGCCGTGCAGGCGGCCGCCGCTGCCGAGGTGGCGATCGTCGTGGTCGGCGAGAATCAGGACATGATCGGCGAGGCCGCGTCGCGTTCGTCCCTCGACCTGCCCGGACGCCAGCTCGAGCTGCTGCAGGCTGTGGTGGCGACCGGCACCCCGACGGTGCTGCTGGTGATGAACGGTCGTCCGCTCGACCTGAGCTGGGCGGCCGAGAACGTGCCCGCGATCCTCGACATCTGGTACCCCGGCACGCAGGGCGGCGCAGCGGTCGCCAACCTGCTTTTCGGTGCCGC
Organism: Propionicimonas sp.; assembly: GCA_035349055.1. GTDB lineage: Bacteria > Actinomycetota > Actinomycetes > Propionibacteriales > Propionibacteriaceae > Propionicimonas. Next base: position 3,893 of record DAOPRQ010000111.1, read on the forward strand.
CGAGCCGCGCGGGCGCCTACCCTTCACCTGGCCGCGCAGCATCGGTCAGGTACCGATGCACCATGCGGTAACCCGTGGACACAGTCCACAGAACCAGCAGATGCGCTACTGGAACGAGGAGCACACCCCGCTGTTCCCGTTCGGCTTCGGGCTGGGATACGCGTCGTTCAGCTATGGCGAGGTGTCGGTCACCCCTGCGTCCGTGCCGGTGAACGGCGAGGTCGAGGTGGCCGTGGACGTCACCAACACCTCGGAGCGGGCCGGCCAGGCGAACGTGCAGCTGTACCTACACCAGCGCTCCGGCAGCTCATCGCGTCCGCTGCGGCAGTTGAAGGGCTTCCAGCTCGTGGAGCTGGAAGCCGGCGAGACCAAGCGGGTGGTGGTCAAGGTTGGCCCGGACGAGCGCCGCTACTGGAGTTCGGCCACCCACGGCTACGTGCTGGACGAGTCGATCTTCGACGTGTGGGTCGGCGCGGACGCCACCGCGGACGCGTCCGCTACCTTCACGGTCAGCGGCAACTGAGCCACCCGAAGGTAGCAGCAAGCTCGATCAGCCGGGGTGATCCTCAC
>DAOPRQ010000111.1:4562-5980 GCA_035349055.1 Propionicimonas sp.
ATGAGCACCGAGGTGACCTTGCCGACGGCCGTCGTCGCCGACTTCAGGCGCAACTTGGCGCGATCCTTGAGCCAGACCACCAGTTCGAGCACCAGCTTCAGCAGGATGGCGGTGAGCAGCGACAGGGTGAACGTCTCCGAGATCACCATGGGCAGGTACTCGGCGGCAAGGTTGAGCACGACCACATAGACGAAGACATCAACCACGTCCGCCGGATCCAGCCGGCTGAGCAGCGGTCTCCGGACGGCAGTTTCGCTCACGTCTTCCCCCGTTTGGCTGCGATGTCACCGATCACCGTTACCGAGCCGGACGCCCGCGTCAAGTGAGCGCCCGTCAGAGGCGAGCGCTACTCGACAATCAGCGGACGCAGCGTTCGGTAGGCGATCTCCAAGCCCGTCTTGACCTTGGCCTCGGTACCTCCCCAGAGCGGATCCTCGTGCTCCACCGAGACCGCGCCGGTGAAACCGCCTTCGTAGAGCGCATCCACAACGCCCCTCCAGTCGACCTCGCCGAGACCCGGCACACGGTAGCGCCACCAGCCCACGTCCCAGGGGTTGTCGCGATGGACCGCCTTGCCGGTCCAGCCATAACGATTGCGCTTCTCCGGAAAGAGCTGAACGTCCTTGGCCTGCACGTGGGCGATCCGGCCGACGTACGGGCGGAGCGCTGCGACCGGGTCGATGCCCATCCACACCAGGTGGGACGGGTCGTAGTTGAGGTACAACCCCTGGTCGAACATCCACTCCCACAGCTCGGGCGAGTAGGCCAGATTTCCCGGGTAGCCGTCGGGATGCCAACCCTCCATCACGCAGTTCTCGATGACGATCTTCACGCCGAGCTCACCGGCCCGATCGACCAACGGCTTGAACACTTCCTCGGCGGTATCGAGGTTCTGCCGGACTGAACGCGTCCAGTCGCGGCCGACGAAGGTTCCAACGGTGGGCACGCCGAGGACGGCGGCGGCTTCGAGGCAGCGCTCGACGTGGGCGTGTGTGGCGGCACGCTCTGCGGGGTCCGGGTCGAGGTTGTTGCCATAGAAGGCCAGCGAGGAGATCGTCAGGCCGTGGTCGGCGACGACGGACGCGGCTTCGGCGAGACGGTCGGCGTCCGCGGTCACGTCGAGGTGCGAGGCGGTGAACGGCCGGTCCGGTGAGACTGGCCAGCAGGCCACTTCCAGCGCCTCATAGCCAGTGGCTGCAGCCCAACTCGCGACGTCCGCGAGCGGGACGCCGGGCAGGCAGGCGGTGAAGAATCCGAGCTTCAAGATCGGTACCTCTCTCGTGCTTGTCCGACGAAGCTATCAGCTATCTACCCCAGCGGAGCCGTGCCGCGGTATCGGTGGCGGGTGTGGGTAATGGCCGGTCATGGTTTTTTAATCGACCGGGTCACGACCTGCCTGTGCCGTCGTTGGGCCGCTG
>DAOPRQ010000112.1:0-5900 GCA_035349055.1 Propionicimonas sp.
CAGACCGGTCAATACTGGTCGGGCGTGACCGGGGTGAGCATGGGCTCGCTGGTGGGTGCCGTGGTCTTCCTGGTGCCGGGCGTTTTGGCCGGTGGCGCGTCACTGTGGCAGCCGCAGGTGCTGCTGCTGGGGTCGGTGGTGGCGGTGATGAGTTCGGTGATCCCATACGGGCTGGAGATGGTGGCGCTGCGCAGTCTCCCGTCCGGACTGTTCGGGATTCTGATGAGCCTCGAACCCGCGGCGGCGGCGCTCGCGGCGCTGGTGGTGCTCAAGGAGCAACTGAGCATGGTCGAGATTGTCGCCATGGCTTGCGTGATCATCGCCTCGGTTGGTGCGACGCGGACGCTGGCCAAGGCGCCCGCGCCGAACTGAGTCGAGATCAGCGCGGTATCCAGGCCGCGAGCGCCGCGAGCAGAGCGAAGAGCTGCATCATCAGGATCATCGTCGGCACGATGGCCAGGATCACCAGCGAGATCCAGATCCAGATCATCACCCTGGTTAACCGCGCGATAAACTGCAGATCATCGGAGGTCTGCCGGGTGAGTCCGTAGCCGTAGTGCGGATCGGTGAAGGCGTAGCCCGGGACCGGAGTGGACGGGGCGGCTGGACCCACGGCCCGCTGCGGAGGGTGCCAGGTGGTGCCGTCGAAGGTGCTGCCTGAACTGTCCATTCGGGGCACCCAGGCAGTGCCGTTCCACACGTAGCCGATCGCTCCCCTGGTGGCTCGATCGCAAGCTCGCTCCCGAAAGCGACTCGCGCTCCCGAAAGTTCGGGAGCAAAGGTCCCATTCGGGAGCGAAGTCGAGGGGCTGGTCCTGAGGACTGTTGGCCCCCTTCCCGATCTCAGCTCATCGACCCAGGCGGTAGATCCGTGACTCCCAAGCGGCCAGGACGCCGTCCGCGGGGTCGTCGTGGGTGCCGAGCAGCAGCTCGGCGTCCGCGTGGGACGGGAGTTCGGACGGCAACGCCACCGGCGCCGACGACCAGTTCGCGAGCACCAGCAGGCGCTCCTCGCCGAGGGTGCGGGTGAAGCAGAACAGCTGCTCATGGTCTCCCAGCAACAGCTGGAAGCGACCGTGTTGAACCACCTCCAGCTCATGGCGCAACCCGATCAACGCCCGGTAGTGGTTGAAGACCGAACCGGGGTCACCCACCTGCGCGGCCGCATTGATCTCGGCGTGATTCGCGGTCACCGGCAGCCACGGCGTCCCGTCAGTGAACCCCGCGGTGTCGGACGCGTCCCACTGCATCGGGGTGCGCGCGTTGTCGCGGCTCTTGAACGCGATCACCGGGAGCAGCTGATTTGGATCGGCCCCGGACGCCACGGCCTGAGCGTAGAAGTTCACCGACTCGATGTCGTCGTAGTGCTCGATCGCACTGAACCCGGCATTCGTCATGCCCAGCTCCTGGCCCTGGTACACGTACGGCGTGCCCTTGAGCAGATGCAGCGTGGTGGCCAGGGTCTTCGCCGAAGCCACCCGGAACTCCGGCGAGTCGTCACCGAAGCGCGACACCGAACGCGGCTGGTCGTGGTTCTCGAAGTACAGCGAGTTCCAGCCGACATCGGCCAGCCCGTCCTGCCACTTCGCCAGGTTCGCCTTCAGCGCGGGCAGTTGCAGCGGCACCAGCTCCCACTTCAGGCCGGAAGGGCCCGCGTCCACGCTCATGTGCTCGAAAGTGAACACCATGCCCAGTTCGCCGGCGGCCGGGTCGGTGTGGGAGCGGGCGGTCTCGACGTCCACCAGGACCATCTCACCGACGCTGAACAGCTCCTTGGCCGAGATGCCGACCTCGCGGTTCAGTTCGCGCAGGAACTCGTGCAGCCGCGGCCCCTCCACCACCAACGTCGGGTCGTAGCAGATGCCGTCCGGCGCGGCCGGGCCGTCGGCCAGCGGCAAGGTCTTCGAGATCAGGTTGATCACGTCCATGCGGAAACCGTCCACGCCGCGGTCGACCCAGCGCCGCATCATCGCGTAGATCTCCGCTCGGACGGCCGGGTTCTCCCAGTTCAGGTCGGGCTGCTTGGGTGCGAACAGGTGCAGGTAGTACTCGCCGGACGCGGGGTCGAACTGCCAGCCGCGGCCGGAGAAGAACGAGCCCCAGTTGGTCGGCTCAGCGCCGGGCGTGCCGGGCTCGAAGCCTGGCCGCGCGGGTCGCCAGAAGTACCAATCCCGCTTGTCGGACGCAGGATCGCGGGACTCGACGAACCATGGGTGCTCGTCGGAGGTGTGGTTCACGACCAGGTCCATCACCAGCTTCATGCCGCGGTCATGCAGGCCGGCGATCAGCGCGTCCAGGTCTTCGAGCGTGCCGAACAGCGGATCGACGTCGTCGTAGTCGCTGATGTCGTAGCCGTTGTCGGCCATCGGCGAGCGGTAGACCGGCGACAACCAGACCACGTCCACGCCGAGCGCGGCCAGATGGTCGAGGTGGGCGATGATGCCGGGGAGGTCGCCAATCCCGTCCGCATTGCTGTCGGCGAACGACCGGGGATAGATCTGATAGACCACCGCGCTGTGCCACCAAGGAGCCATGCGCACATTCTTGCGGACGCGCGTGCTGCCGGTCAGTGCAACTGACCGCGTTCGCGCAGGTCGCTGACGATCTGGGCGTAGAAGGTCTCGTCGATGCGGTACTTGTCGCGGTAGATCAGGTAGCTGATCACGATCAGGATCGGCGGTAGCACCAGCATGCCGAGCTTGATCGTCAGCAGTCCGGACGCGGTGGTATCGGCCGGACGGTCAGGGTTGACCCCGGCGATGACGATCGCGATCGCCACGATCTGGGTGGAGAGCGCCGCCCCCACCTTGTTGATGAACGGCTGCAGCGCGAAAGTGACCGCGCCGTTGCGGCGTCCGAGCTTCCACTGGCCGTACTCGATCGTGTCGGTGAGGAAGACCAGCATCAGCAAGGTGATGAACGAGTCACCGATGAACAGCAGCAGACCGGCGGCGGCGATGAAGCCGATGTGGGTGGGCGAAACGAAGAAGACGAGATAGCCGGCCAGGATCAACGCGGTCGCCGCGGTGTACAGCGTCCGCCGGGAGAAGCGGCTGGACAGGGTGGGAAAGATCGCATAGCCGAGCAGTTGGCTGGCCACCAGCACCGCGCCGAACGGTGAATACATGCTTTCATCGCCGTAGACGTACTTGAAGTAGTAGGTGCCGAAGGTCGTGGTGGTGAGGTAGCCGGTCATGAACAGGACCATGGCGATGGCGACCCACAGCAGTTGGTCGTTGCGGAAGACCACCTGCGCCAGTTCGCGCAGGCTGGTGCGTTCCTGCTCGGCGACGATCGGCGGTTCCTTGACCCCGATCAGGGTGACCGCCTGGCCGAGCAGCATGATCACCACCACCCCGACGGCGAACAGCGTCCATGCCTTGGTTGCACCGAGGGTCGTGGTGAGTGCGCTAGTCACTGGAATCACCGCTACGACTACGGCAAACAGTCCGATGGTTGCGAAGATCTTGGCGAGCGAGCCGAACCGCTCACGCTGCTTCTGGTCGAGGGTCAGGGCAGGCAGCAGCGACCAGTAGGGGATGTCGTTGGCCGTCCAGGACAGGCTCCACAGCAGGTAGATCAGGGCGAAACCGACGACGAAGGCCGTCCCGGTGAGGCCCAGGTCAGCGAAGAGCAGCACTGTGAACACTGCGGACGCGACCACGCCGCCCGCGATCCAGGGCTTGTAGTGGCCCCAGCGGGTGCGGGTGTTGTCGACGATGGCGCCCATCACGATGTCGGCGACCGCGTCGAACAGCCGGGCGAGCAGGATCAGCGAGGTGGCCCAGAGGAAGTCCTCCCGTGACGGTTTGAGCACGTCGCTGAGGAAGAAGACCAGGTACAGGCTGACCAGGGTGTAGACCATGTCGCGGCCGACCGTGCCGACGCCGAACGTCCACTTGTTGCGCCGGTCGAAGTCGCCGGTGACGACGGCTGGCGTTGTCGCGTCCTCAGAGCGAGCCATGGGTCTGAGTCTTGCGCATAACCGCTTCCACGGATGGGCATCCCGGAGCCAGATCGTTCGTCATCCCACCCACTCAGCGACCAAGTCATCCCGGCGCAGGCCGGGAGCTCCGCAGGGCAAGGGTTCGATCTCGAAAGTGTTCGAACCTTACTGGTCGATAAACGCATTCCCCGTCCTCGGCGCCGGTCGTACTAATACCTTGCCCGCATGGAAATGCGTGCTTTCGGGTCGGGTCGTCGCCTATGCGGATTGTTCACGTCTTGGGTGGTGGCGTCCAGCCTGGTCTTCTTCGCCCCATCGCTTGTACCAGAAGCCGTCGCTGACCCTTTGCCGCCGTCCCAAGTCTTGTTGACCACCGACAAGATCCAGTTCGCTGCCGGGGAGACGTTCACTCTCACAGCGATCGTGGATCAACCCCTGGAAGACAGCGCAAGCACGCTCATTATCAGAGATGTCACCGACAGTGTCGACGTCAAGCAATGCACAAGCGGGACTCACTGTGAGGCTGAACTCGGGTTTGCGTCGGGTGGTCCGCATGAGTACAGGGCGGCTGTCGGAGCGGTGGAATCACAGGCCGTGACGGTCTCACGGTCAGCATGGGACATCGTTCTGGATGTTGACCGCATCGAGATCGGTGCGGGCGAGCACGCGAGTTTGGTCGCCACGCTGAACCAAGACCTCTCTAGCACCTCTGGCGCGTATTCGGTTGCGATCTTTGATGTGACGAGGGCGAGGCGAGCCCAAACCTGCGTAGCGGGTTCAGCATGCCAAGTTGAGATTCCGGCATACACAGACGATGCGATTTCGGCCCAATTCATTGCGGCCGTCGTTTCTGCCGATGATGTCGTCTCTCAGACAGTCGTTGAGGCAGCGGATATCCAAGCTGTGTCCGAGCCGGTCACTATCGCCAGGAAGGCGTGGACACTTCAAGTATCGGTTGAGCGGGACGTGCTGGCTGCGGGCGAGCGCACGACGGTGCATCTGCGCGCTGACCAGAACGTAAGGGACACACGCGGACGCTACTCGCTGTACATCTTCGAGATGAGCAAGAACGTCCTGATCGCTCAGTGTGACAGTGGCACGGAGTGCTCAGCGGGTATCGACTGGGTGACGGTGGATCCATGGGCCGGCCACTTCATGGGAGTGGTCGCCGAGCGCAGATCCGAGCCACCTTCATCTTTGGGTGATCTTCAAGACCTCATTGGTCTCGGGAGTGAGCAGCCAGCGGTCGCTCAACAGGGTTGGGAGATCACTGTCGAGTCGGATCGGCAGCAACTCGCCCCTGGGGACACGGCGCAGATCAAGGCGACAGCGAATCAGAATCTCGGACTGACGAGCGACCGGCTGACGCTCTACATCGCCGACATGGATGGGCGAACGATCTTGGCCGAATGCAACACTGGCACGACATGCGACGCCCAGACTGCCTATTACCGGCGTGGGGATGACGGGCGACACCTGATCCTGGTTGAGGCAATTGTCGCTCCGTCGGGGGCGGCCTCGTTCGACGAACTGCTTCGCTCCGGATGGCGCGGGGATTCCAACCGACTGCGTATCGACCGGACGCCATGGCAGAGCGCGCTCGTGCACACGGGTGGTAGCACCCTCACCCTCATCGCCAACCAGAATGTCGGCCTCTCATTCGGATCCTGGGCCTGGTATCTGTTCAACGCTCAGACCGGGTCGAGGGTCGGGAAGTGCTTCACCGGCAAGAGGTGTGTCTTCAGCGGGGCATCTCGGGGTGGGCAATACGCCGCCTTGCTGGCTCCGGCCACCGACCCGAGCTCGATCGACGACGTAACCTATGTGCTCACCGCGAGCGTGTTTGGCAGCGCACCCAGCCCGGTGTTTGGTCCCACGCTGACTTCGCCGTTGAGCGGTCGGGACGAAACCGCGGGGGGCCAGAACCTGGCGGAGGGGCCGTGTGCCTGCGGGCG
>DAOPRQ010000113.1:0-5843 GCA_035349055.1 Propionicimonas sp.
CCAGGTTCGACAGCGCGGTCACACCGCCCAAATACCAGGGCACCACATGATGGGCCTCACAAGCCGCGGGTGGCGCGGTGCAGCCCGGGAACACACAGCCACCATCGCGGGCGATCAGGGCGGCCCGCATCGCGGGGGTCACCAGCCGGCGGGACCGGCCCACATCCAGCACCTCGCTGCCACCGCGCAGCACCACTGGGATGAGCTCGGCGTCGCAGCAGGCACGGCGTAGCTCACCAGCCGACAACTGAACACCGTCACCCACCAGCCCGGCACCGGCCAGACCGGATTTGAGTTGGTGGTAGTCGAGTTTCACGATCACCTTCGCCGCGCCCACCCCCGGCTGGGGCGTGGCGGTCGCGGCGTGACCCAGCACGTGGATCAGGGCATCGGCTCGGCGCTGTTCGGGGGTCGCGTTCACAAACAGCGGGTCACGGGCTTCGACAGCGGTGCGGCGTAGCGCTTCGGTATTGGTGTCGATCAGAGTGATGAACTGCTCACCCTCCACACGTGGCAGACAGCCCTCGAACCGCACCGAGCCGCCCTGCTTCCAGAATCTCAACGAACGACTCCGCTGCGCCGCCTCCGCTTCACGCTGCAACTTCGACTCAAGAAGTTCGTTGGCATCAGCGGGCGCGACGCGGGCCAACACCTGCGGCGCGGCCTTGCTCAACGCATCCGAATCCAGGTGGCCAGCCATGCCGACCAGTAGCTGTTCGGCCTTGTCCTGCTGCGCGGCATCCAACTGCGGGGCCAAGCCGCCCAGCACGGTGTTGATCGCCCGTACCTGACCAGAACTCACCTGCCCAGCAACCGCGGCCGCACCCAACACCGGATGGGCGGCCAACTCGGCAGCCCGATGCAAAGCACCAGCGGCCTCACGCTTGGTCAGGTTCTGATCGATCGCCATCCACGTCGACGTCGGCGTACCCGCCGTCCGCTCCGACGCGCGCGCGGCGTCCGCCTCAGCCAGCAACACCGACGCCAGCGCGTCCAAACGGCCAGTCAGGCTCCGAGCGGTCATGGCCACGCGCAGACGAGCTTCGGGGGCCAGCCGGGCACGGTTGGGATCGATCGAGTTCAGAGCAGCACCGATCGCGGCCAGCGCAACTTCCACTGGCGCCACACCGTTCTGCTCTTCCATGAGACAAGCCAACAACCCGCCTCTGACACTTCTCGTCCAAAACCGCCCCAAACGGGCGTACCGCCCACACTCTCAGGAAACTTTCAGGAATGGGGGTGGTAGCCCTTAGACGGGGCGAGGCATGGTGACGTCGAATCGGCCCTCCACTCACCAGGTTTCAGCGTCGTGCTCGCCATTCGTCCAGGCAGCGTGGCGGACTGCCGAACTCCTGACCACGCTCTTCGCGTCCGACCCGACCACGGCGCCGAAGTTGTTGTAGAGCCGGTCGAAGTGCAGGCCGTCCAACTGCGCAGAGATTCTGAGCACCACCGCGCCCGACAGCGGCAGCCGGTTCGGATAGCTGCGCAGGAAGATCACCGTCCGGTGGTCCGGGTTCGGGAAGACGGCGTCCCCAGCGAGCAGCACTCCTCGGCCACGATTGCCCGTCCGCCACGCAGCGACCGTCTGACCGCGGAAATGGCCGCCCACCCGGCGCAGCGTCACGTCCGATCCGAGTTCGTAGGACTCGTCGAAGAAGATCACGCCATCAGTGCGGCGGCACCACTCATCGCGCACACCTCGGGCGGCACTTCGAGGTCGGCGTCTCCACACCGCAGGTCACGCAAAGCCAGATCATCCGCCGATGTTGGGTCGCTTGCGTCTGCTCGTCGAGCATTCATCCGCGGACGGTTAACACCACGTCTTGACGATCTGCTGCCGCCGTCCAGCCCGAACGGCCTACGCCGCCACACCGGGCGCGAGCAACTCCATCTGCTCGATCACCTGCTTGACAGCTCCTTCGGCCGAATCCGGCGGATACTTGTACTTTCGCAGCAGTCGTCGGATCTTGGCCCGCAGAGACGCCCGGACGTCATCGCGGACGGTCCAGTCGGTCTTCACGTCCGCCCGCATCAGAGTGACCAATTGCCGGGCGATGTCGGCGAGAACGTCCTGACCCAGCACGTCGAGGGCTGAGGCGTTGTCGGCGATCGCGTCGTAAGTTGCCAGCTCGTCGCGTCCCAAGGGCGGGGTGAACTGCTCCCCGCGCTTGGCTTCGGCGGAGATGTCCTGGGCGAGTTCCCACAACTCCAGCAGCACGTCGGCAGCGGTCAGCTGACTGTTGGTGTAGCGCAGCATCACTGCGGTCAGTCGCTCGCTGAACGCCCGCTGCCGCACCAGGCTCGCTCCGGCCGAGCGCGCCGCTTCGGCCAGGATCGCGTCCCGCAGCGCCTCGATCGCCAGGTGCGGGTTGGCCGAGCGCTGTGCCTGGGCCAGCACGGCCGGGGTGAGGTCGTTGAAGTTCGGCGGTGCGATCTCGGCGGCCGAGTAGATGTCCACCACCTCGTCCGACCCGGTCGCTTCGTAGGCGAGCTGGCGCAGCAGCCGTCCGACTTCTTCGGGGACGGGCTCGCCGCGGGCGGTGCGTTCGGCCGCGTCGTACTTGGCCATCCACACCCGCACCTCTTCGTAGAAGCGCACCTCGTCGCGCAGGTCACCCAGGTTGTCCGCCCCGGACGCGAGCGCCCACGCCCGTCCCAACTGCCCGGCGAGCTGCCGGTAGCGTCCGGCCACGCCGAGCTCGCCCTCGGCCACCTGGTTGCCCGGGTTCTGCGGGTTCCGCAGCCAGGCGGTCAGCCCGACCGCGGCCTTCACCCAGCCCTTCGGCCCGCCCAGCTTGGCCCGCCAGTCGTAGCCGGCGACCAGCGTCCGGAGTTGATCGACCAGCGCCCGCGCCAACTCGGCACCCTCGGCGGCGTTCCGTCCGACCGGGCGCGTCGCCTGGTCGGTCAGGGTGTACTCGGCCAGCGCCGCGCTCAGGTTCTCCACCAGCGGCGCGTAGGCGACCAGCAGGCCCGAATCCTTGCCCCGGAAGGTCCGGTTCACCCGGGCCAGGGTCTGCATCAGCAGCGCGCCCTTCATCGGACGGTCGAGGTACAGGGTGTGTAGCGGCGGCGAGTCGTAGCCGGTGAGCATCATGTCCTTGACGATCACTATCTCCAGCTCGTCGTCGGGATCTTTGAGCCGCTTCTTCACCACCTGGTTCTCCGACTCCCGCCGGACGTGCCGCCGGATCGGCTCCGGGTCGGACGCCGTCCCGGAGTACACCACCTTCACCACCCCGGCCTCAAGGCTGTCGGCGTGCCACTCGGGCCGCAGCGCGATCAGCTGGTCGTACAGGTCGGCACAGATCTGCCGGGTCGCACCGACGATCATCGCCTTGCCCGGCCCGTCGATCAGCGGACGCATCCGCGCCCGCCGGGTCTCCCAGTGCGCCACGATGTCGGCAGCCAGGGTGGCCAGCCGGGCCGGCGCCCCATAGACGGCGTTGATCACCGCGACCGACTTCTCCAGCCGCTCCCGCTCGACCTCGTCCAGCCCGGTGGTGGCCTCGTCGGCGGCCCGATCGAGATCTTCGGCCGTGACCTCCTCGGCGAAGGAGACCTTCACCAGCCGCGGCTCGAAGTACACCGGCACGGTCGCGCCGTCGGTGACCGCCCTGGTCAGGTCGTAGATGTCGATGTAGTCGCCGAACACCTCCCGGGTGTTGCGCTCCACCTCGCTGATCGGCGTCCCGGTGAACGCGATCAGGGTGGCGTGCGGCAGGGCGTCGCGCAGGAAGCGGGCGTAGCCGTCCAGGTCGTCGTAGTGGGAGCGGTGAGCCTCGTCGACCACCACCACGATGTTGCGCCGATCCGACAGCAGCGGGTGGTCGGCGCCCGCCTCGCGCTCCTCCAGCGTCCGATTGAACTTCTGCAGGGTGGTGAACAGGATTCCGCCGGACGACCGCTGGCTCAGTTCCTCGCGCAGTTGCGATCGCGTCCGAATCTGGATCGGCTTCTCCGGCAGCAGCGTGGACGCGTCGAAGGCGCCGAACAGCTGGCCGTCCAACTCGCGTCGGTCGGTGATCACCACGATCGTCGGATTCAGCAGGTGGGTCGAGCGCAACACCAGGTTGGCGTACAGCTCCATCTCCATCGACTTGCCCGAGCCCTGGGTGTGCCAGACCACGCCGGCCTTGCCGTCGCTCTTCACCGCGGTCACCGTGCGGCCCAGCGCCTTGTTCACCGCGAAGTACTGGTGCGGTTTCGCGACCCGCTTGGCCAGCCCGAAGTCGCCGGCATCGAAGGCAGTGAAATTCCGCATCAGGTCAAGAAAGCGCAGCTGGTTGCCCAGCCCGTTGAGGGTCACTTCCAGCGGAGTGTCGTAGTCGGTGTCGACGATGCTGTCGCCCAGGGCCAGCGGCTCGCCGTCGTCGTCGACGTTCCAGGACGCGTAGTGGTGCAGCGGCGTGAACGGCGTCCCGTAGGCCGCGGTCACCCCGTCGCTGATCAGGGTCGCCACACAGCAGCGGAAGGCCAGCGGGAATTCGGCCAGGTAGGTGCCCAACTGACCGTGCGCGGACGCGAGCGTCGCGTTCGCCAGCCCGGCCTGCTTCAACTCGGCCACGATCACCGGCAGTCCGTTCAGGTAGCCGACCACGTCGAAGCGGCGATGGTGTTCGGCGTTGTCGAGCCGCACCTGCTGGGCCACCACCCAGTCATTGTCGGACGGCTCGACGCTCACCAACCGGATCGTCGGATTCTGCTCCACCCCGTCGTTGTCGAGATAGGTGACCCCGCGATAGCCGTGGACCAGAAACTCATGCATTCGCCGGTTCTCGCTCATCGCATCCTGCGACGCCGGGGTGAGGATCTCGGTGACCGCCTGCCGCAGGTACAACGCCGGCACGGACGGATTCAGCTTCCGCACGGCCTCGTGCACCCGCTCGGTCAGCACCAGATCGGACGCGGACGCGCGCTCGTGCGCCAACTCAGCGCCCGTTGAGGGCGCCCAGCCCTGCTCGGCCAGCACCTCCAGCGCCGTCGACTCCCACTCGGCCTCACTGATCAGCGCCATGGAACTCTTCCCTCACATTCGTCGTCGGTTGAGCTGTCGAAACCGGCCCCAAGCCGGCTGTCAGATGCGAGTGGCAGCCTGCAGCACGAAGGGTGGCGCAGCGACCAATCCGGGGCGGACGGCCAGCGCCTTGGAATCGTGTTGCGCACAGGATAGAATCGCAACACATCGCAGGAGGAGTTCGCGGTGCGGTTCGAGACAATTGAATCAGACGAGTTCAACCTGGAACACGCAACGCGGCGCGCCTCCGCGAGCGAGATCGAACAGGCCATCACCAACGCCGAGCAGATGCTGCGCCATCGTGTCAGCGGCCGACGGCTCATTCGAGCTCGAACCAACGGTGGTCGTCGCTTGGCGATCGTCGCCGAACTCAAGGACAACGGACGCCGAGTCCGGCCGATCACAGCGTGGGAGGAGTGAAGATGATGGACACCAATGGCATGAGTGAAGCCGAACTGGCCGACTACTACGACCGGACGCACGACATCTCGGGCTTCGATCTGGAGCATCCTGAGCCGATCACTCCTGCACGCGGCCGGCTCGACGTGACCATCTCGGTGCGATTCAGCTCTGAGGAGATCGATCTGCTTCGAGCCGAGGCTGAGCGCGCCGGAATGAAGGTGACCGCCTTCATCAGAGCGCTGGCTCTGCAGCACGCCTCCGGTCAGGTTCTCGATCGCGCCGCGCTTCGCGGCCAACTTGCCCGAGTCTCTCAGGATCTGAGGGCGCTCGAACACGAGTTGGGGGCGTGGCTTGCCGATCCCGAGCACGCCGCGGAGATGGCGGAGTCTGCCGAGGCCATCAGGCAGGGACGCGCGCTGAG
>DAOPRQ010000114.1:0-5840 GCA_035349055.1 Propionicimonas sp.
GTGGCCTTGACGTTGTACTGAGCCACCGCGACCACCCCGTGACCGGCCTCGTCGACGTCGATCACGAAGGTGGAGCGGATCACGCCCTCGATCGCCTTGCCGTAGAGCATCTTCGTGCCATAGGCCGAGTAGGCCTTGAGTATCTCAAGGTCGGGATCTGCCAGCAACGGGAAGTCGAGGCCATTGCGGTCGCGGAAGGTGGCCAGCTTCGCAACCTGGTCAGGAGAAATACCCACAACCTGGTAGCCGGCCGCGACCAACTCGGCCAGAGCCGCGTCGAAGTCGACCGCCTGGGTGGTGCAGCCAGGGGTCAGCGCGGCCGGGTAGAAGTAGACGATGACGCGTCTGCGGGGGTAGTCGGCCAGTGAGACGGGGTTGCCGTCCGCGTCCGGAAGGGTGAAAGCGGGAGCAGGGCTGCCGACGGTGAGTTGCGCCATGGCCCAAGATTAGGGCACCGGCGGAGGTGGGCTTCGATGGGCAACCGGGTCGACACGCCGGGAAAGCTGCCGGAAAGGCCACCGAACCGGCCAGAATTCCATCTGGCTTTGACTAGGCTGAATAGTCTGCTAAATGGTTACAGCTTGATAACACTTCGACAACGGGGGCCCGTGAGCGTAGTCGAAGGGATAGAGTCCGAACACCCCTGGTTCTTAGGGGCGACCTGACACAGAGAAGTGAGGACTCATGTCACAACCACGGATGCGCGTACTAGCTGCCGCTGCCTCCGCCGTCGCACTGTTGGCTATGGCTGCCTGTAGTTCCGGCACCACGGCCACCTCGGCTGCTCCTGGTGCCACCGGCACCACTTCGGCCACCGCCGACGAGAAGTGCGCGGCCTATGCCGAGTACGGCGATCTGACCGGCAAGACGATCTCGGTATTCACCTCGATCGCCGCGGACGCCGAGGCCAAGCCGCATACGGACTCCTACAAGCCGTTCGAGGAATGCACCGGCGCGACGATCAAGTACGAGGGCTCCCGCGAGTTCGAGTCGCAGTTGCCTGTCCGCCTGCAGGCCGGCAACGCGCCCGACATCGCCTACATCCCGCAGCCGGGCCTGCTGCAGACCCTAGTTGCCGACAACCCGGGCAAGGTCTTCGAGGCGGGCGCACTGGCCACCAAGAACGTCGAGACCTACTACGACCCGGCCTGGAAGGGCTACGGCTCGGTGGACGGCAAGTTCTACGCGGTGCCGGTGGGCGCCAACGTGAAGTCGTTCGTCTGGTACTCGCCCAAGGCGTTCGCGGACAAGGGCTACGCCGTTCCGCAGACCTGGGACGAGCTGATCGCGCTCTCCGACAAGATCGTCGCCGACAATCCCGATGGCGATGTCAAGCCGTGGTGTGCGGGCATCGAGTCCGGCACCGCCACCGGCTGGCCGGCCACCGACTGGGTTGAGGACGTCATGCTGCGCGTCAATGGCCCGGAAGTCTACGACCAGTGGGTAAACCACGAGATCGCCTTCAACGACCCCAAGGTTGTTGCGGCGCTCGACCAGGTCGGCACCATCCTGCGTAACGACAAGTACGTAAATGGTGGGCTGGGCGACGTGAAGTCCATCGCCACTACTGCTTTCGCTGACGCCGGCCTGCCCGTTGCCGACGGCACCTGCTACATGCACCGCCAGGCGTCCTTCTACCAGGCCAACTGGGATAAGGGCACCGTTGTGGGCGAGGACGGCGATGTCTGGGCCTTCTACTTGCCGAGCATGACCGCTGACTCCAAGCCGGTGCTGGGCGGTGGCGAGTTCGCCGCGGCCTTCTCCGATCGTCCCGAGGTGCAGGCGTTCCAGGCGTACCTGGCCAGCCCCGAGTGGAGCAACGCTAAGGCCATCGCCACCCCGAACGGTGGCTGGCTCTCGGCCAACAAGAAGCTGGACATCAACAACCTGGTCAAGCCGGTCGACAAGCTGTCCTTCAGCATGCTGGCCGACGAGAAGGCCGTGTTCCGCTTCGATGGATCCGACTTGATGCCCAGCGCAGTTGGCGCTGGCGCCTTCTGGAAGCAGATGACCAACTGGATTGCCCTCGGCAAGACTAGCCAGGAAGCTGCCGACGCGATCGAGAAGGCCTGGCCGGCTAAGTAGCCCGGGCACAAGGCAATCCACGTTGGGTCCGGGTACGCTTCGGCGGCGCCCGGACCCAACGTGCTCTCTGAGAGGACTCAACAATGGAGTGGTTCCTTAAGCCCGAGACTCTCCCCGAGAAGATCGGGGTGATGGTTCTGGCCATCCTGCTTTTCGCGGCTGTGATGGGCTTGGTGCTGGCCGTGGTCGATCGGCCAAGGCTGCCAAAATGGGTGCCGGCCGTCGGTTACCTTGGTCCGGCCGTCCTGCTGATCACCTTTGGCCTGTTGTGGCCGGGTTTGAACACGATCAAGAACTCGTTCTTCGATCGGCTCAGTCAGAACTTCGTCGGCATCGCCAACTACCAGACGATCTTCACCGACATGGGCTTCCTGATCGTGCTGCGCAACACGTTGCTGTGGGTGCTGCTGGTGCCCACCGTCGCGACGGCCCTCGGTCTGGTCTATGCGGTCTTGGTTGACCGGACCCGGGTGGAGAAGTTTGCGAAGACCCTGATCTTCTTGCCGATGGCGATTTCGATGGTGGGTGCCTCGATCATCTGGAAGTTCATGTACGACATGAAGCCCGGTAAAACCCAGATCGGCCTGCTCAACCAGATCGTGGTCTGGCTTGGTGGCGAGCCGCAACCGTGGCTACTGAATCCGCCGCTGAACACCTTCATGATGATCGTCGTGATGGTCTGGATCCAGGCCGGCTTCGCCATGACCGTGCTATCGGCTGCGATCAAGGCGATTCCGGATGAGATCATCGAGGCCGCTAAGGTCGACGGCGTCACCGGAATCAAGCTGTTCTTCTACGTGACTATTCCGAGTGTGCGTCCAGCAATCATCGTGGTGTTGACCACGATCGCCATGGGCACGTTGAAGTCCTTCGACATCGTCTACACGATGACCGGCGGCAACTTCGAAAGCTCGATCGTTGCGCAGGAGTTCTACGTGCAGAGCTTCGTGCAGGGACGGCCTGATATCGGCGCCGCGCTGGCGGTGCTGCTGTTCATCATGATCACGCCGATCATCGTCTACAACGTTCGGCAGATGCGGATTTCGGAGGGGGAGCGATGAGCCTCGATACCCATGTGGTTGAGCAGCGCAAGCTCACCCGAAAGGAACAGCGTGACGTCGATTCCAAGACCCGGCTAGCCTCCCCGGGAGCGTCGCTGATCGCAGTTTTGATCGCGGTCTTCTGGACGATCCCGACCGCAGGCCTGCTGATCACGTCCTTCCGTCCGCAGGCGGATATTCGGCGGACGGGGTGGTGGACGGCACTGTTGAACCCGAAGTTCACCCTGGACAACTACATCGACACCCTCGGTGCGAACAACTTGGCGAACTCGTTCTTCAACTCGTTCATCATCACGATTCCGGCCGTGGTCATCCCGATCCTGCTGGCTCTGTTGGCGGCGTACGCGTTCGCGTGGATCGACTTCAAGGGACGCAACTTCCTGTTCGCGTTCGTGTTCGCACTGCAGGTGGTGCCGATTCAGGTGACCTTGCTGCCGCTGCTCACGCAGTACGTCCAGTGGGGTCTGGCCGGCACGCTGTGGACGGTGTGGCTATCGCACACCATTTTCGGGCTTCCTTTGGCCATCTTCCTGCTGCACAACTTCATGAAGGAGATTCCGCGCTCCTTGATTGAGGCTGCCCGGGTGGACGGTGCCGGTCACGTGCGGGTGTTCTTCCAGGTGCTGCTGCCGCTGTTGCTGCCAGCGATCGCGTCGTTCGGCATCTTCCAGTTCCTGTGGGTCTGGAACGACCTGCTGGTGTCGCTGACCTTCGCAGGTCCGGAATACTCCCCGATCACCCGGGTGATCGGCGAACTCTCCGGCAGCTTCGGCAGCAAGTGGCACCTACTTTCCAGCGGTGCCTTCATCTCGATGCTGGTGCCGATGATCGTGTTCCTCTCGCTGCAACGGTACTTCGTCCGCGGTCTGCTGGCCGGTGGCGTGAAGGGCTGAGTTGTTCGTAGTTAGCCGAGGGCCTCTCCCAGGTGGGGGAGGCCCTCGGTGCGTCCGCGCCTGGTGGAAAGATGGCTGAGCCCCCATTCCACCGTCATCCCGGCGCAGGCCGGGATCTCTCCCCGCCATCGTGGATCCAGGCTGCTTGACGAAGCCTGCTGCGCCCATCGCAGGTACTGGCATAGGCTGAGCGGCAGGATCCTGCAGGAGGAACGATGAGCGAGACCACCAGGTCGAAGGCCGAAATTGAAGCCGAGATCGCCGCCGCTCGTGAGCGGTTGGCCGCGAGTGTGGAGGGCCTCTTCATGCAGGTGCACCCCAAGGCCGTGGTGGCGAACACCGTCAGCGAAGCCCGGGCGTTCGTCGCGAACGGCGCGCAGACCGTCAAAGCCGAATTGGTGAATGTGGACGGGAGCCTGCGCATCGAGCGTGTCGGTCTGATCGCAGCCGCCGTGGCCGGATCGCTTGCGTTCCTGGCCACCGTCCGCTCGATCCTACGGAGGTAGTGCTGGTACCCGGACGCGTCCGCAGGGGGTTCGGTTGGTCGAGCTGGTCGAGACCCCTCGCGGCCGCATTGACACTGGTTACCCTCGCTGCTTGCACACCGGCCAGCCCGCCGCCCGCCCCGACGCCGACGATCGTGGACCCGTGGAGCGAGCATGGCCCGATCACCCTCGCGGCCGGCGACTCCGCGATCTGGCCCGAGCTGGTGACCGGCTGGAACTCACTGCACCCGGGGGAGCCGGTGACGTTGGTGAACCTGCCGGTGTCGTCGAATCGGCGTCTGGCGGCCATCACCGAGCGGGCGCAGGCGAATAGCGGGGAGTACACCGTGATCGCACTGGAGCCGCCGTGGACCGGCGAACTTGCCGCCAAGGGCTGGCTGACCGAGTTGCCGGCGGGCCGATTCGCCGCTGACGGGATGGCCCCGGCCGCGTTTGCGTCCGCTTCGTGGCAGAAGACGCTGTACGCGTACCCGGTGACCACTGATGCCGGACTGCTCTACTACCGCAGCGACCTGCTGGCGGACGCGGGGGTGGCCGCGCCGGTCACACGGGCGGCGCTCCAGGCGTCCTGCCGGCAGGTCGGGGCAGACTCGGCTCGGTCATGCTTCGGGCTGTCGCTGGCGAAGGATGAGCCACTGACGGTTGCCTTCACCGAAGCCGTGGTCGGGGCTGGTGGCCAGGTGCTGACCTCTGCCGGCGAACCCGGGGTGGAGAGTTCGGCTGCGGTCAGTGGACTGGACCGGCTCGCCGAAGATCTCGATTCTCGAATCATCCCGGAGGCCGCGTTGTCCTGGAGTGAAGCGGACGCGGTCCGTGAGTTCGCCAAGGGCAACCTGGTGTTCCTGAGAGGCTGGGCGACGGCCGGTGCGGTGCTGGATTCGGCCACGCCGGGCACCGTGGTGGTGGGCAAGACCGGGCTGGCGCTACTGCCTGGACAGACTGAGCCGGCCGCGTCCGTCCTTGGCGGGGAGAACCTCGCGATCTCTGCGTTCGCCCGGAACCGCGGGACAGCCGCCGACTTCCTGGCCTACGCGGCGTCGGACGTCACCCAGCGCCGCCTGGTGGAGAAGGGTTCGATCGGTCCGGTGCTGAGCGGGCTCTATGGCGACGCGGACCTGGTGGCCCGGCATCCGTATCTATCCGTGCTGGACGCTGCTCTGAAGGCCGCTACGGTGCGGCCGGCGACGCAGCGGTACAGCGAAGTGACCCTGGCGATCCAGGATCAGGCCAACGGGGCGCTACGGGGCGAGAAGACCGCCGACCAGGCGCTCACCGAGCTGCAGGGAAGGCTTGAG
>DAOPRQ010000115.1:0-5391 GCA_035349055.1 Propionicimonas sp.
ACGACACCGGTGAGGCCACCGGGCTCGGCCCGTACGGCTTGACCATCACGTTCGGCTTCGGCCGGAGCCTGTTCACCACCGACGACGGCAGGGACCGCTTCGGCCTGGACGGCCTATTGCCCGAGCAGTTCACACCGCTGCCGAAGATGACCAACGACTTCATCGATCCGGCGCGCTCCGGTGGCGACCTTTGCATCCAGGCGTGCGCGAACGACCCGCAGGTGGCCGTGCACGCGATCCGCAACCTGACCCGGATCGGCTTCGGTCGCACCGAGCTGAAGTGGTCGCAGCTTGGGTTCGGACGCACGTCGTCCACTTCGACCGCGCAAACCACACCGCGCAACCTGTTCGGCCAGAAGGACGGCACCAACAACCTGAAGGCAGAGGAGCCTGAGCGGCTGCGCGACAACGTGTGGATCACCGACGGCCCCGAATGGTCGCTGGGTGGTTCGTACCTGATCGCGCGCCGGATCGCGATGACCATCGAGGTGTGGGACGGCGTCCGGCTGGAGGAACAGAACCGGGTGCTCGGCCGGGACAAGGCCACCGGCGCACCGCTGTCGGGCGGCGAGGAATTCACCGCGCCCGACTTCGCCGCGTCCGCTGACGGTGAGCCGCTGATCGATCCGCGTTCACACGTGGCCCGCACCAGCCCCGAGAACAACGGCGGCATCGCCATGCTGCGCCGCGGCTACAACTACGTCGACGGCAACGACGAGGTCGGCCGCCTGAACGCCGGCCTGTTCTTCATCGCGTTCATTTCCTCGCCCGAGCGCTTCGCGAAGGTGCACACCAACATGGCCCGCGACGACATGTTCGTCGAATACCTGAAGACCACCTCGTCCTCGGTCTTCCTGGTTCCCCCCGGCATCAAAGAAGGCCAATACGTCGGCCAGCCCCTGTTCGAGGCCTGACCGAGGGCGGCGTCCGAGCCCCGAACTTCCGATTGTTCTCGGAGATCCCGCCTGCGCCGGGATGACGCGGACCAGCGAAGCCTGAACGAGAAGGGGACGGTTCCTTTTCCGTTCAAGTTATCCACCGGCGGACCTCCGGCCGGTCCGTCCACTCAATCGGGGTAGTAGACGTCCCGGTGTTTCAGCGAAGTCCTCGGCTCGGCCATCAGCGGCGCGACCGCATCCCGCCAGACGGCGTAGTGCTCGGTCTGCTTGTGGTCGAGGGCAGCCTGATCGGTGCGGTAGGCCTCCACGAGCACGAAGGACGCGGGGTCGTCGAGGCTCTGCACGACATCGAAACGGGCGATTCCCGGCTCGTGCCTGGACGCTTCCGCGTTGGCCCGGGTGGCTGCGATGAACTCGTCGATCCCCTCCGGGACCACACGCACGAAGACATGGACGATCAACATGGCTCAATCTTCGCGCCGACCTGGCAGGTGCCGATACAAAATGCCCCGTCGATTGCGAAACCGCAGTGCTGAGCAGATATTTCGCGATCGACAGGGCAGTTTGTGACACCAGGCGTGGGTTGCGTCCGGCGGGCAGCGGTGAGAGCATTCAAGGCTGCCCAGAACCGAGGAAGAAACTCCCATGCCCACGAGCCAGACCCGCGAACTCGTCGCGAACCAGCCCTACCTGGTGCTGCTGGCTGCCCGAACCATCTCGATGCTGGGCATGGCGTTCTCGCCGGTGGCGCTGGCGTTCGGCGTGCTGCGACTTCCCGGTGGTGACGCCGGTTCGCTCTCCATTGTGCTGGCCGCGCAGACTCTCCCGATGGTGGTGTTCATGCTTGTCGGCGGTGTGGTCGCCGACCGCTACCCCCGCTCGGTGGTGCTGCTGACGGGCGAATGGCTGGCCGCGCTGGCCTGGGGCGCGATCGGCGTGATGATGCTCACCGGCTACGCCCCGATCTGGCTGCTGAGCGTTGCCGCAGCACTCGCCGGCATCGCCGGTTCGCTGATCTATCCGGCGCTGAACGGCATCATCCCCGACCTCGTGCCCGAGCACGTCCGCCAACGCGGCAACGCCTGGCTGGCGATGGGTGCGTCCGCGGCTCGGCTCGCCGGACTCGTCGCCGGCGGCGCGGTGGTGGTTTGGCTCGGCGGTGGCTGGGCCATGATCGTGGCGTGCGCGATGTACGCGATCGCGGGGGTGCTGATCATGGGACTGCCAAAGGTCACCGGCACGCTCGCCGGCGCCCAGGAGCATCCGATCCGCCAACTCATCGACGGCTGGGGTGAATTCTCGTCCCGGCAGTGGCTGTGGGTGGTGGTGTTGCAGTGGTCGGTGATGCTGATGATGCTGCAGGCTGCGCACGGCGTCCTCGGCCCGGTGGTAGCCGAAGCCGAACTGGGCGGCGCTGCGGCGTGGACGGCGATCCTGGCGGGCGAAGCGCTCGGGGCCGTGGTGGGGGTGGCAATAGCCATGTTCTGGAAGCCGCGGCGACCGATCCTGGTGGCGACACTGCTCACCTTGAGCGCCGGCGTGCCCGCCGTGCTGCTCGGCTTCGCCTTCCCGCTGTGGACGGTGATCCTGGCCGCCTTCGTGATGGGCATCGGCTTCGACCTGTTCGGCGTGCTGTGGATGACGACCATGCAGGACGAGGTGCCGCCCGAGTCGCTGTCTCGGGTCGCGTCCTACGACGCGCTGGGCTCGCTGATGCTCGGCCCGCTCGGTCTCGTGCTCGCCGGACCGGCCACCCTGCTCTTCGGCGCCCACAACGCGTTGATCGGTTCGGGCGTGATCGCCATCGTCACCGCGGTGTTCGCGCTCGCGTTCCCAGAGGTGCGCCAGCTTGAGGCCAAGCGTCCCGCGGCTGCGGAGGTAGTCGAGGCGGCGTAGCCAATCGGCTGGCGGCCAGCTCCTGCTGCTTGTGGATAACCTGAACGAAAAGGAACCGTCCCCGGCCGTTCAGGTGCCGGTAGCCTGGTGCGCCATGGCCCGGACGGGTCGGCGGGAGGTGGTAGATGGCATCGCTGACGCCCGCACTGACCGCCTGGGTACGCGAACTCGCCGCCGATCAGGATGCCCGGATCACCGCCACCACTCCGGTCGTGCCGCTGGTGACCCGAGGCCTGCCTACCCGTCCGCTCGCGCCGGAGCACTCCCAGGTGTACGTGTGTGCCGGGGTGATCGTGAAACTGCACGGCACCGGGACCGACGCGCAGCGACTCACCCGGCGGCTCGCCGGCCTGGCCGCTCCGGATATGGACCGGCTCTGGATCCAGCCGCTGCGTTACCGTCCGATTCCGGCCCCGGACGGACGGGTGGCGTCGATCTGGCCGCGGGTCAGCGTGCTGAGCACGGTCGACCGTCCGCCCTGGCCGGAGGTGGGCACTTTGCTGGCCCGGCTACATCGGATGCCGATCGGCGGTGATCTGCCTCGGCTGGGCGGACACTCGCGGCTCGCGCGGGCGGTGGTCTTCCTGCGCACGCTCGGCGCTGAGTGGGCCTGGCTGGTCAACCTGGGCGAGCACCTGGCCGACGCGCTGGCCAGGCCAGGGCCGAACACGCTCGCACACGGCGATTTCCATCTTGGCCAGCTTGGTCACACCCCACTGCGCCGCAGCTGGAAGCTGCTGGACGTCGACGACTTCGGCCTGGGCGACCCGGCCTGGGACCTGGCCCGGCCAGCCGGATTCTGGGCAGCCGGCCTCCTCGCTGACGAAGCTTGGGCGACCTTCCTGGCCGCGTACCGCGAAGCCGGTGGCCCGGCCGTACCGGCGGACGGGGATCCGTGGCCGGCCCTCGACCTGCCGGCGCGGGCCGCTGTGCTGGTGGCGACCGTCCAGGCGCTTCGGCTGTCCCACGGCGAACCCACAGTCGAGCCATTGCTGGCGGCTTGTCGGCGCATGCAGACTGGGACGCATGACCCATCCGAGTGACCCACCCCGCTACGAGCCGTACGCGGGACCGCAGGCCGCAGCCGGGGCCATGCTCTGCCCGAAGTGCGGCGGCCCGATGCGCACCTACGAACGCAACGGAATTCATCTGGAGCAGTGCTCAGGCTGCCGGGGAGTGTTCCTGGACTTCGGCGAACTGGAGCATCTCACCCAGCTGGAATCGCGGTTCGCGCAGCAGCCACCTCCACAGCCCAACTACGGACCGGCCTGGGGCAGCTACGGCAACCAGAAGTATCGCCGTGGTGGCTTATCCGGGTTGTTCTTCTCCAGCTGATCGGTTCGGTGAGCGGACGGAAGGTCGTCTCGACTGCTAACTTCGCGGGCCCCTGCCCAATCACCGCAAACTGGACATTTCCGGCCGACATCGGCTGGAAATGTCCAGTTTGCGCTTGGTGAGGGGATCAGCCGGGCCGCATTCCGCGTCCGGCCGACAAATGGTCAGTCGAAACCACCGTCGAAACCGTCGAAACCACCCCAGCCGCCGTCGCCGCCGTCACCACCACCGCCCCAGTCGATCCCGCCGGAGTCTGCGCCGATGTCGGAGCTGTCCAAGCCGGCGTCCACACCCTCGAGTTCGCCGCCGAAGCCTTCACCCAGGTTGTCGAGAAGGCCGAAATCCGAAGTGAGCAGGTCGACCAGCAGCAGCCCGGTGAGCGCGTCATCGAGCGCCAGCCACCCGAAGCCGGCAAGCTCTTCGCCGGCAGCCAGATCGGCGCGGAGGGCATTCGCGAACACCGTCCGCCAGTGGTCGACCACGCCGAGCACCATCGCGTACGGCAGGTAACGGCCGAACACGTCCACGCCCACCTCGAAGCGCAGTTGCTCCGCCTCGGCGGTGGCCAAGTACTGCCGAAAGCCGAGGGTCTGGACGCGCGCGGCGTAGCCTTCCGCTGACAGCGGCTGGCCCAGTCCGCGGGTGCCCGCGACTGCGATCACACCCGCGGCGAGAGCGCCCAACCCTGCCCAGATCAGGCCCGTCGAGATCAGGAACGTACCGAGGAGGAGTGCGATCCAGCCGACCGAGCGCACCCAACGAGCGCTCGCCGGACGGAACCAGCCATGCTCAGCGCTCTCCTCGCCCAGTAGTCGCGCCGCCTCCTGCAGCCGGTGGCCGGCACGAAGCTCGGCGACTGTGCTCACCGGTCCGTTGCCGAAGGCGGCGGCGAGCACGGCCTGCTCAGTGCGGGTCAAAGCCTCAGCGGGCGGATTCGGCACCTGGTGCAACTCCCAGCCGTTCGGACGGGTCTGGCTACCGTCCGGCGCGATCGGCTTGAGCACCAGCCAGCCGCGAATGGCGAGGTCGATCAGCGTTGCGGACAGTTCGACCGCGTCGACTCGTGAATCGATGATCACCCCCGCTAACCCTGGCCGCAGCCCAGTGGGCGGTTCAAAGCGCACCGCGATCGGTGGTTGCTCGCCACGGCTCAGCAAGCGGCGCTCGCTCGGTTGGCCGGGAGCAGGCAGCAGGCCGGGGGTGACGCCGGCGAACACCTCGTCGCGGCTCTCCCTGCGCGCCCAGATCAACCCCGCGACGC
>DAOPRQ010000116.1:0-5356 GCA_035349055.1 Propionicimonas sp.
CGCATCGGTCAGGCCGGGGCCCTCTGAGCCGAAGATCAGGCAGCATTTCGCCGGCAGCTCCGACGACTCCAGCGGCACCGAGCCAGGGATGTTGTCCACCCCCACCGGCACGATCCCACGCTCGGCCAACCAGGCCAGCAGCGCGACTTCGTTCGCGTGATGGTGCACCTGCAGGTACCGGTCGGTGACCATCGCGCCCCGCCGATTCCAGCGCCGCCGGCCGACGATGTGCACCCCGGAGACGTTGAACGCGTTCGCCGTCCGCACGATCGAGCCGATGTTGAAGTCGTGCTCCCAGTTCTGAATCGCCACGTGCAGCGGCAGCCGTCGCGCGTCCAACTCGGCGACGATCGCGGGCACCGTCCAATAGCGGTACTCGTCCGGGACGTTGCGGCGATCGCCGGCAGCCAGCAGTTCCCGATCGAAGCGGGGATCGGCCGGCCAGGGCTGTGGATGCGGCCCGACCCCTGGCGAACTCACCGCGGCCAGATCGTCGTCGCTCAGGGTGTTCACAGGCGTCACGGTACCCTTGGGAGTTGTGAACCTACTTCTCCAGCTGGCCGTGGTGCCCCTGTTGCTGCCCGACTGGCTCGATCCGGAGTTCATTCTCACCTCACTCGGCAACTGGGCGTTGTGGGGCGCGGCCTTGATCATCTTCATCGAGTGCGCGATCTTCCCGGTGCTGCCCGGCGACTCGCTGCTGTTCGCGGTGGGCATGTTCATCGCCAACGACGCACAGATCATCCGCTTCGGTGATCTCGACAAGCCCGCGGTGCTCGGCATCTCGATCGTGGTGCTGGTGACCGCAGCGGTGCTGGGCAACGTCGTCGGCTACTGGGTCGGCAAGAGCATCTCGCCATGGCTGTTCAAACCGCGGCCAGGCTTCATCGGCAAGGTCTTCTCCGCCAAGCACCTCGACCAAACCCACGCCTTCTTCGAGCGCTATGGCTCCAAAGCCTTGGTGCTCGGACGGTTCGTGCCCTTCGTCCGCACCTTCATCACCATGGTCGCCGGCGCGGCCGGCATGACCTTCCGCACCTTCATCACCTGGACCGGCATCGGCGCGGTCGTCTGGGCCGCGGGCTGCACGTTGCTGGGCTACTTCCTGGGCGGATTCGACTTCATCAAGCACAATCTGGACGCGGTGCTGGTGGCGATCGTGCTCGTCTCGGTGCTGCCGATGGTGGTGGAAGCCCTGCTGGAGCGGCGGCGGCGGAAGTCCGCCGAGGTCGAGAGCGTTGAGTCCTGACGGAGCCTTCGATAGGGCTTCGACTTCGAGCCCGGTAGGCGTTCGACGGAGCGCGATCGGCTGGATGCCCGGGGCGCCCGACACCCGTCCGCCCGCGACCCAGGCAGAGCTGGACGCCGCCGTCAGCGCCTTGAGTGGACGTCCGATCGCGGCGCTCACCGGCGCCGGATTCTCCACCGATTCCGGCTTGCCCGACTATCGCGGGCCGGACGCGTTGCCGCGGCGTCCGATGACGTACGAGCAGTTCGTCGGCAGCGCCGAATTCCGGCGGCATTACTGGGCGCGCAACCACCTCGGCTGGCATGGCATGCACCGCAGCGAGCCCAACGACGGGCACTACGCGCTGGCCGAACTCGAGCGCAGCGGCAACGTGCTCGGGGTGATCACCCAGAACGTCGACCGGCTACACCAGCGGGCCGGCTCGCGGCGGGTCATCGACCTGCACGGTCACTACGACCTGATCCGCTGCCTCAGCTGTGGCTGGACGTGTTCGCGCGCCGAACTGGACGCCCTGCTGCTGGCGCTCAATCCCGACTTCCTCGACCGCGTCCGCCAACTGGGCGACATCGAGATCGCCCCGGACGCAGACGCCGTCCTGGAATCGACCGCCGGTTTTGTCGTGGCCGACTGCCCGCGTTGCGGTGGTGTGCTGAAGCCTGACATCACGTTCTTCGGCGAGTCGGTCCCACGCGAGCGGGTCGCGCACGCCTTCGAGTTGGTGGACGAGGCGCAGGCCCTGCTCGTGGCCGGCACTTCACTCGCCGTGATGTCCGGGCTCCGGTTCGTCCGGCGAGCGGCCCAGCGCGCCATCCCGATCGTCATCGTCAATCGTGGCCTGACCAGGGGTGACGAGTTGGCGTCCGTCCGGCTGAACGCGGGCGTGACACCGGCGCTTACCTACCTCGCCCGGAGATTGCCGCCGACCCGGTCCTGACGCCCCTCAATAGCGGCAGTGCCCGGGCCGGCGGCCTCGATCGGCTCAGGCCTCGCTGCGCCGGCGGCGCGTGAACAGCACCGCCAACAGCCCCAGCCCGAACAAGCCGAGCCCGACGACACCGGCACCCATAGCGGTCGCGCCGGTCATGGCGAGGACCGCGGTGTCGCCGTCATCTTCACTGTCATCCAGTTCGTCCACCGCGGTCGGG
This sequence comes from Propionicimonas sp., assembly GCA_035349055.1. Classification (GTDB taxonomy): domain Bacteria; phylum Actinomycetota; class Actinomycetes; order Propionibacteriales; family Propionibacteriaceae; genus Propionicimonas. Next base: position 2,395 of record DAOPRQ010000116.1, read on the forward strand.
GTCGGCTCCGAACATGCCCACACCTTGCTGTCCGCACCGGATGCCTTCAGCAGCGCGGTGTTCAGGAAGCCACCGGCCTGCGGTCCCTGCGCAGTCACCAGGCACTTCGCAGTCCCCTGGTCGAAGGCCGCCGTGGGCACCGACCTCGGCGTCCGCGCTCGGCTGGTCGGCGGCGGCCGACACGGCCGGCGCCTCAGCCTCAGGAGTGGCGGTTTCGTCCGCCTTCGCGGTGTCACCGGGCTTGGCCTTCGCGGCCTTCGCCGTGTCACCGGCCTTCGCGGTGTCGTCAGCTTCAGCAGCCTCGTCTGCCTTCTGGGTGTCGTTGGACCGGGCAGCGTCGTCGGACGCGTCCGCGGCAGGCTCCTCGGGTTCAGCCGGCGCGGCGCTCTTCGCTGGGCTGCTCTCCGCGTCGCTGGCCTTGTCGCCCTCGTCGGCCGCTGCGCTTGGCTCGGCGGCCGCGCTCGCGGCGGAGGGGGCCACCGTGGCCGCTGGCTCCGGCGCCGGGGTCTCGTCGGCGGCGAAGGCCACCTGGACGCTGCTCAGCGCAAGAATTCCCGCCAGCAGTACTGAAATGCCACGCCGCACAGGCATAGGTATGCCCGGGCGCAGCGAACTTACCCGATAAGTTTGCTTCATTGACTTGTCCCCTCCGTCGCGAGCACCATCCCCCCAGACGGGCGCACGAGGCCTCTAGTTAAGCACATGAGGAAAACCCGCTGCAGCCGCGGCCTCAAGGTCATTGATGCTCACAAATGCGACTACGGCGGAACTGCCGCCAAACGCAAGAAAAGACCGCGCTGCGGCTAGCTCAGGTGCTAGTCACAGCGCGGTCCGGGTCGAATAAAAAAACCCCGAGGAATCGTGCCGAAAGGCGAATTCCTAAGCCTACGCCTGGGGCGGCTGCTGGTACGTCGGCGGCTGCTGGCCGGGCCCGGGCTGGGCCTGCGGTGGCGTGTACAGCGGCGGCTGCTGAGCCGGGAACTCCCCCGGAGGCGGCGCGACCGGATTGGCCTGCGGGTACGCCTGCGGGTTGGGCAGTGCGGACGGGGCCGCGCCGGCAGCGAGCTGGTCGTTCGAAGGCTCCGGGGCCGAGCCGGCCGGCCGGTCACTGATCTCGCCGAAACTCACCTGCGGCGCCTGTCGGACAGCGGCCTCATTCACCTCGAAATAGGTGGCTTTCTCGAACTTGAACATGCCGGCCAGCACATTCGACGGGAACGACTCCACCTGAGTGTTGTAGTTGCGCACATTCGCGTTGTAGAAGCGGCGTCCGGCCGCGATGCGATCCTCGGTTGCGGTGAGTTCGCGCTGCAGTTCAAGGAAGTTCACATTGCTCTTCAGCTCGGGATACGCCTCGACACTGACCAGCAATTGGCGAACCGCGCCGCTCAACTGCTCCTCAACTGCGGCACGCTCCTGGGTCACAGCCCCACCACCGGCCTGAGCGAGCGCGGCCGCCTGGTTGCGCAGCCGGGTGATGCCTTCGAGGGTGTTGCGTTCGTGCGCGGCGTAGGCCCGGACGGTCTCGACGAGGTTGGGGATCAGGTCGTAGCGGCGGTTGAGCTCGACGTCGATCTGTCGCCACGACTCCTGTATCAGGTTCCGTGAGCGGACGAACCCGTTATAGAGCGAGACCCCATACAGGGCAAACCCGACAACGATGATCAGTAGCACCAGGAAGAACCACCCCATGATCACAGACTCCAATCCGAGAAGGGCCGGGCGCACCGGCTGCCCTTCAGCCTAACGGTCGGCACTGACTATGCGGCAGCCCGTCCGCTTCGTTTCTGGCCGTTCCTCGCTGCGGCGGTACCTGGTGCCACGCGAAACCGTCCGGGCAGACTGGGGCGATGACTCGCGACAACCTACTTCCCGGCCCCGAGCCCACCCGCCTGCCAGCCGAAGGAGCGGACGCGGACGCACGCGCCGCTCTGGCCGCCGGTCGCAATCCGCGGCAGGCGGTGCCGGGAGCGCCGGCGGCATCGCTGCTGTGGGCGCTGCTGGCCGAGGAAGCGCTTGGGATCGGCGGCGATCCGGTGGCCGCCTACGCCTACGCGCGCACCGGCTACCACCGCGGTCTGGACGCGCTGCGCCGCGCCGGCTGGCGGGGCGCCGGGCCGATCCCGTCCGATCACGAACCCAACCAGGGCTTCCTACGCGCACTGTTGGCGCTCGCCGAAGCCGCAGCGGCAATCGGTGAGGACGCCGAAGCTGAGCGCTGCCAGCAGTTCCTGCTGGACTCAGGCACCAGCACCGCTGAGGTGGCCGCGCTCCGCTGAGTTTCCGAGCGCTTCCCGAGCTTGGTTCCCCAACGCTCCCTGAGCCCAGTTCCTCAACGTTCCCTGAGCCGGACGAAGGGCGGTCTCGACAAGCTCGACCAGCCGAGGAACCGACCGCAGCAATCAGGAAGCCAGGAAACGTTCCAGGATCGACGCCCAAGTCGCCTTGGCGCCCTGGTTGGCCTCGGGTGAGGGCAGTCCAGCGAGCGTGGCGATCAGACTGGCCGACGAGCCGTCCTTCTTCGGCTCGCTCGTGATCAGGATCGACGATCCGTCGGCAGCTCTGGCCCGCCAGGACAGCCGGCGCTCGGTGCCGCTCAGCCGCGGCTCACCGGACAGCATCCCGAGCACCTCCGGGTCGCCCGCAGCGAACGCTCCCCAGCGCTCCATCAGTTCGCGCATCCCCAAGCCGGTGGCTCTACTGACGGTGGTCTGGAAGGTGCCATCGGCGCGCTGTCCAGGCAGCCGGCGTCCGATGTGCTGCTCGTACGCGGCCGTGACGGCCTGCGTCCACCAGCCAGCGCTGTCGATGACCCCGTCGAGTTGCGGCAGCACCGCTTCGGCGATGCGGGTGTGGTCGAGCCGCGCGGCGTCCATCGATTCGAGGAAGGCCAGCCAGTCCGGCCAGGTACGTCCGGTGGCGCGCTCGATCGCGACGATCCTGGGGTTCTCAGCCACGGCCG
>DAOPRQ010000117.1:0-5219 GCA_035349055.1 Propionicimonas sp.
CTTAGGCCCCGCGGAGAGGCCGGTCGCGGGGTCCGACGAGCGGCGTTCGCCCTGGCCCGGCTTGTCAAAGACGGTATGTTCGGTGCCGTGCCAACGTCCCAAGCGGCCATAGCCGTCTCGAATCTGGGCAAGACCTACCGTCTCGGCGCGATGGGAGAACGTCCCAGCACCGCGGCGCAGGCAGCCTGGACCTGGCTGCGATCGACCGGTCGGGCAAATTTCACCCTCTTTGACGCCCTCAACGAGGTCTCCTTCGAGGTCGCACCGGGTGAAGCGCTGGGAATCGTGGGCCGAAACGGCGCTGGCAAGTCCACCTTGCTGAAGATCCTCACCCGCGTGACCGCACCGAGTCGCGGACAAATCGAGTTGCGGGGTCGGGTCGGATCGCTCTTGGAGGTGGGCACGGGTTTCCATCCCGAACTCACCGGACGCGAGAACATCTTTCTCAACGGTGCCATTCTGGGGATGACGCGAAAGGAGATCCAGCGGCGCTACGACGAGATCGTCGACTTCTCCGGGATCGAGAAGTTTCTGGCTACTCCGGTAAAGCGGTACTCCTCCGGCATGTATGTCCGGCTGGCGTTCTCCGTGGCAGCTCATCTGGATACCGAGATCCTAGCCATCGACGAAGTGCTGGCCGTTGGTGATGCGGAATTCCAGCGGCGCTCGATCCAGAAAATGCGTGACGCGGCCAGTCAGGGACGTACGGTTCTCTACGTGAGCCACCAGCTGCAGACGGTGCAGGCACTGTGCAGTTCGGCGTTGCTCCTGGACCGCGGCCGGCTCATCTACTCCGGTACCGTGGAGGGGACCCTGGAGGCATACCGGGACAGTTTCGAGAGCTACGCGCTCGCCCAGGCGGACCCGGATAACCGGCCAGGCGACGGGCGGCTCCGCCTGTCGTCAGTTGCAATGGCCGATGAATTCATAAAGTCCGCTGATCCGATTGTGATCGAGTTTGCTGCACCGGCACAACCGAAGCTGATCGGCAGCTACTTCATCTCGATCCATGTCAACAATGACCAGGGCCTGGTCATCGCCCAGTGTGACTCGCGGCTGACTGGCTTCTGGCTCGACCCGGCTGTCCCCCAAAACGGGCGGATCGTGATCCGTGACCTGTGGCTGAAACCCGGGGCCTACACGGTCGATGCCTATGTCTGCCAGGCCGGAGTGCTGGACGCCTGGGAGGGCGCTTGGCGGTTCGAGGTGCTTCCTGACCTGCCCTATCCGGAGTTCACGGAAGCCTCGGCCATCGAGAAGGGCATGGTCTTCACCAACTACAGCTACGAGAGCCGCTGACATGGACACCGAACTGCAGCGAACCGTGATCGATCCCCCCGGGGCGCTCAACCTGCCCTCGATCCGCGAGTTGTGGGGCGCCCGCGAGGTCGCCGTGCGCTTGGCGCAGCGGGACATCATCGTGCGCTACCGGCAGACGTTCTTCGGTATCGCGTGGGTGCTGCTGCAGCCGCTGGTGAGCGCCGGGATCTTCACGATCGTTTTCGGTCAGATCGCAGGGCTGTCGACCGGGTCCACCCCCGCGTTCCTGTTCACGCTCGCAGGAATGCTCGCCTGGAACCTGTTCAACGGGGCGCTCGGACGGGCGTCCTCGTCGATGGTGGGCAACCAGTCACTCGTCCAGAAGGTGTTCTTCCCGCGCCTGTTGGTCCCGCTGTCCAGTCTCGCTTCGGTGGCGCTGGACTTCCTGGTGGGATTGTCGCTGGCGGTGATCCTCCTATTCGTCTACGGCATCAACCCTGGCTGGCAGGTGCTGCTGCTGCCGGTCTGGATCCTGCTGATCCTGTTGCTGGGGACTGGCTTCGGGCTGGCAGCTGCCGCCTACATGGTGAAATATCGCGATGTGGGCTACGTGTTGCCCTGGTTGGTTCAAGTGCTGCTCTATGCGAGCCCGGTCGCCTACGCCCTCACCGAGGTGCCGGCCACGCTGCGCTGGCTTTTCGACCTGAACCCGGTCACGTGGTTCCTGGAAGCGTTCCGGTGGTCGTTGCTCGGCAGCACCCCGCCGATCAGCTGGCAAGTGGTCGCGCTGATAGTGGTGTCACCGCTGGTCTTCTTGCTCGGCACTCTGATCTTCCAGCAGAACGAACGCGAGTTCGCGGACTACATCTGATGCGAGTCACCGCGTACGTCCTGATCGCCGACCCGAACTTCCTCGCCGCGAGCCTGGGGTCGTACTACCGGTGGGTCGACCGGATCGTGCTCTCCTACGACCGCACCGCGACGTCGTGGACGGGAACGCCGCTGCCGGTGGCCGAGTGCCTGGACGTGGTGGCCGCGGTCGACACCGAGGGCAAGTGTGTGCATGCTCCGGGCGACTACGCACGGCTTGATCACGGCCCGTTGGAGAATGACACCTACCAGCGGCAGGCAGCCCTGCTGGCCGCTTCCGAGGGCGCCGATTGGGTGCTGCAACTCGACACCGATGAGGTGATGCTCAGTCCGGAGACGTTCTTCGCTTCCCTGAACAGGGCAGACGAAGTGGGTGCTGCGGCGCTGGAGTACCCCTCCCGATGGCTCTACGCACGGGTGGGGCCGGGACGCTATCTCGAGGCAAGTAGCCGGTTGGGGGGCGTGGCCGCGTCCTACCCGGGGCCTATGGCCGTTCGGTCAGGGACGCGACTGCAACTGGCGAGGCAGGCCGCGGTGCCGTCCTACCGGGTCGACTTCCGGTTCCGCAACACCGACCCGGCCAACCGACACGACGCGCCGGTCCACGAAGTGGTGGCGGAGAGCGCTGCGATCCTGCACTTCTCCTGGGTGCGCGACCACGACACCATGCGACGCAAGTTCGGTTGGTCGGGGCACACCGAGGCCTACTCTCAACCGCAGGTGTTTCGCCGCTGGGCCGCGCGCCAGTTGCATCCGCGCCGGACAGTGTTGACCTCGGCCCTTCGCGGCTCGGACTGGTTCCGGCTGGTCGACGTGCCCGAACCGCCGGGGGGTGAACCCTAGTGCTGAGCGCCAGCGTGGTGGTGACCTGCGCCGACACGTCCCCGCCGTTGGCGGAATGCCTGGCGGGCCTGGTTAACCAGGAACCCCGCCCGGCAGAGGTCATCGTCGTCCATCGGCGCGGTGGGGCCGAGATAGTCGGCCTGCGAGCGGAGTTCCCCGACGTGCGCTTCGTCGAGTTCGAGGGCAAGACGGACGCGGCCCGGAATGCCGGCCTGGCTCGCGCTGGGGCAGAAGTCGTGGCCTTCATCGACAGCGACTGCGTGGCTCAGCCGGGCTGGCTCGCGTCCCTGCTGGAGAACTACCGAAACCCGGCGGTGGCCGCCGTAGGCGGCCGGCTGGTGGAGCCATCCGGCGGGACCAACACGTTGATCGGGCTTGCGCTGCCCAACGGAACCTTGGCGACCGGCTTCGACCGGGATCCGGGCCGGACGATTCAGGTGGAGCACCTCAGCCCGGCCAACGCGTCCTTTCGCAGGGAGTCTCTCGACGCCGCGGGTGGGTTCGGTAGCCATTACGCCGGTGATGGAGGCACTGGGGTCACCGAACTCTGTCTGCGGCTACACGCGGGCGGGCAGCGGATCTGTTTCGCTCCCGGCGCGGTCGTCCGGAAGCCGGCCGCGGACCGCGTGCCCCCCTTCTGGCCAGACTTGCGCGCCGACTATCGCGTGCGCCGCGATCACGTGTTGCTGCTCGCCCTGGTGCACGGCACGAGTGCGAAGGTGGTGCGGAACTACCTGACCGTTGCGGTTCGGGAGGAGTTCGACTGCTTCGCCAGGATGCGTGCGCGAAGTGGGCCGGTGATGGCGGACGGCACGCCCCGACTGCTTAGCCGACGCCTGACCGCGCCGGTGGTGGTGGGTCGCGGGCTGGCCGGCGTGACCGGTCTGGTCGCGGGGCTGGCCGTGGCAGTCAAGGCGAATGCGGGCCGGAAGCGGGGTGGCTGAGTTGCGGCCGCTGGTGCATGCGATCACCCCGGGGGATCACTTCTCGCCGCTCACCGGCAGTGCAGTCCCGACCGTGGTCGACGGGCTCAGCCGAGCCATCATCGACCGCCCGGCGCGCGTGCTGGTGGCACGTGGCACCTACGCTGAGCGTTACGACTCGGCCGAGGCCGTCGAATACGAACCGGCCGCAGCCCGGCGCTCCGACCGGGTCCTAGACCTCGCTCGGTCCCGGCTCGGGTTGTCCCGAGTGGGGACGAAGCGGCAGTGGGCGGCGGCCCTGGCAGGTCAGGGCGGCTGGGATCCTTCGGTGATCGTCGCGCACAACGGCCCTGAGCTGATCCCGCTGATCGACACCGGACGGCACCAGGCTGTTCTCTACGCGCACAACCAACTGCTGGCGACCTATGGTCGGCGCGAGGCCGGCCGATGCCTCGACCCGGTGGACGCGATCCTTTGCGTCAGCTCTTACCTGGCCGAGGCGACCGCCGAGCGGCTCCCGAAGCGCCTTTGCGATCGACTTTGCGTGGTGCCTAACGGGGTCGACGCCAACCACTTCGCCGCCTCGGGGCGCCCTGCCCGGGGTGCGGAGCTGCGGGTGATCTTCGTTGGGCGGGTGGTGCCGGACAAGGGCGTGCACGTGCTGCTCGAGGCAGTCCGCCGGCTTGGGCGCAAGGACCTTGCGGTCACCATCGTGGGTCGGCCAGGATTCGCCGCGGAGGCCCCGCTGTCCCGTTACGAGCAGGAACTGCGGCGAACCGCTCGATCGGTGCCGGGGCGGGTGCGGTTCGCTTCCTTCGTCGAACGCAGCGCTCTGCCGAGCGTGTTACACAAGGCGGACGTGGCCGTGGTGCCCTCGGTGTGGCCGGAGCCCTTCGGCCTGACGGTGCTGGAGGCGATGGCGGCGGGGGCGGCGACCATCGCGTCTCGGATTGGTGGCATTCCCGAAGCCGGCGGCGACGCTGCCATCTTGATCGCGCCTGGCGATTCTGCCGAGTTGGCTACGGCCCTCGAGATCTTCCTGGAAGATGATCAGAAGCTCGCAGTCGCCCAGGCCGCTGCGGTTGCCCACGCGCAGAGATGCTCATGGACTCGGTCCGCGGAGAGCCTGTCGGCAGCATTGGCGGCCATTGAAGGGGGTGGATGCGATGAGCGGTGGGCGGTCGGCACGGCTTGATTCCCGGACCGTCGACCTGGCGGCATTGACTGAAGTCGACGTTGCCCGGTGGGCGGATCTGGCGGGGCGCGCACTAGGAGCCTGCTGAACAAGGCGCCATTATGAGGGCGTATCGAGCGTGGCGACGG
>DAOPRQ010000118.1:0-5108 GCA_035349055.1 Propionicimonas sp.
GTGTAAGCCGGGATCTCCGAGTCAGTCCGAGATCCCGGCCTACGCCGGGATGACGTGTGTGTCCGGGATGACGTGTGTGTTTCCGGGATGACGTGTGTGGGTCCGGAGATCGGCCAGTTCGACTGTCGGCCCTGAACGAGAAGGGGAGTGTCCCCGGACGTACTGGGACGCGAGGGCGGCTCTGGCAGGATGTCGGGCGTGAGTAGTCATGGTGGAACCAAGGCGGTCGTCGCTGCGATGGCGGCGAACGCGTTCATCGCGGTCACCAAGTTCGCGGCGTGGGGGCTGACCGGGGCCGCGTCCATGCTGGCCGAAGGCGTGCACTCGGTCGCGGACACGGCGAACCAGATCCTGCTGCTGGTGGGTGGAAGGTCGGCCAAACGCGAAGCCAGCGAGGAGCATCCGTTCGGCTACGGCCGAGCGCGGTACATCAACGCCTTCCTGGTGGCGATCATCCTGTTCAGCCTCGGCGGCCTGTTCGCCTTGTACGAGGCCTTCCACAAGTACGAGGAAGTGATCGGCGGCCACCCCAACGAGTTGCTTGAGGGGCCGTGGTGGTGGGTGCCGATCGTCGTGCTGGTCGCGGCGATCATCGCCGAAGGGTTCAGCTTCCGGACTGCGATCAAGGAGTCGATCCCGGCCAAGGGGCGGCAGAGCTGGCCCCGGTTCATCAAGACCTCCAAGTCGCCGGAACTGCCGGTCGTGCTGTTGGAGGACTTCGCCGCGCTGCTGGGCCTGGTCTTCGCGTTGATGGGCGTCGGAATGACGCTCCTCACCCACAACGGGCTCTGGGACGCGGTCGGCACCGCGCTGATCGGCATCCTGCTGATCGCGGTGGCGATCACCCTGGCCATCGAGACCCGCAGCCTGCTGCTGGGTGAGGCCGCCACCCCGGAGGCGGTCGTCGCGATCCGTTCGGCCCTCGAACAGGCGGACGGGGTTGGCCGCGTCATCCACCTGAGGACCCTCCACCTGGGCCCGGACGAGGTGCTGGTGGCGGCCAAGATCGCGGTCGAGCCGACCGAATCCGCCCAACGCGTGGCCCAGGTGATCGACAACGCCGAGATCGCGATCCGTGCGGCGAACTCGAACGTGACCGCGCTCTACCTCGAACCCGACATCGATCGCGGTCCCGAACTGTAGCCCTGGCGGACTTCGCTCCCGAACGGGACCTTCGCTCCCGATAGTTCGGGAGCGGGAGTCCCCTTCGGGAGCGAAGTCGAGGCATTGGCGAGCGGACGCGTCCTCGCGTTCGCCGTCGAATGTCCCCGGACCGGGGTCACCGCGTACGATCCCGTCCTATGGAGTATCGCGTAAACGACCTGAACCTGGCCCCGTTCGGGCGAGCCGAGATCAAGCTTGCCGAACACGAGATGCCGGGCCTGATGGCCTTGCGGGAGCGCTACGGCGACGCCAAGCCGTTGCGCGGCGCCCGGATCGCCGGGTCATTGCACATGACCGTGCAGACCGCGGTGCTCATCGAGACCCTGATCGCCCTCGGCGCCGAGGTTCGCTGGGCCTCTTGCAACATCTTCTCCACCCAGGACCATGCCGCCGCCGCGATCGTCGTCGGCCCGGACGGCACCCCGGACGACCCTCGTGGCGTCCCGGTGTTCGCCTGGAAGGGGGAGTCGCTGGAGGACTACTGGTGGTGTACCGAACGCATCCTCGACTGGGGCGACCGGACGCCGAACATGATCCTCGACGACGGCGGGGATGCCACCCTGCTCGTCCACAAGGGGGTTGAGTTCGCCAAGGCTGGTGCGGTGCCGGACGCGTCCGCGTCCGATTCGGCGGAGTACCAGGTGGTGCTGGCCCGGCTGCGCGAGTCGACGCTGGACTGGGTGGGCATCGCGAACAGCATCTTCGGGGTCACCGAGGAGACCACCACCGGCGTCCATCGCCTGTACGAGATGGCCAGAAACCAGTCGCTGCTGTTCCCGGCGATCAACGTCAACGACTCGGTCACCAAGAGCAAGTTCGACAACCGCTACGGCATCCGGCACTCGCTGATCGACGGGATCAACCGCGCCACCGACGTGCTGATCGGCGGCAAGACGGCAGTGGTCTGCGGGTATGGCGACGTGGGCAAGGGCTGTGCGGCCGCGCTGGCCGGCCAGGGCGCCCGCGTCGTGGTCACCGAGATCGACCCGATCTGCGCGCTACAAGCGGCGATGGACGGGTTCCAGGTCGCCACTCTGGACGATGTGGTCAGCACCGCAGACATCTTCATCACCGCCACCGGCTGCCTGAAGGTGATCACCGCAGACCACCTGGCCAAGATGAAGCACCAGGCGATAGTGGGCAACATCGGCCATTTCGACAACGAGATCGACATGGCCGGGCTCGAAGCGCTCCCCGACGTGAACCGTGTCAACATCAAGCCGCAGGTCGACCTGTGGGAGTTCCCGGACGGGCACTCGATCATCATGCTCAGCGAAGGCCGACTGCTGAACCTCGGCAACGCGACCGGGCACCCCAGCTTCGTGATGAGCACCTCCTTCGCCAACCAGGTGCTGGCGCAGATCGAGCTGTACACCAAGCCGGAGCAGTATCCGGTGGGGGTGTACACGCTGCCCAAGCAGCTCGACGAGTATGTCGCCAGCCTGCATCTCGGCTCGCTCGGCGTGCATCTCTCCGAGCTCACCGAGGAGCAGGCCGACTACCTCGGTGTGGCTGTCGAAGGTCCGTTCAAAACGGAGTTGTACCGCTACTGAGCCGCGACGATCGGCCAATCAGCCGATCGGGGCCGGTCGATCAGGTCGATCGGGCCGGTCAGGCCGGGGTCAGCAATGCCTTGACCTCGTCGTAGGCCGGCTTCATCGGGTTTCCGCATTTGTTCAGGTTCGGTTTGAGGGTTTCCTCGAGCCGTGAGGAGCTGAGGAGCGTGATTCGCTTCGGCTTGCCGGCCTTGGCCACGTTCACCACTACCTCGCGGTAGTCCCACGTCTGCTGCCAGCCCCACTTGCCGCCGTTCGGTTTGCCGTTGGTGGTGCACTTCTCGGTGCGGTGGCGCAGCCGTTGCGCTGCAACCGGTGATGAAGAGGCCGGTAAGGATGGCCGTGGACGCGACTGCCTTGAACCACATGTCTACCCACGGAAAGGGTTGTCGTTGAGCCGATCCAGCCCGCTTGAAGCGGGGTTCGATCAACCTTGCGGCTCACGTTAGCCCCGTTGCTGAGGCCTCGCAGGCGAACGGCTGGGTTGCTCAGCCCCGTGGCACCTCGAACCTTTTCAAAGTGGCTTTGCCCGCAGACAGGGTCTTCCAGGCGCCGCGGTAGGTGAGCACCGCCAGGCCCGAGGTGGGGAACTTGCGCACCACCTGATCAGCTAGTGCGGACGGCTTGGCCAGGGTCGTGATCAGGTCACCGAGGGTGGGCTGGTGGCCGATCAGCAGCGCGGTGTGCAGGCTCTCGTCCAACTCGTGCAGTTCAGCCAGCAGTTCGCCCGGCCAGGCGTGGTAGATCGCTTCGGAGCTGCGGACGTCCGCGCACTCGGCGCCGCCGAGCTGGGCCCGCTCCCAGGTCTGCTGGACGCGTACAGCAGTCGACGCGAGCACCACGTCGATGTGGTAATCGGCGAGCATCCCACCGGCCACGACCGCGTCCCGCCGGCCCCGCTCCGACAGGGGGCGACGCAGGTCGGGCGCGTCGGTGTGCCAGGACGATTTCGCGTGCCGCAGCACGATCAGGGTCTTGCCGGCCATGCTGCCTCCACGCCTCAGTTGTCGCCCTCGCCCGGACGCAACGACGCCCAGATCTCCTTGCACTCAGGGCACACGGGGAACCGGTCGGGGTTGCGGGAGGGCACCCACACCTTGCCGCACAGCGCGATGACCGGCGTGCCCATCACCATGGCCTCGGTGAGCTTCGCCTTCGGCACGTAGTGCGAAAACCGCTCGTGGTCGCCCTCCTCGGGACGCAGGTCGGTGCGTTCCTCGGTGCGCTCCTTGACGATGGTGATCGTCTGCGGCTGTTCCGTGGTCATCTGGCCCTCCTGCTCGCGTCGCCGGACACCGTCCAACCTACCCAAAGCGCAGTCCGCCCGAAACCGCGCCCAGCACGTTGTGGCAGGATCGATCAACGTGACCACCCCCGGCGAAACCCAGGCGCAGGCGCATTCGCGGCGTGGGTTTGTCGTCGGCATCCTGCTCTGTGTCGTGGCGACCGCTTTCGAGGCGATGGCCGTGCTCACGGCGATGCCCGCCGCAGCCAAGGACCTCGGTGGCCACGACTACTACGCCTGGACGTTCACCGGTTTCGTGATCGCGCAGACCTTCGCGATCGTCGCCGCCGGGCTTGCCTGTGACCGCTTCGGACCGGTGCGTCCGCTGATGATCGGGTTCGGGCTGTTCACCGTCGGCGTGGTGCTCGCGGCGATGTCGCCGACCATGCCGCTGCTGATCGGCGCGCGCGTCGTGCAGGGCCTCGGCGGCGGCACCATGAACCTGGCGATCATGGTTCTGGTCGGGCTGGTCTTCGACGGGCACGAACGCGCGGTGATGATGACCGGCTTCTCGTTCGCCTGGATGGCGCCGTCGTTCGTCGGGCCACCGGTGGCCGCCTGGCTGAGCGAGAACCTGTCCTGGCACTGGGTGTTCTGGTCGGTGCTGCCGCTGCTCGCGGTCTCGGGCGCACTATCTGCCCGGCCATTGCTGCGGCTGCCGCTGCCGGACCTGGCACCCGCCGACGTGCAGACCCGGCGGTTCCTCGCCAGCGCGGGCATGGTGTCCATTGGGGCGGCGCTGGTGCAGTGGGCCGGACAGCACATCGAACTGCTTTCGTTGCTCTGGCTCGCCATGGGCTTGGTCCTGCTGTGGTTCGGTCTGCGTCCGCTGATGCCGGCGGGCTACGCACTGGCCGGACGCGGGTTGGCCGCGGTGATCAACGTCCGCTCAGCCCTTGCCGGAGCCTTCTTCGGGGCTCAGGCCTTTCTGCCGCTGATGCTCACCGAGGCTCGCGGTTTGGAACTGCAATGGGCGGCATGGACGATGACCATCGGCTCGCTGGGCTGGACGTTCGGTTCGTGGCTGCAGTCGCGACGCTGGCTGCGAATGCGCCGGGACGCGATCATCACCGCGGGCGCGCTCAGCCTCGGCGTGGGGCTCG
>DAOPRQ010000119.1:0-4986 GCA_035349055.1 Propionicimonas sp.
ACCGAGTACGTCTGGTTCAACAACGTCGAGACCCGGCCCGGGCTCGGCTACCCGCGCCGCTACGAGGACCAGGACAAGTGGCGCGGCGGCTGGGTGCGGACTGCCTCCGGCGGCCTCAAGTTGCGTAGTGGCGGACGCTTCCAGAAGCTGCTCAGCATCTTTGCCTCGCCCGTACAGCCCGAACTGGACGACTACTACGAGCCGTGGACGTACGACTACCAGAACCTGATCTCGGCCCCGCTCGGCGACGACTTCCCGGTGGCCCGGCCGAAGTCGCTGATCACCGGCGAGGACACCAAGATCACCTGGTCGGCTAACTGGGACGATTCGCTGGGCGGCGTCCATGCCACCGGCGACGCCGACCCGATCGTGCAGAAGCTGCGTGAGCAGGCCAACGAGCAGATCAAGTTCGAGTACGAGAAGAGCTTCATGTTCTTCCTGCCGCGGATCTGCGAGCACTGCCTGAACCCGTCCTGCATGGCGTCGTGCCCGTCCGGGGCGATCTACAAGCGGGCCGAGGACGGCATCGTCCTGGTCGACCAGGACCGCTGCCGCGGCTGGCGTCAATGCATCACCGGCTGCCCGTACAAGAAGATCTACTTCAACCACCGCTCCGGCAAGGCCGAGAAGTGCACCTTCTGCTACCCGCGGATCGAGGTCGGGCTGCCGACGGTGTGCTCGGAGACCTGTGTCGGCCGGCTGCGCTACCTGGGCATCGTGCTCTACGACCCGGACGCCGTGACCGCGGCTGCCGTGGCCGACGAAAAAGACCTTTACGAAGCGCAGATGGACCTGCTGCTCGACCCGAACGATCCGGAAGTCATCGCTCTGGCCAGGGCCGGTGGAATGCCGGAGGACTGGATCGCAGCCGCGCAGCGTTCGCCGATCTATGCCCTGATCAAGCACTTCAAGGTCGCGCTGCCGCTGCATCCGGAGTACCGCACCATGCCGATGGTCTGGTACATCCCGCCGCTGTCCCCGGTTGTCGACCACCTGGCTGCGCAGGGCCACGACGCCGAAGCCGCCGGCAACCTGTTCGGCGCGATCGACGCCCTGCGGATCCCCGTCACCTATCTGGCTGAGCTGTTCACCGCAGGCGACACCGCGATCGTCACCGGAGTGCTGCAGAAGCTGGCCGCCATGCGGGCCTACATGCGCGGCGTGACCCTTGGCACCGGACGCGACCCGGAACTCGCCGCCGCCGTGGGCATGACGCCGGAGGCGTTGGAGCAGATGTACCGGCTGCTGGCGATCGCCAAGTACGACGAGCGCTACGTGATCCCCAAGGCGCACCACGAGGAGGCGCACAACCTTGAGGAACTCGCCTGTTCGCTCGACTTCGAGGGTGGCCCGGGCATGTACGAGTCGGGTCCGTTCGGCGAAGCGTCGGGACGCCCCGTGCCGGTCGCGATCGAGACCTACACGGCGCTGAAGGCCCGCCAGCAGGCCGAGGAGGCCGCCTCGTCCGACCAGTTGCAGAACCGCACCGCGCTGCTCAACTGGGACGCCAACGAGGACGCGAAGCCATGAGCCCGCTGTTCTCCCGAAGCCGAAAGGTCCAGATCCCAGGCCTTGCCCGGGATGACGAAGGTGGCACCACGATGACTGCCGCCGAAACCACCTCGAACGTCGTCCCGGCGAAGGCCGGGATCTCCGCAGCAACGATCTGCCAGGCCGCAGCGCTGGTGCTGGCCTACCCGGAAGCCGAACTGCTCGACCGCTTGGACCTGATCGAAACCGCGCTCATCGGTGGTCCAGCGGCCGAGCAGTTCGCCCCGGTGCTCGCGCATCTTCGTGGCGAGACGGCGTCCGCATCCGACGCTGAAGACCCGGACGAACTGCTGTCACTCCTCCAGGCCTTCCACGTGCAGGAGTTCGACCTGTCTCGCAAGCATTCGCTGCACCTTAGCTACTGGACCGACGGCGACACGCGGCGGCGCGGCAACGTGCTGGCCGAGGTGAAGCAGGTCTACCGCGAGTCCGGGCTGCTGACCGACACCGGCGGCGAGCTGCCCGACTACCTGCCGATGGTGCTCGAGTTCACCGCAGCGGACCCCGAAAGAGGGTTCGGCCTGCTGCAGCGCTTCCGCGCCAGCGTTGAGTTGATCCGGCTCGGCCTGTCGAAGGACCACCTGCCGCATGCCGGCGTGCTGGCCGCAGTCTGCGACCTGCTGCCCGGACCGTCGCCGACCACCCGCGCCGAGGTGCAGGCACGGTTCGGCGAGGTGCAACCGATCGAACTGGTCGGGCTCGAACTGGTGAGGAGTTGAGATGAACGCCCTGGACGTCCTGCTTTGGGGAGCCCTGCCGTACGTCGTCGTCATCATGCTGGTCGCCGGGACGATCTGGCGCTACAAGTACGACCAGTTCGGGTGGACCACCCGCTCGTCCCAGCTGTATGAGTCCAAGCTGCTGCGAATCGCGTCCCCGATGTTCCACTACGGCCTGTTCGTCGTCCTGATGGGGCACCTGTTGGGGCTGCTGATCCCGAAGGCGTGGACCGACCTGGTCGTGACCCAGGAGACGTATCACATGGTGGCGCTCGTGGCCGGCACGCTGGCCGGCGTCGCGACCCTGGCGGGTATCGTCCTGCTGATCTACCGGCGGCGCACCACCGGGCCGGTGTTCCTTGCGACCACCCGCAACGACAAGCTGATGTACGTGGTGCTGGTGGCCGCGATCGTGTTCGGGATGATCGCCACTCTCACCGGCGACCAGACCGCTAGCGGTGAACACCACAACTACCGCGAGACCGTGTCGATCTGGTTCCGCTCGCTGCTGGTCTTCCAGCCGAATGTCGAGGCCATGGCAGCCGCGACCTGGCAGTTCAAGCTGCACATCCTGGTTGGCTTCGCCCTGTTCGCATTGATGCCGTTCAGCCGGCTTGTGCACGCGTTCACCGTGCCGCTGCACTACCTGTTCCGGCCGTACATCGTGTACCGCAGCCGGGACGCGCTCACCCCGACCCCCTCGCGCGGACGCGTCCGCGGCTGGGACCCCATTGGCACACAGGATCGAGACCGGAAGACCCGATGACCCAGACCACCCACGCCGCGCACCCCCATCACGGCGACGACGTAGTCGCGCCCATCCACGAGACGGGCAGGGGCGCGAACCGAGTCCTGGCCATGTCGACCATCGACTTCACCGTGATGTTCGCGGTCTGGCTGATGTTCGGCATCCTGGGCATCGAGATCCAGAAAGAGCTGCTGCTCGACGACGTGCAGTTGTCCTGGATCACCGCGCTGGCCGTGCTGAACGGTTCGATGTGGCGCCTGCCGGCCGGCATGATCACCGACCGGATCGGGGGTCGCAAGGTCACGATCTTCATGCTGGCCGCCACTGCCGTCCCTGCCTACTTCGTGGCCACAGCGCACAGCTACGGCGTTCTGCTGATCCTGGCCTTCCTGGTCGGTTTCGCGGGGAACCTTTTCAGCGTCGGCATCGCCTGGAACGCCGCCTGGTTCGGACGCGAGCGCCAGGGCTTCGCGCTCGGCCTGTTCGGGGCGGGCAACGTCGGCGCCTCCGTGACCAAGTTCATCGGCCCGCCGCTGATCGCAGGCACAGCCGGGGCCACCTTCATCTTCGGCATCCAGGGCGGCTGGCGGCTGGTGCCGGTGATCTACTCGGTGCTGCTGGTGGTGCTCGCTGTGCTCACGTGGCTGATCGTGCCGCGCCACGACCGGCTGGCCGGGGAAAGCAAGCCGATCCGCGACATGCTCGCTCCCTTGACCCACGTACGGGTGTGGCGGTTCAGCCTGTACTACGTGGCGGTCTTCGGCGCCTATGTCGCGTTGTCGGCATGGCTGCCGAAGTACTACGTCGACAACTTCAAGGTTCCGCTGTACACGGCCGCCCTGCTCACCGCGGTGTTCATCTTCCCGGCCTCGCTGCTGCGTCCGCTGGGCGGCTGGATCTCCGACCGCATCGGCGCCCGCAAGGTGATGTACACAACCTTCACGGTCATGCTGGCCACCACCGGCATCCTGATGATGCCGAACGGCCACATCGTGATCACGCATGCCGACGGCAGCCAGACCGAGCATCTGGCCTACTCGATCAATGTCTGGTGGTTCACCTTCCTGGTGTTCCTGCTCGGCTGTGCGATGGGCGTCGGCAAGGCCGGTGTCTACAAGCACATCCCCGAATACTTTCCCGACAACGTCGGCTCGGTCGGCGGCCTGGTCGGCATGCTGGGAGGGCTCGGGGGCTTTATCCTTCCGCCGCTGTTCGCATACACCAAGCTCTGGACGGGTTTCCCGACCAGCACCTTCTTCGTCCTGTTCATCCTCACCGCGATCTGCGCGATCTGGATGCACCTGACCATCGTCCGCATGCTGCATGCCCAGGCACCGCAGCTCGCCGACCATTTCGACACCGAGCACATTGACACGATTTCCCTCAATGAGGAGGCAAAAGCATGAGCGGTTCCATCGTCGAGCGACTCCAGGGTGGCCCCGAATGGCTGAAGTCCTGGGACCCGGAGAACGAGCAGACCTGGGACAAACGCCTGGCCTGGCAGACCCTGTGGATCACCACCTTCACCCTCACGCTCTGCTTCGTCACCTGGTTCCTGCCCTCGGCCATCGTCCCCAAGCTGAACGCCATCGGCTACAGCTTCACGCGCGAGCAGCTGTATTGGCTCGCCGCGATCCCGGGCCTCTCCGGCGGCCTGCTGCGGCTGGTGTGGATGGTGCTGCCACCGGTCATGGGCACCCGCAAGATGGTGGCCGCGACCACCCTGCTGCTGTTCTTCCCGGTGCTGGGCTGGGGCGTCCGCTCGATGTCGCCCACCGCGCCCTACTGGGAGCTCCTGGTGTTGGCGTTCCTGGCCGGCATCGGTGGCGGCGCGTTCTCCGGTTTCATGCCGTCGACTTCCTACTTCTTCCCGCGCAACAAACAGGGCACCGCGCTCGGACTGCAGGCCGGCATCGGCAACTTCGGGGTTTCGCTGGTTCAGCTCCTCACCCCGTGGCTGATCGGCCT
>DAOPRQ010000120.1:0-4761 GCA_035349055.1 Propionicimonas sp.
CGCTGGAGCCGCGTGGGAGAATCGAACTCCCGACAACCGATTTACAAGATCGGAGCTCTACCAACTGAGCTAACGCGGCGCGGGGTACTCCCCGGCGAACCATTGTGCCCGACGCGGCGGGCCGATGACCGACCGACGGCCGATTCAACTGCGCAAGATCACGTCAGCGAGGTCGCGGGGACGGTCGGACCGCCAATGCGCAGTCTCCTGATCGGCCCATTCATCCCAATGCGTGGCAAAGCTGTCGCCGTCGCGAGCGATCGCACGGCGGCGCCGCTCGCTCGCGTCCAAGTCCACCCAGACGGTCAGTCCGGACAGCGCCGCGCTGGCCGGTGTGATCGCGCCGCAGCCCTCCACGATCAGCGGACGCTCGGGGTCGAGCGTCCGCCAAGGCCCCGGACGCGAGCGCGCCCAGTCCCAGGATGCGTAGCCGCCGCCGGTGATCAGGTCCGGCACCGCGGCGGAAGCGGCGGCCAGGCCGCCCCAGCCCGGGTAGAGGTCGTCGAGGCTGACCAGTTGCGGACGAGTGGTCCCGGACCAGGCGGCGACCAACTTCTGCGCGAGCGTGGTCTTGCCCGAGCCGGCGCCGCCGTCGATCAGCACCACCGGACGCGCGTCCCGCTGCACCAGCTGGCGGACGGCCGCGGTCACCCGCGAGTCGACCACCTCAGCGGACGCCGCTGGCGGTAACGAAAGCCAATCCGGTTCCGCTGGCGGTCGCGGCCGCACGGTCGGCGGGCAGGAACGCCGCCTGGCCGTGGGTGAGCGTGGCCGCTTCGCCGCCCTGGCTGAGCACGAGTGACCCGGAGATGACCAGAACCACCCGCGCTGACCCGTCCCCGGGAACGTCGACCGTCCTGCCGTCGGGGGAGAGCCGCCAGACCTCGAACTCGGGGCACGGCGTGGGATAGCTCGCCACCCCGTCCACCATCGGTGCGGAATTGATGATCCTAGGAACACCGGCCTCGAAGTCGACCACGGTTAGCAGTTCGCTCACGTCGAGGTGCTTCGTCGTCAGTCCGCCGCGAATCACGTTGTCGGAGTTGGCCATCACCTCCACCCCGGTGCCGCGCAGGTGGGCGTGCATGTAGCCGGCCGGGACGTAGATCGCCTCACCCGGCTGCAGTACTACCCGGTTCAGCAGCAGCGCGGCCAGGATGCCGGGGTCGGAGGGGAAGACCTCGTCCAGTTCGAGGACCGTGCGGGCGAACTCGCCCACCTCGTCCGCTCGGTGCTGGTGTTCCATAGCTGCAGCGCAGACCACCTCGGACAGCTGCGCGCGTTCGCCGGAGAGGCTGAGCACGTCCAGGAAC
Organism: Propionicimonas sp.; assembly: GCA_035349055.1. Taxonomy (GTDB): domain Bacteria; phylum Actinomycetota; class Actinomycetes; order Propionibacteriales; family Propionibacteriaceae; genus Propionicimonas. Next base: position 1,314 of record DAOPRQ010000120.1, read on the forward strand.
ACCTCGGCCAGCGCCGCCGGACCCTTGCGTGCCGTGAGCGGCCCGATTACCGAAGACAGCTGACCGGCCACGCCGAGCGCGTCGAACAGCCGGGCGGTCGCCTGGGGTTCGCGGAAGCCGAAGAGGGTGTGGAACTCGTCCAGGGCGATCAGCACCTCCGGCTTGGGCCAGGAGTCGCGATAGGTGCGCTCGGGTGCGTCCAGCGGGATGCCGGCAAGGTTCTCGCGGGCGAAACCGTCCTCGGCCTGTGCGCGGGAGGGATGCGCCTGCACCGAGAGGGCGTGCCGCGCCGACAGGATCTTCACAAGGAAGGACAACTGGGTGCCGAAGGTCTGCCGCGGTACTTCGCCGAGGCAGTCGGGGTACTCGCGGATCACATCGTCCAGCCGTGCGCCGTCGATGGTGGACGGCGAGAGGGGGTGCGCGCCCAGCCAGTATTCAGCGAAGGGGCGCCCGTCCGCCGGAACTCCGAGCAGGGCGGGGATGGCGTCGGTGGTGCCCCAGGGGTAGTGCTTGATCGTGCCCTGCAGAAGCTGCATCGAGAGTCCTCGCTGTCGGGTACCAGGCGCTTAGGCAACGTTGCGAGCCGATTGTAGCCAAGGGCCACGGGTGCCGATCGGTGCTGACGAACGAATGACATCGATGTGGTTCAGCGGCTACGCTGGCCCCATGTCCGACCCGATGGCTGCCCGTTCAGACCTGCTCGAGGCGTCCGGGTTGAGCGCGCAGCAGGTGGCACTGCTCGATTTCGAGAAGCAGTGGTGGGCGCTCCCCGGCTCGAAGGAGACCGAGATCCGGGAGCGGTTCGACATCTCGCCGACCCGCTACTACCAGCTCCTCAACGCGCTGATCGACACCGAGGCCGCCCTAGTGCACGATCCGCTTCTGGTGAAGCGGCTGCGACGACTGCGGGCCACGCGGCAGAAGGAACGCACCGCCCGCCGCCTCGGCGTGAACCTGCGCTAGTCGCGAGTGGGCCGCCCCGGCCTGTGGTTAACGTGAACGAAAAAGGAACCGTCCACATTTTTCTTCAGGGGCGGCGCGGACGCACGACGCGTCCGATGCGTTTGAAACCGGTGTTGTCGCGCGGATTCTCCGGATAGCCGCCTGAGACCAGGCCCGCGTTGCGTTCGAACCAATTCGCGGACGCGGGATCGCCGGTGCGCAACCAGGACCAACCCGACGCGAGCGCGTAGGCCGGCAGGAAGGGCAGGCCGAGGAAACCGAAGTACTGCCACGCGTGGGCGGCCTCGTGCGCGGCAGTTCCGGGGTGGAGCTGCTCGAGCTCGGCCAGCGTCCGCTTCGGCACCAGCACCACATTCCCGATGGTGAACGCGCCGGCCTTCGGCAGCGGCAGCCGGTAGTGCTCGGCCAGCAGCAATGCCTGTGGGCCGCGACTCAACTGCGCGCGTCCAGCGAGTGCGAGGCCGAGCCCCAGCACGGAGGACAGGTTCACCGCGTTCCCGACGGCGCGCACCAGATGCCGAGTTGCGGTCGGACGCGGATCGTTGGCCGGTTCGGCTGGACGCGTGGGTCGAGATCTCGGCATGGGGCCAATTGTGCCCGTCGATGTGTCGGTTGGGGAGCCGGAATTGTTTGCACTCGCCTGGTGAGAGTGCTAAACATGGACTTAGCACTCTCAGGTTGAGAGTGCCACCAGTCTGACTCGATGAGATCGCCAAGATCGTCCGTCGCGGGCATCGATGCAAGACCAACACCTGAGTCCACAGTGGGGCACCGTCCCCCGAGATGCCAAAGGATTGCCGAAACAAGATGGCGAAGCTGATTGAATTCAATATCGAGGCGCGCCGCGGCCTCGAGCGGGGCATGAACACCCTCGCCGATGCGGTCAAGGTGACCCTCGGCCCCAAGGGCCGCAACGTGGTCCTGGAGAAGAAGTGGGGCGCCCCCACCATCACCAACGACGGCGTTTCCATCGCCAAGGAGATCGAGCTCGAGGATCCCTACGAGAAGATCGGCGCCGAGCTGGTCAAGGAAGTTGCCAAGAAGACCGACGACGTCGCTGGCGACGGCACCACCACCGCCACCGTGATCGCCCAGGCCATGGTGCGTGAGGGCCTGCGGAACGTCACCGCCGGCGCGAACCCGATGAGCCTGAAGAAGGGCATCGAGAAGGCCGTCGCGGCCATCGTCGCCGAGCTGGGCAACCAGGCCGTCGACATCGAGACCCGTGAGCAGATCGCCGCGACCGCGTCCATCTCTGCTGCGGACACCACCGTCGGCGAGATCATCGCCGAGGCGATGGACAAGGTCGGCAAGGAAGGCGTGATCACCGTCGAGGAGTCGAACACTTTCGGCCTCGACCTGGAGCTCACCGAAGGCATGCGCTTCGACAAGGGCTTCATCGCGCCGTACTTCGTCACCGACGCCGAGCGGATGGAGGCCGTCCTGGACGACCCGTACATCCTGATCGTCAACTCCAAGGTCTCCTCGCTGAAGGACCTGCTGCCCGTGCTCGAGAAGGTCATGCAGTCGGGCAAGCCGCTGCTGGTCATCGCTGAGGACGTGGACGGCGAGGCGCTGGCCGGTCTGATCGTGAACAAGATCCGCGGCACCTTCAAGTCGGTTGCCGTCAAGGCGCCGGGCTTCGGCGACCGCCGCAAGGCCATGCTCGCCGACATCGCCATCCTCACCGGCGGCACGGTCGTCTCCGAGGAGGTCGGCCTGAAGCTGGACGCGGTGACCGTCGACCTGCTGGGCCGCGCGCGTTCGGTGCGGGTGACCAAGGACGAGACCACGATCATCGACGGCGCGGGCGAGGGCGAGCAGATCGCCGGACGCGTGGCGCAGATCCGTCGCGAGATCGAAAACTCCGACTCCGACTACGACCGCGAGAAGCTGCAGGAGCGGCTGGCCAAGCTGGCCGGCGGCGTTGCCGTGATCAAGGTTGGCGCGGCCACCGAGGTCGAGCTGAAGGAGCGCAAGCACCGCATCGAGGACGCCGTCCGCAACGCGAAGGCTGCCGTCGAGGAGGGCATCGTCCCCGGCGGTGGCGTGGCGCTGCTGCAGGCCGCAGCCAAGGTTTCCCTGCCGGAGCTCTCCGGCGACGAGGCGACCGGCGCGAACATCGTGTTCGTCGCCTGCTCGGCTCCGCTGAAGCAGATCGCCATCAACGCCGGCCTTGAGGGTGGCGTTGTGGCCGAGAAGGTGTCGCACCTCGAGGCTGGCAACGGACTGAACGCGGCCACCGGCGAGTACGTCAACCTGATCGACGCCGGCATCATCGATCCGGCCAAGGTCACCCGTTCGGCGCTGCAGAACGCGGCTTCGATCGCGGCGCTGTTCCTGACCACCGAAGCGGTCATCGCCGACAAGCCGGAGAAGGCTCCGGCCATGCCGGCCGGCGACGGCGGCATGGGTGGCATGGACTTCTGATCCAGCACTGACACCACGCGAGGGCGGTCCCGTTAGGGGCCGCCCTCGTTTG
>DAOPRQ010000121.1:0-4752 GCA_035349055.1 Propionicimonas sp.
GATGCGGATGCGCTGGTACCCGGCCAGGTTTTCCCTGGCGTGGGCGAACACCGCGCGGGCCGCGGTCTCGTCCGGCACTGCTCCGGAGACCAGGCAGACGTAAGCCTTCGGCACGGCCAGCCGCAGCGGATCCGGGCTGGGCACGATCGCGGCCTCGGCCACCAGTTCGTGCTGCAGCAGTACCGACTCAAGTTCGAACGGGCTGATCTTGTAGTCGCTGGCCTTGAACACGTCGTCGGCGCGGCCGACGTAGGTCAGGTAGCCGTCCGCGTCCACGTGGGCGATGTCGCCGGTGTGATAAAAACCGCCGCGGCACGCCTCGGCGGTCTGCTCGGCATCGTGGTAGTAGCCGCCCATCAGCGCGATGTTCGGCACCGAGAGGTCGAGGCAGATCTCGCCCTCGGCTTCGGCCGGCGCTCCGGTCGCCGGATCGAGCAGCGCCACGGCGTAGCCGGGCATCGGGCGGCCCATCGAGCCATCTTTGACCAGCTGACCAGGGGAGTTGCCGATGCAGCAGGTCATCTCGGTCTGGCCGAACCCGTCGCGAATGGTGTTGCCCCAGGCCGCCCGCACCTGGGCGATCACCTCCGGGTTGAGCGGTTCGCCGGCCCCGACGAGCTCCCGCGGCGGCTTGCGCAACTGGGTCATGTCGGCCTGGATCAGCATTCGCCACACCGTCGGCGGGGCGCAGAAGCTGGTGACCTCGTGCGTGTCCATGATCCGCATCAGCGCGGCGGCGTCGAACCGGTCGTAGTTGAAGATGAACACCGTCGCGCCGGCGAGGAACGGCGAGAAGAAGTTGCTCCAGGCGTGCTTGCCCCAGCCGGGGGAGGAGATGTTCAGGTGCACGTCGCCGTCCCGGACGCCGAGCCACCACATCGTGGAAAGGTGGCCCACCGGGTAGGACACCTGGGTGTGCCGCACCAGCTTCGGGTAGGCCGTGGTGCCGGACGTGAAGTACAGCAGGGACGTGTCGTCGGCCGGCGTGGGCCCGTCCGGGGTGAAAGTGAGCGCGGCCTCGTGCGAGTCGGCGAAGTCGACCCAGCCGTCCGGAGTGCTGCCACCGACGCCGATCCTGATGACGCCGGCAGGTGTGGACGCGAACTTGGCCGCAAGTGCGTCCGGAGCAATGGTGAACCTGGCCTCGCCGCGGTCGATCCGGTAGTTCAGGTCCGTCTCCGACAGCAGCGTGGACGTCGGGATCGCCACGCCGCCCACCTTGAGCAGGCCGAGCAGGATCTCCCAGATCTCGATCGTGTTGTTCAGCATCACGATCATGTGGTCGCCACGGCGCATGCCCAGGTTGTGCAACCAGTTGGCCACCTGGTCGGAGCGGCGGGACAGCTCGGCGTAGCTCCACGAGCGGGCGTAGAGGTCGGCGTCCACGATCTTCACCGCGTCGCGGTCAGGATGCTCTGCGGCCATGACGTCGAACCACTCCAGCGCGAAGTTGAACTCGGCCAGTTCCGGCCAGCTGAACCCGGCGACAGCCCCCTCGTAGTCGTGGGCGTGCGCGAACAGGAAGTCGCGGGCGGCTCGGACGGCTTCGGTTGCCGGGGTCGCGGGACGGCCGGAGAGCGCCATTGGCGTGCTGCTTTCGGGTCGGAGGTGGGGCCGTACCAGGGTAACGGCGGCACCTACGGCGCCGTAACTTAGCTCAGCCACCGGTCGGTCTTGGCTGGCTGCCCGTCGGCTGGTGCGCCGATCGTTCTGTCCTCTCGCCTGTCCAGAGCTGTCCAAGCCAGCGAAACTGACACCCGCCAGGGAATGTTCGCCGGCATCTGTCCGAATCGCTGGCTGGAAGTGCCGGACGCCGGAAACGCAGAGTGCCCCGGTGCGCGGACGCTCCGGGGCACTCTGCGGAAGCTGACTCAGATCAGGCCGAGTTCCTTCACTGCGTCCCGCTCCTCGGCGAGCTCGGCGACGGACGCGTCGATCAAGCCGCGGGAGAAGTCGTTGAGCTCGAGGCCCTGGACGATCTCGTACTTGCCATCCTTCACGGTGCACGGGAAGGACGAGATCAGGCCCTCGGGCACGCCGTACGAGCCGTCGGACGGGACCGACATCGAGGCCCAGTCGCCCTCGGGGGTGCCCTTAACCCAGTCGCGCATGTGCTCGACGGTGGCGTTGGCTGCCGAGGCGGCCGAGGACGAGCCTCGGGCCGCGATGATGGCCGCGCCGCGCTTGGCCACGGTCGGGATGAAGTATTCCTCGACCCATGCCTGGTCGTTGATGACCTCGGCGGCGCTCTTGCCGTCGATCTCGGTGTGGAAGATGTCCGGGTACTGGCTGGCGGAGTGATTGCCCCAGATGGTCATGTGCTTGACCGCGGTCACCGGGACGCCGGCCTTCTGTGCGATCTGGGTGATCGCTCGGTTGTGGTCGAGCCGGGTGAGGGCGTTGAACCGCTCCTTGGGAATGTCGGGAGCGTTGTTCATCGCGATCAGGGCATTGGTATTGGCCGGGTTGCCGGTGATCAGCACTCGGATGTCGTCCGCAGCGGACGCGTTCAGGGCCTTGCCCTGGGCGGTGAAGATGGCGCCGTTCGCGCTGAGCAGGTCGGCCCGCTCCATGCCGGCGGTGCGCGGCCGGGCGCCGACCAGCATGGCCAGGTTCACGCCGTCGAAGACCTTGTTGGCATCATCGCCGATCTCGACCTTGCTCAGCAGCGGGAACGCGCAGTCGTCCAGCTCCATGACGACGCCCTCAAGCGCCTTGAGGGCGGGGGTGATCTCCAGCAGCCGCAGTTCAACCGGCTGGTCGGGGCCGAGCAGGGCGCCGCTGGCGATACGGAAAAGCAGGCTGTAGCAGATCTGTCCGGCGGCGCCGGTGACCGCAACCTTGACGGGAGTCTGGCTCACGATGTGCTCCTGATTGGTGTGGTGGAAGTGTTTGCTGACCACTGTCGAAACTATCAGTCTCCAGCCCTCCGTTTCGGCGATGGGCGCCAAGACTGCGATGGTCGAGACTGTGCGCCGGCCGCGTCCGCGAGGTGCCTATGCTCGTCGGTATGCGCTTGATCCTCGTCCGCCACGGCCGTACCAGTTCCAACGTCGGTTTCCTGCTCGACACGGGCGAGCCTGGCGCCGACCTGGACGAGTTCGGCCACGGCCAGGCGCGGACGCTGGTTGAACGTCTCGCCGAGCACCCGATCGAGGCCATTTACGCGTCCACCCTGGTGCGGACGCAGCAGACTGCTGCGCCGCTGGCCACCGCGCTGGGTCTCGACGTCGAAGTCCTGCCCGGGCTGCGAGAGATCTCGGCCGGTGACGACGAGCTGGCCGCGGACGCCACCCGCTACATCGGGACGCTGATGCGCTGGCACGCCGGTGAGGTGCACGCCCGGATTCCCGGCGGCGAAACCGCGATGGAGTTCATGGAGCGCTTCGACGAGGCCATCGCCGTAGTGGCGTCCCGGACGCACGACGTCGCGATGGTGGTCAGCCACGGCGCGGCTCTGCGGGTTTGGTCGTCGGCTCGCGTCCGCGGATTCGTGGACGAACTCGGGTCGGGACACCTGGACAACACCGGTGTGATCGTGGTGGACGGCTCCGCGGACGAGGGCTGGCAACTGGTCAGCCTCGCCGGCGTCATGAACTGGCGGTCGGCCGACGACCTCGTCGAGGACTGATCTTTCCGGCTCGCCGTTTCCGCTCAGCGGAAGATGACCGTCCGATCGCCGTCCAGCAGAACGCGGTGCTCGGCGAACAGCTTGACGGCTTCGGTCAGCGTCCGGCTCTCCTGCTCCTGGCCCATTGCGACGAGCTGGGGCACATCCATGGTGTGGTCCACGCGGCGGACGTTCTGCTCGATGATCGGGCCCTCGTCGAGGTCGGACGTGACGAAGTGGGCGGTCGCGCCGATCAGCTTCACCCCGCGCGAATGCGCTTGCCGGTACGGGTTTGCGCCCTTGAAGCCGGGCAGGAACGAGTGATGGATGTTGATCGCCCGTCCGGCCAGCTCGGCGCACAGCTCGGGCGACAGGATCTGCATGTAGCGGGCCAGCACGACCAGTTCGATGTCGTGCTCGGCGACCACGTCGAGGATGTGCCGCTCGACCGCGGCCTTACTCCCGGCGTTCACCTGGTGCGCCTCGAACGGCACCCCGTAGAACTTGGCCAGATCGCCCAGATCAGGGTGGTTGGCGATGATCAGCGGCATGGTGATCGGCAGGTAGCCCGAGCGCTGCCGGAACAGCAGGTCGTTGAGGCAGTGCCCCGCCTTGCTGGCCAGCACCAGGGTGCGGCGGCGGCGTCCGACGTAGTCAAGCACCCATTTCGCGTCCAACTCTGCGGCGATGCTGGCGAAGTTGTGTTCGAACTCGGATCGGTCGAAGCCCGATTGAACCTGCACCCGCATGAAGAAGTGGCCCGACTCGGTGGACGTGAACTGCTGCAACTCGGTGATGTTGCCGTGCGCGCCGACGATCGCTCCGGTGACGCGGTGCACGATGCCGGGACGGTCGGCGCAGGTGAGGGTGAGCAGCCAGTGGGTGGAGTCGATCACGGCTGAAAGGTTAGCGGCTGGCCAACGCCGGTCCGCTCGCGCGTTCGCCCAGGGCGCGGGACGCGTCCGCGCAGTCGGCTCACCGGAAGCCCGGCTGAGGTATCTTCTGGACCCAGGATCAGCGATGCAGAAAGGCTCGAGGATGGCGAAGATCAAGGTCGTCGGCACGGTTGTCGAACTGGACGGGGACGAGATGACCCGGATCATCTGGCAGTTCATCAAGGACCGCCTGATCCACCCCTACCT
>DAOPRQ010000122.1:0-4672 GCA_035349055.1 Propionicimonas sp.
CGGTCTGCCCGGTGGCGCCCCCCGGGGCACAGGCCTACGCGAACACCCTGACCGGCTACGTCCTGTGGGGCGTCCTGGCGCTCATGGTCGTCGGCGTCGTCGTCTCGATCGGTGCCGTCGTCGGCGGCCGGGTCTTCTCCATGCCGCACGCCAGCAAGGCCGGCGTGGTGGGCGTGGCGGTCGTCTTCGTGGCAGCCGTTGCCTACATGGTCGTCCCCGGCATGCTGTCCGGCATCACCGGCAGCGGCTGCGTCGGATGAGCACGGCAGCCGCCACCGCCGACCAGTGGGGTCGCCGACGTCTCGTGCGCACCCTGGTCGTGGTTGCGATGGCGGCTCTGCTGCTGCTCGGTGGCCTGGTCTATGCGGTGTACAGCGCGGTCGCCTCCACCCGGACCACGACCGCCGCACCTGCGGCTGCGGCTCAAGCCGCCGAGCAGCTCCCTCCCGGCCCGGCGAGGCGCGACGCCATCGCGGCCGCGGCGATGCTGGCCGTCCCGCCCGAGGCCAGCCGCTCGGGTACCCCATCGGCTCGTCAAAGCCTCACGCTCACCCTGCCGCCAGCGGGAAAGGTTGGCCCCGCAGATGTGCCCACCGGCTTCCCCAAGACCCCAGAGGGAGCGATCGGACAGCTGGCAGCGATCGAGACCACCGTCTTGCAGGGCATGTCGATCGATCGCGCGCACCAGGTGCACGCCGCCTGGTCGACCACGAACGCCGTCCCCGTGGAAGCGTGGGAACTAACGGGCAATATTCAGGCATTCCTGTCCAGCGGCGCCGGCCAGTACGCAGACAGCCTCCACGCCGCCGTCGTCGCCACCCCAGTCGCGGCTCAGGTCAAAGGCGTCGACGGCACCGATTGGGTGCTGGCCTGCGTCCTGCTCGACGTCAAGGCCCAGATCTCCACCCAAGCCCGCATCGCCTACGGCCACTGCGAACGCATGCAGTGGACCGACCAGGACGGGGGCCGGTGGGTCATCGGCGACGGACCGGCACCCGCACGTGCCCCCTCCACCTGGCCCGGAACCGACCTCGCCGGGCAGGCCGGTTGGAGGACCCTGACCAGCCCAGCCGACCAGTAGACCCAGGAGAGACTCGATGAACTGGTGGGACTACGTCAACCCCTTCACCTACCTCGGCAACGCTGCCGGGAAGATCGTCGCCGACGGCTGGACTGCGGCCATGCTCGGGATCTGGAACGCCGGACTGTGGCTGCTCAAACTCATTCTTGGCATCGAGGACGACTTCCTCGTCCCCGATCTGTCCGAGAACGGGCCCATGCGAGGCATCTACCCCTACACGTTCTGGATCGCCGGCTCACTGATCCTGATCCTGCTGATGATCCAGCTCGGCATCGCCGCCTTCCGCCGCGACGGTCAGTCCCTTGCTCGAGTCCTGATCGGTACCGCCCAGTTCGTCATGGTGTGGGTCGCCGGCGTCGTCTACGCCGTGGCCGTCGTCGCGGCCGCCGGCGGCTTGACCCGGGCCCTGATGGAATCTCTCCTGCACGTCGACGCGATGGCCGCTTGGCAACCCTGGACCGGCTTCTCCACCGCCGACATCACCGACGGCACCATCGCGACCGTCCTGGGAGTGATGGGCTTCTTCCTCATCTTCGCCGCCTTCGGCCACCTCCTGGTCATGCTCACCCGCGCGGGCGCACTGCTCGTGCTCGCTGCGACCAACCCGATCGCCGCCGCAGGCCTGGTCTGGGAAGGCGGCCGCTCCTGGTTCTGGAAGGCCTTCCGCTGGTTCCACGCCGCAGCCTTCACCCCGGTGATCATGATGCTGATGCTCGGCCTCGGCGTACAGGTCACCTCACACGTCGCACTCAGCGCCAGCGCCACCGACACCCTCCAGAAGGCCATCGGAACTGCCGTCCCCGGGGTCATGCTCATCCTCGTCGGCTGCTTCGCCCCCCTGGCGCTGTTCAAGCTGCTCGCCTTCGTCGACCCCGGCACCTCATCCGGGGCCGCGATGCGCGCCGGGCTGGCCGCTCAGGGCGGCCTGCAAGGTCTGCTGCGCGGCGGCGGGGCCGACGAGTCCTCCAACGCGGCCTCGAGCAGCGAGCCCAGTGGCCGCTCCGGCGGAGAAGCCTCCACCGAGGCCGCCACCAGCCAACGGTTCGCCAATAGCGCGGGCGGGTTCATGGGAGCACTCGGGGTAGCCGGCCAGGTCGCCGCAACCGGCCTCGGCATGGCCGTCGGTGCCGGCACGCGCGCCGCCACCCTCGGCGCAGACCTGACCAACCAGATGGGGGTCGGCCACAACACCTACATCCCAGACTTCTCCTCCAGCCGCTCCCGCGGCCGCAACAACGCCGGCCCCAGCGATCAGGACAACCCCGAGATCAACGGCTCGGGCCCCGACTCGGACGCGGCAACCCCCACCGCAGCCCCACCGGCTCCGCCCACCCCGCCCATGCCTCAAGCCCCGGCCGCGCCTGCGGCCAGCGGCGCTGGAGTGGCAGGTCCCAGCGCTGGCGCAGCCGGTGCCGGCGGTGCGGGCGCTGCCGCCGGGGGAGGCGCAGCCGCGTCCGTCCCCATCGTCCCCGTCTAACGTGAAGGAACAGTCATGACACAGGTCTACAACCAGTACTCAAAGGCACGGATCGGGTGGTTCCCGTTTGGCCTCACCGGCTGGCAGGGCGCGATCGTCGCGGTCTCCACTCTCCCGGTGTTCTGGTCCCTGAAGGAACAAGCGTGGGCATCGGCCGGCATGTTCGCCCTCATCTGCGCCGCCGTCTCTCTGGTCACCGTGGTCCCGGTCCGCGGGCGGTCCGCGATCGGCTGGATCATCGCCTCCACCAAGTTCGCCTCCGGAGGACTGGCGAACTGGACCACCTTCCGGTCCCGCGCCTCCTGCGGTGCAGCCGAGGACCTGGCCGACGTCGACCTGCCCGGATCCCTTGCCGGGATCGAGATCCACGAGGGTCCGCCGACCGGACTGACTGGCGCACGGGTGGCCATCATCCAGAACCACGCGACCCGCACTTGGGCCGCCACTGCAGCGATCGTGCACCCCGGCACCGGGATGAGAGACGCCGACGAACGCAGCCGGTTCGGCCGCGGCTTGGCTGACCTGCTCGACCAGGTCAGCCGTACCGAGCTCGTCGACGAGGTCCTCTTCCTGGTCCGAACCGTCCCCGAGGACGGAGCCGAACGCGACCAGTGGATCCGCCGCCACCGCCGACTCGACGGGCCGGCACAGGTCAAGGTCATCAACGACGAGCTTCAGCAGGTCCTCACCGGCGCGTCGGTGCGCACCGAAGCATTCGTCATGATCGTGGTTCCCGAGTCCAGGCTGGGGAAGGCCTCCCGAGAAGCCGGGCGAGGAGTCGAGGCTCGAGCGCAGATCCTCTACTCCCAGATGGCCGAGGTGGAAGCCCAACTCAAAGGCGGCATGGGCTGCACCAGCGTCTCTTGGCTGACCAGCCCGGAACTGGCCATCGCCTGCCGGACCGGGTTCGCCCCAGGGGACCGGGCCGGGATCATCGACGCACTCAACGCCCAAGCGGCCAACCCTGACGTGAACACCGAGATCCCGTGGGCCATGGCCGGCCCTTCGGGCGCTGACGCGGCGGCCCGGCACTACAGCCATGACGCGTGGAACTCCATCAGCGCCACGATCAAGCTGCCGGTCAAGGGTGCGGTGCTTGGCGCGCTGGCCCCGATCCTGGCGCCCACCGGAACCGGGGAGCGGCGCAGCTTCCTGGTCGCGTTCCCGATCCTCTCGCAGAGCAAGGCCAGCCGGCAGTCCGCCTCGAGTGAATGGACCTCCGAAATGGGTCAGGCGCTGCGGGAGAAGGCCAAGATGAAGCAGAGCACCAAGGCCAGGGACGAGGCCGACCAGGTCCGAAGCCTGGAGGCGAAGCTGGCGCGCGGCTCCGCCCTGACCCGCCCCTACGCCGTGTGCACGGTCACCGCGCCCAAGACGGTCCGGATCGCCGAATACGGCCGCCGCCTGGACGCCTCCATCCGCAGGGCCGGGTTCGCGCCACTGCGGCTCGATCTCGCCCAGGATGCCGCCTTCGCGGCCTCGGTCGTCCCGCTCGGCATCAGCCTGACCCGCAAGGGAGAATCCTGACCCTCCCACCGGCTCGCGCTGCTTTAGGTGGCATGACCCACCTGAGACGACCCGAGCGGGACACCACAGCCGCGATCACGGAGGTGACCCGATGAGCCGACCCAGCCGCACCGGCCGCGACATGAGCCAACTCCTGTCCGACTTCGGTCACGAGCTGCCCACCACCAAGACGGCAGGAGCACCCCCAAAAGAGGCGCGACTGTTCCGACACGTCGCGCGCCACGGAGAACACAGACCGGGCCGCGGATGGTCCCCGGCCTCGGCGCCGGTGACCCCCTACCGGATGACCTCCGACCAAGCCCCCGTGTTCTGGCCGTTCATCGCCGGCCCTGGACTGCCCCCGACTGGGGCCCAGATGGGCGTCGACGTCCTCTCCGGGTCCTCGTTCTACGCCGATCCCATCGGCTGGGTTCTGCGCGACGACATCCCCGTCACCAACGCCAACGTCGGCTGCTTCGGAAAACCAGGAACGGGCAAGTCAGCCACCACGAAAGCGTTCTGCCTGCGGATGGTGGACTTCGGCTATCGAGTTCTCGTCCTCGGCGACCCCAAGGACGAGTACGAGCGCCTCTGTCACTTCTTCGGCG
>DAOPRQ010000123.1:0-4667 GCA_035349055.1 Propionicimonas sp.
CCACGCCTTGGTAGTCGGCGTGGTCGTAGACCCCGAGCCGCTTCATCGTCACCTTCGCGGTGACCACGGTCGCCACGATGGCCAGCACGATCGAGGACACGATCGAGAAGAAGAAGTTCTGGGTGACCTCGAGCGGAGCCATGTTCAGCTGGGTGAGCACCGAGTTGGTGATCTCGGTCAGCATCGAGTCGGACGGGGTGATCAGCAGGTTCACCCCGAACACCGCGCCCACGCCGGCGAACGCCGCAGCCAGACCGGCCAGTGGATGGCGTCCGACCGAGTAGAACGCGGCCGCCGCGAGTGGCACCAGGATCAGGTAGCCGGCGTCCGTCGCCACCGAGGACAACACGCCCACGAAGACCAGGATGAAGGTCAGCCAGCGTGCCGGGGCGACCTTCACCATCTTGCGGATCAGCGCGCCCATCAGCCCGGCATGCTCGGCCACGCCCACACCGGCCATCGAGACCAGCACCACCGCGACCACGCCGAAGCCGGCGAAGTTGTCGACGAAGGACGCGAAGAAGAAGCGGACGCCCTCTACCGACAGCAGGTTGCGAACCGGGAAGGTGACCTCTTTGACGATGAAGTCCGGCACCTCGGCCGGCTCGCCGGTCACCGAGTCGTAGATCGACCAGGTGCCGCCGAGGTGTTCGTTGATCTGGCTGAACTCGTCCTTCGGGACGGGGGTGACCACCTCGTCGGTGACGCTGATGCCGGCGAAAGACAGGATCGCGGACAGCAGGGCCACCACAGCGATCAGGTAGACGAACATGATCGTCGGATTGGGCACCTTGTTGCCCACGCGCTCGACCCAGTCGAGCCACTTCGAATTGCCGGTGCTGGCTGTAGCCACGGTTTCGGACATGTCCAACCTCACTCACGCTCGCAGGCAAACCGGTTGGCCCGAGGCCCACGCTTCGCGGCACGGTTCGCGACGCGCTCGGCAGGTTCGGGCAGACCAACCTCAGGTTAGGGTTTGGCGAGCGGTTAGGACACCCCCAGAACTGGTGGACGGGACGGCTGAACCGGGCGGACGGAAGCGCAGGTCGCGCAGCTCGCACCCCCGACTCTGGGACTATCCGCGCGCCGCCGTGCTGACTAGCCTGCTCGCAGCGGCCGAAGGCCGGGATCGACCGATCGAGGTGATCAGTGCGCACACTCAAGTCAGCTCAGGTCGCAGCAGTTCTGCTGCTGGCCGGACTCATCGCCACGACCGGCTGCGGCACGCTACCGATCCCCGATCGTTCGGCGCTGCCGTCGATCTCGCTGCCGCCCCGACCGACCGCATGGCCGACGCTGCCGTCCCGGACGCCGGCGCCAACGGCCACGATCACAGCTACCGAAACGGCAACGGCGACCGCCACTGAGACGGCGCCCGCGCCGGAGCCGACGCCAACGTCGGCCTCGCCGACCCAGACACCAACCCCATCACCGACCGCCGGCTCGCCGTCCGCAGTTCCGGCGCCACCACCGACGCAGGACTCGGGACCCGGCTGGTGGCTGCTCGGCATCCTGATCGCGGCCGTGCTCGCGGTCGCAGCCGGCGTGGCCGGCTGGCGCCACACCAACGCCCAGCGGCAGTGGGACCGGCGCTACCAGGTCGTCCGTGCCGAACTGGAGTGGGCCGACACCGATCTGCTGCCGCAGATCCTGGAGTACCCGACCGCGGCCGGAGCGGCAGCGCTCTGGCAGACCGGACGCGGCCGCCTGAGCGCCGCTGACGAGGAGTTGGCCGCGCTCGGCATCAGTGCGTCCAGGGACCGCCGGCTCGGCCAGGTGCAAACGGTGCGGCGTCCCCTGGCGTCCCTGCTGGCGGCCATGGACGCGGAGACCGCTCTCGGCGCCGACGCGACCGCCGAGATGCTGCGGCAGACCCGGGCCCAGGTCACGTCCGCGCGGCAGGCGTTGCGCACGGCGCTGAACGACCCGTCCGAGCAGGCCCCGAACGACCGCAGCGACGGGCGATGACCACCGACCTCGGCATGGTGCTGGCGCTGCTGGCCGCTGCGATCGTTATGTTCGCGATCGGCCGGCCACGAATGGACGTGGTCGCGCTGCTGGCGTTGGTGGCGTTGCCGCTGACCGGAGTGCTGACCCTGCCCGAGACCCTTGCAGGTTTCGCCGACCCCAACGTGATCCTGGTGGCCGCCCTGTTCGTGGTCGGCGAAGGGCTCTCCCGCACCGGGGTGACCTACCGGCTGGGCGACTGGCTGGCCAGCCATGCCGGCGACTCGGGCGCGCGGCTGGTGATCCTGCTGATGCTCTGCGTGGCTGCGCTGGGCTCGGTGATGAGTTCGACCGGGGTGGTTGCGATCTTCGTCCCGGTGGTGCTGGCGGTCGCCAAACGGATCGGGACATCGCCGCGACAACTGCTGATGCCGTTGAGTTTCGCGGGCCTGATCAGCGGCATGCTCACGCTGATCGCGACCGCACCCAACCCTGGTTGTGAATGCCGAGCTGGTCCGGCACGGCCTGCAGCCGTTCGGCTTCTTCGCACCGACGCCGTTCGGGCTGGTGGTGCTGGCGCTCGGGATCGGCTACATGCTGCTGGCGCGGCGCTGGCTGGGGGACGCAACCCCGTCCGGCGGTACCGCTTCCAGGCAGACGATCGCCGATCTGTTGGCGGCGTACGCGCTTTCCGGCGACCCCCGCCGGGTAGTGGTGGACGCGGACTCCGAACTGGGCGGACGCACGCTGGCCGAGTTGGATCTGGCGCGGACGCACGGCGTGGTCGTGCTGAGCGTGGAGACCGGACCGCGCTGGCACCGCGTCCTCAACGCTGCGGACGGGACGACCCGGCTGACCGCCGGGGATGCGCTGACCGTTCAGGCTCTGGCCGGTCGATCTGGGCAGCTGGAACAGTTGGCGTCGCTTGGCCTGATGGAGGTGGCGGCGACGCCGGAGGACTTCGCCCAGCAGACCCGGCAGGTCGGGGTTGCCGAGCTGATGGTGCCCCCGACTTCGGTGACGGACGGGTTGAAGGTGCGCGATCTGGACCTGATCCGGAGGCACCAGCTGACCGCGATCGGAGTGCGGCATCGCGGCAAGGTGGTCGCGGAGACGCCGGCGAGCGTCCGGGTGGACAGCGGCGACACGATCCTGGTGACCGGCGAATGGGCGGCGATCCAGCGTTTCGGCCGCCGCTCCGACCTGGTGCTGCTGGACCTGCCGGCCGAGGTGGAGGAGACCGCGCCGGCGGGGAACCAGGCGAGGTTCGCGCTGGCCAGCCTGCTGGTGATGGTGGTGCTGATGGTGACCGGATGGGTGCCGAACGTGCTGGCGGCGCTGATCGCGGCGCTGCTGATGGGCGCCACCGGTTGCATCGACATGCCGAGCGCCTATCGAGCAATTCACTGGCCGACGCTGCTGGTGATCGTGGGCATGCTGCCGTTCGCACAGGCGTTGGAGCGGACGGGCGGTGTCGACCTTGCCGCGCAGGGGCTGCTGGCGCTGGTGGGCGGGGCGCCACCCGGGGTGGTGCTGGCGGCGATCTTCGCCGCGACCGCGCTGATCGGGTTGTTCGTGTCCAACACCGCGACAGCGGTGCTGATGGCTCCGGTGGCGATCGCGACCGCCACCCAACTAGGGGCTTCGCCCTACCCGTTTGCGATGACCGTGGCGCTGGCTGCGTCCGCTGCGTTCATGACGCCGGTGTCTTCGCCGGTGAACACGCTGATCGTGGAGCCGGGGCGGTACCGCTTCAGCGATTTCCTCAAGTTGGGGACGCCGTTCACGATCCTGGTGATGATCGTGGTCGCGATCATGGTGCCACTGGTGATGCCGCTGCACCCGTGAGGCGCGAACTGTGCGGTCACGCAGCCGGCAGCGGTCCCGTCCATCGCTAGGTGTGGATTCGTGCACCGCGGACGGTGGGCTGATCCACACTCAAGGCCGGTGCCTGGCCAGCCAACTCAGAGTCAGGCCTGGCGAATCTCGCCTGAAGCGTCCGCAGAGCAGCCGAGCTCCACTGGGTACATTCAGGGCATGTCCATCAGACTCGAGAATGTCGGAATCGCCGTCCGCGACATCGAAGCGACGCTCGCGTTCTTCACCGACCTCGGCCTCACCGTCGTCGGCCGGAACACGGTCAGCGGCGAGTGGGCGGATACCGCCGTGGGTCTTGACGGCAACCATGCCAAGATCGCGGTGCTTCAGACACCGGACGGCCAGGGTCGGCTTGAGCACTTCGAGTACATCCATGCCGAGGCCATCGAGACCGACCCGACGCTTCCCAACGAGATCGGGATGCATCGCGTGGCCTTCGCGGTAGACGACATCGACAAGGCCCTTGAGATCGCCGCGCGGCACGGCTGCCACCCGCTTCGTGGCGTCGCGACCTATGCGGACAGCTACAAACTCACCTACCTGCGCGGGCCCAGCGGCATCCTGGTGATGTTCGCCCAGGAACTCAAGAAAGAAGCCTGAGCGCGACGCGCTTCACCGGTCGGTCGACGCGCGCTGCGTCCCGTCGATGAGATAGCGCTGGCTCGTCGGGGTGGGAGCCGAACGGTCCCCATTCGGTCGAACCAGGTGGCCTAGCTCACTCCTGGCCAGCGTCGTGAGTTGCCGTCGCGTCCGGCGGGAACTCTCAATTCGGCGTTGCTCGGGTCGGCGCTTTCCCATTGGAGCGGATGACGGGAATCGAACCCGCACTGTCAGCTTGGGAA
>DAOPRQ010000124.1:0-4645 GCA_035349055.1 Propionicimonas sp.
GGTGCGCTCCCCCACGCCGGCGAACACCGAGGTGCCACCGAAGTTGTGGGCGATCCGGTAGATCATCTCCTGGATCAGCACGGTCTTCCCCACACCGGCGCCGCCGAACAGGCCGATCTTGCCGCCCTGGACGTACGGGGTGAGCAGGTCGAGCACCTTGATCCCGGTCTCGAGCATCTGGGTCTTCGGCTCCAGCGCGTCGAACTTCGGCGGATCGCGGTGGATCGGCCAGCGCTCGGTGATCTCCACCCCCGACAGGTCGTCGTTCAGGCACTCGCCGGTCACGTTCCAGACCCGGCCCTTGGTGACGTCGCCGACCGGGACGGTGATCTGCTCGCCGGTGTCGATCACCTTGCCGCCGCGGCGCATGCCGTCGGTCGGCTTGAGCGAGATCGCGCGCACCATGTTGTCGCCGACGTGCAGCGCCACCTCGGCTGCGATCGTGCTGGCCCGTCCCTGGGTCTCGATTTCGATCAGCAGCTTGTTGTTGATGTCGGGCATCTCGTCAGCGGCGAACTCAACGTCCACCACGGGGCCGATCACCCGGGCCACGCGCCCGGTGGCGCCGGTGGCGGGCTGGGTCGGGGTCTGCGTCGTCATGGTCATCTGTGTGCCTCGCCTAGTCGTTCTCGGTCAGGTCGGCCAGCGCACTGGCACCGCCGACGATTTCGCTGATTTCCTGGGTGATCTCGGCCTGCCGGGCCTGGTTGGCTTCCCGGGTGAGCCGCTCGATCAGTTGCTGCGCGTTGTCGGTGGCCGACTTCATGGCCCGCTGCTGGCTGGCCAGCTGGGACGCCGCCGACTGCAGCAGGTAGAACCAGATGCGGCTGCGGATGTACAGCGGCAGCAGGCTGTCCAGCACGGTCTCCGGATCGGGCTCGAACAGGTAGAGCGGTACCGCCTCGTCCTTGGTCGGTTCGTGGACACCCTCTACCACTTCCAGCGGCAGGACGCGGCGCGCTCGCGGCGTCTGGGTGAGCATCGACTCCATCCGGGTGTAGACCGCCCAGATCTCGTCCACGCCCCCTTCTTCGGTGGGAAGCAGGAAGTCGGCCAGCAGCCGGTCGGAGATTTCCACCGCCCGGTCGAAGGTCGGCGAGTCGGAGAAGCCCTCCCACTTGGCCTCAATCGGCATGCCGCGGTAGGTCAGGTAGCCGATGCCCTTGCGGCCCACGACGTAGCGGACGACCTCCTTGCCCTCCTCCTCCATGCGCTGGCGGAAGGCGGCCACGGTCTTGATCACGTTCGAGGAATAGGCGCCGTTCATGCCCCGATCGGACGTGATGAACAGCACCGCTACCCGCTTGGGGTTCTCCACCTCGTTGGTGAGGGGATGGTCGAGGTCTGACCGGATCGCGACCGCCGAGACGGCACGGTTCAGCTCCCGGGTGAACGGCAGCGCCCGGGCCGCGGTCTGCTGCGCCCGGATGATCCGTGAGGACGCGACCAGCTCCATCGCCCTGGTGATCTTCTTGGTCGCAGACACCGACTTTCGGCGTTCCCGCAGCTCCCGCAGGCTGGCTGGCATTCGATCAGCTCCGCTTCCGGTTCACCACGATCTGTTCGTGGTCCATGTCCTCGTCGGCCATCGCCTCCGCTGCCTGATCGCCGCTGACCAACGACTCGCCGCCACCGCTGACCCACTGGGTCCGGAACTGCGCAAGCGCGTCCTTGGTGGCCTGCTGGGTGTCGGCGTCGAAGTCACCGGTCTGTGCGATCGTCTCCAGCACCTTGGTGTTGTGCCGCAGGTGGTCCAGGAACTCCCGCTCGAAGCCGAGCAGCTCGTTCACCGGCACGCTGTCGAACTCACCGGTGGTGCCAGCCCACACGCTGATCACCTGCTCGGCCACCGGGTACGGGCTGTACTGCGGCTGGCGAAGCAGCTCCACCAAGCGTGCGCCACGATCGAGCTGGCGCCGCGAGGCCGCGTCCAGGTCGGACGCGAACATCGCGAACGCCTCCATGTCGCGGTACTGCGCCAGGCCGATCTTGAGCGTGCCGGCCACCTTCTTCATCGCCTTCACCTGCGCGGCGCCGCCCACGCGGGACACCGAGATGCCCACGTCGATGGCCGGACGCTGGTTCGCGTTGAACAGGTCCGACTGCAGGAAGATCTGGCCGTCGGTGATTGAGATCACGTTGGTCGGGATGTATGCCGAGACGTCGTTGGCCTTGGTCTCGATGATCGGCAGGCCGGTCATCGAGCCGCCGCCGAGATCGTCCGACAGCTTCGCGCAGCGCTCGAGCAGGCGGCTGTGCAGGTAGAAGACGTCGCCGGGGTAGGCCTCGCGGCCCGGCGGCCGGCGCAGCAGCAGAGACATCGCCCGGTAGGCCTCGGCCTGCTTGGTGAGGTCGTCGAAGATGATCAGCACGTGCTTGCCCTGGTACATCCAGTGCTGGCCGATGGCCGAGCCTGAGTAGGGCGCGATGTACTTGTAGCCCGCCGGGTCGGACGCGGGCGAGTGCACGATCGTGGTGTACTCCATCGCGCCGGACTCTTCCAGGACCGTACGCAGCGCCGCGATCGTGGAGCCCTTCTGGCCGATCGCGACGTAGATGCACCGCACCTGCTGCTTGGGGTCGCCGGTGGCCCAGGCCGCCTTCTGGTTGATGATCGTGTCGACCGCGATCGCCGTCTTGCCGGTCTTGCGGTCGCCGATGATCAGCTGGCGCTGGCCGCGGCCGATCGGGGTCATCGCGTCGATGGCCTTGATGCCGGTCTGCAGCGGCTCGTTGACGCTCTGGCGGTCCATCACGCCGGCAGCCTGCAGCTCCAGCGGACGCCGCTCGCCGACGTCCTTCAGCTCACCGAGACCGTCGATCGGGTTGCCCATCGCGTCCACGACCCGGCCGAGGTAGCCATCGCCCACCGGGACGCTGAGCACCTCGCCGGTGCGCTTGACCGTCGAGCCCTCCTCGATGCCCTCGGAGTCGCCCAGGACGACGACGCCGATCTCGCGGACATCGAGGTTCAGCGCGATGCCGGTGGTGCCGTTGGCGAACTCGAGCAGCTCGTTGGCCATGACCGAAGGCAGGCCCTCGACCCGGGCAATGCCGTCACCGGAGGTGACCACGGTGCCAACTTCGTCCCGGGAAGCGGTGTCGGGGTTGAAGTTGGACACGAACTTGTCCAGCGCGTCCCGGATCTCTTCGGGGCTGATGGTCAGTTCCGCCATTTGTGCACCTTCTGCTTTCGATTCTCTACTTGGTCAGTTCATGTTCGGCGGCAGCGAGCCGACCGGCGACGGTGCCCTCGATCACCTCGTCACCGACCCGCACCCGCGCACCGCCGAGGACGGCCGGGTCGATCAGCACCTGCAGGCTCACCGGGCGGCCCAACTGGCGGCTCAACGCGGCCATCAGCCGGGCTTTCTGCGCTGCACTCAACGGCACGGCCACGGTCACCACGGCCAGCGCCCGTTGCTGGGCTGCCGCAGCGAGCTTGAGGTATTCGTCGAGGACGGCTTCGAAGGACCGGGTCTGGACGGCGGCCGCGCGCTGTGCCAGTGCCACCGTCTCCGGTTTGGCCCGGTCAGCCAACAGGTCGCCGATCAGCTGCTGCCGCGCGGGTACCGGTGCGTTGCGGTCGTCCAGCGCGGCCCTCAGTTCGGGACTGCCCGCCACCGACCGAGCGAACCGGAACAACTCCTCCTCAACGCTGTCCAGCCGGCCAGCCACCTGCGCGGTGCCGAACAGTGTCCGGACGCCCTGACGCTCCAGCGCGGCAACCAGGTTGGCCGGGCTGCCCCATTTCAGTGCGGCCGCCTCACCGGCGACCGCGGCCGCGTCCGCCGAAACCCGGCTGCCGAGCACAGCCGACGCGAGTTCGCGCCGCTGGTCGGCTGAGGATGTGGGATCGGCCACCGCGTTGCGGAGCTGGGTCTGCCCAGTCAGCAGGTCGGCGACGGCGAACAACTCCGCCGCCAGGTCGGCAGTGAGCTCGCGGGCGTCAAGGACCCGATCGAGCTCGGAAAGCCGGGCCTCGGCGGCGGCGTTCACGCCTTCTCTCCCACGGTGTCGGCAGCTTCGAGCTCGGCGATGAAGCGGTCGACGCTCCGCTTGGCCCGCTCGTCGTCGGCCAGCGACTCGCCGACGATCCGTCCGGCCAGCTGGGTGGCCAGCCCACCCACCTCGGCGCGCAGCTGATGCACGACCTGAGCCCGCTCAGCGTCGATCTGGGCCTTGGCGGACGCGATCATTCGCGCCGATTCGGCCTGCGCCTGCTCCTTGATCTCTGCGGCTATCACCGCGGCCTGCGCCTTGGCCTGCTCGCGGATCTGGCTGGCCTCGGTGCGTGCCGTAGCCAGCTGGGCGGTGTACTCGGCGAGGGCGTCCGCGGCTTGCCGCTGGGCCTCCTCAGCCTTCTCGATCCCACCGGTGATCTCGGCCGTGCGCTCGGCGTACGTCTTCTCGAAAACCGGCACGACCAGCTTCCACACCACGAGGGTGATGATGAGCGCGAGGCCGATGCCGACCCAGAGCTCGATCGGGTGCTCGGGAAGCAGCGGCCCGAATGGGCTCTCTGCCTCGCCTGCGAGTGGCAGCACGGCTCAGCTCACTGAATGGCGAAGGCGAGGGCGATGCCGATGATGGCCAGCGCCTCGACCACGGCGAAGCCGATCCACGCGGTGCCCATCATGGCGCC
>DAOPRQ010000125.1:0-4563 GCA_035349055.1 Propionicimonas sp.
GGCTGGCCGAGGTGTTCGGCGGCACTGCGCCCGCGCCGGGCGGACAGTTCCGCGCGGCGGAGTTTGCCGAGACCGAATGGGGACCGGTGCCCGCGGACGCGTCCGTTTGGGCTGGGGTGCGTCTGGAGCGGACGGCGGAGACGGGCTGGTCGACGCTGACCACCTGCGTGCTGGAACACCTGGTCGTTGAAGGAGACGGTGAGCCGCTGGTGCACTACCGCGGACGGTATCCGCGGCTGGGCTGAAGTGACCGTGGCGCCGAAGCGAGCGACCTGGACCTAGACCTCGACCTCGAGTTCGGCGCGGGTCGGCGGGTTGGCGCCCGCCCTGGAGACTGTGATCGCAGCGCACGCGAGGGCGCGGCTGACCGCGATTTCCAGCACCGGCCATTCGGCGAAGCGCAGCCGTTCACGCGCTTCGGCGTCGCCCAGAAGGCCCGCGTCCAGGAGACCTGAGATCAGGCCGGCCATGAACGAGTCACCGGCGCCGACCGTGTCTGCGACCTTGGTCGGCAGGGTGGGGAAGCGCTGCAACTCGCCGGCGGCGAGGATCACCACTTCTTCGCTACCCTGAGTGACCGCGCAAACGGCCGGCCCCATCGCGGCCCATTCGGCCAACACCTGCGTGACCGGCGCACCGCCGTAGAGCCAGGCCACGTCCTCCTCGGATGCTTTGACCACATCGGCCAGGCGAATCAGCCGCTCGATGATCGGACGGGCCTCCTCGGGGGAGCCCATCAGGGTGGGCCGTGCGTTCGGGTCATAGGAGACGGTGGCGTGCTCGCGGGCGCGCTGCACGATCTCATGGACGGCGTCGCCTCCGGGGGGCAGTGTCGCCGCGATCGAGCCGGTGTGCAGGTGGCCGCCGCTGCTGAGATCCACCGTCGCCGGGTCGAGCGTCCACTCCAGGTCGAAGTCGTAGGTGGCCACGCCGGCCGCGTCGAGGTTGGCGGTGGCGGTCGGCGTCCGGTCGGCGTCGGTACTGCCCGGGGTGAGCTCGACGTCCTCGGCGGCGAAGAGCGCGGCGATGCGCTGGCCACGCGCGTCGGTGCCGATATGGGTCGCGAGCCGGGTGTTGTGCCCGAGCCGGGACAAGCCGATGGCGACGTTGGCGGGGCTGCCACCGACATGTTCGGCGGGTTCTCCGGATACGGGCACGACGATGTCGATCAGAGCTTCGCCGACCACGGTGACTGCGGTGTTCATACCGGATACCTTAGGGCTCGAACTCGACCCCGGTGAGCTCCGTGGACAGCCGCCAGAGGCGTTCAGCGGCCCCCGCAGTCCGGGCACCCTTCGGCAGTGCGGACGGGCCGGCGGGTCCGGCTGCACCGAACCAGCGGGTGGGGCCGTAGTACATCGAAGGACGCGGTGCGGTTGCGGCCAGCAGGACGGGCTGGGCCCCGTCCGCCGGTGATTGCAGGGCACCGATGAAGTTGCCGATGGTCTCGACGACAGCGGGCGGCCCGGCGGTGTCGAAGATGGCGGTCTGCGACCAGCCGGGGTGCGCGGCCACGGCCTCCACGCCCGTCCCGGACGCGCGGCTGCGGCGTCGCAATTCCATCGCGAGCACCACCTGGCCGAGCTTGGAGTCGGAGTAGGACCGATAGGTGGACTTGCGGGGCCGGCCGAAGTCCGGGTCGATGCGGCCCCGGTGGGCCATCAGAGAGCCCAGCGTGACCACCCGCGGGTTCTGGGCGGCGACCAGAGCCGGCCACAGGCCGGCGACCAGTGCGAACGAACCGAGGTAGTTGACCCCGATTTGCAGGTCGAAGCCGTCCTCGGTGCGCGCGGACGCGTCCGCTGTGCTCAAGCCGGCGTTACTGATCAGCACGTCGACCGGTGAGCTGCCCACCCGCAGGGCGAAGTCGGCGACGCTGGCCAGCGAGCCGAGTTCGATCTGCTCCACCGCCACTCTCGCGGACGGGACCCGCTCGCGAATCCGGTCGGCCGCAGCCTCGCCTTTCGCGACATCCCGCACGCCCAGAACCAGCGCGGCGCGGGCCTGGGCCAGAGCGATCGCGGACTCCAGCCCGATACCGCTGGTGGCACCGGTGATCACGATCCGGCGTCCGGCGAGGTCGGGCAGTTGCAGCGGCGGCAGCCGGTCGGGGACCGGCCGCCGCGTGGCTACCGGCATCAACCGGCCAGGATCAAGGCCTTCTTGGCTTCGAACTCGGCTTCGGAGAGAATGCCGGCCGCCTTCAGCTCCCCGAGTTGGGTGAGCTGGGCCAGCTTGCGGCCCATCGCGTCGTCGCCGGCCGGAGCTGGCGCAGGTGCGGACGGCGCCACCGGTGCCGGGGCCGGCGCAGGCGCGGCAGGTGCGGCTTGCGCCTGGGCCTGGTCGGCGGCAGCCCAGCGGGCGGACTGGCGACGCTGCACCTTGCCATGGACAGAGGTTGCCACGGCCATGTGGGCGGCGGTACGGAGAAGGCGTGCCATCGGGATTCCTATTCAGTCGTTCTCGGAGGTGACGGGTTCGTCCAGCGCTTCTTCCAGCGCGGCCAACTCGACCGAACCGGTCAGCAGCAAGCGGGAGCCGGCGTCCTCGAAGTCCTGCAGCGCGGGCAGCAGGGCGATGTGCTCTACCAGGACAACAGCGGCAACCTCGCCGTCGGCGAGCTCTCCGAGCAGTTCGAGGGCGTCCTCTTCGCCGACCAGTTCGCTGGTCGCGCCGCTCAGTTCGGTGACCGGCACCAGGTCGGGCAGGTCCTCGGCGCTGAGGATCTCGACCTCGTCGGCGCTGATCCTGCGGACGAACTCCAGGTCGAGAAGGCGGACGCTGTGCGCGTCCACCGCGGCCAGCAGGCTGTTCCAGGCGGACGAGCTGCCGGTGGCCGGCAGGGTGAAGACGACGACTTCCACGGGACCGATGTGGTCGGTGATCCAATCTTGGGCTGCGCTCATGTCGCTCAGCCTAACGACGTGCACCAGCCCGCGGGCGCACAGCGGTGTTCGGTCTCGGTGGCGCGCCGATAGGGGCTCAGCCTTGGCGCTTCTGGATCGCCGCCCACTCGTCCCGCAACCCGACCGTCCGATGGAACAACCCGGGCTGCTCCGGGTCGTGGGCGAAGTAGCCGAGCCGTTCGAACTGCACCACCACACCGGGTGCGGCTTCGCCAAGGGCCGCCTCGGCCTTGCCCGCCACCAGCTCGCGGGAGTTGGGGTTCAGGTCGTCCAGGGGCTCGCCGGTGGCCTCGCCGGGCACGTGGGTCGTGAACAACCGCTCGTAGAGCGCGACCGTGATGTCGACGGCATGATCGGTCGCCACCCAGTGCATCGTGGACTTAACCTTGCGGCCGTCCGGTGCGTCTCCGCCACGCGTGGCCGGGTCGTAGGTCGCGTGGACGCAGACCACCTCGCCGGCGGCGTCCTTCTCGATCGAGGTGGCGGTCACCAGGTAGGCGCCGCGCAGCCGCACCTCGCGTCCGATGGTCAGCCGGAAGAACTTGGGCGGGGGTACTTCGGCGAAGTCGTCCTGCTCGATGAACAGCTCGCCGCTGAAGGCGACCTGGCGAGTGCCGTCCGCCGCGTTCTCCGGGTTGTTCGCCACCTCGAAGTACTCGGTCACCGGCGCGCCCGCGGCGTCCGCCGGCCAGTTGTCGATCACCACTCGAAGCGGACGGATCACCGCCATCCGGCGCTGGGCCGTGGCGTTCAGCTCGCGCCGCACGTAGGCCTCCAGCGCCTCGATGGACTGACGGCTGTTGGTTCGGGTGGTGCCGACCTCGGTGCAGAACGCGCGGATCGCGCGAGCCGGGTAGCCCCGTCGCCGCAGGCCGCGCAGGGTAGGCATCCGGGGGTCGTCCCAGCCGTCAACCGTGCCGTCCTCGACCAGCTTCCGCAGCCTGCGCTTGCTGGTCACGGTGTGGGTTAGCTCCAGCCGGGCGAACTCGATCTGCTTGGGCTTCTCCGCCGGCAGCGGCAGGTGTTCGAGGTACCAGTCGTACAGCGGACGGTGGGTGTCGAACTCCAGCGTGCAGATCGAATGGGTGACGCCCTCGATCGCGTCCGACTGGCCGTGCGCCCAGTCGTAGGTTGGGTAGATGCACCAGTCGTCGCCGGTGCGGAAATGGTGGCTGTGCCGGATCCGGTACATCACCGGGTCGCGCAGCGCCATGTTCTCGTGATTCATGTCGATCTTGGCGCGCAGCACGCGGTCGCCATCGGGGAACTCCCCGGCCTTCATCCGCCGGAAGAGGTCGAGGTTGTCGGCGATCGAGCGGTCCCGGAACGGGCTCTCGACGCCGGGCTTGCCGAAGCCGCCGCGCTGGGCCGAGATGGCCTCGTTGTCCTGGTCGTCCACGTAGGCCAGGCCCTGCTCGATCAGGTGTTCGGCCCACTCGTAGAGCTGCCCGAAGTAGTCGGACGCGTGCAGCAGCTGGTAGGGCCGGAAACCCAGCCACTCGATGTCGGCGACGATCGAATCGACGTACTCGGTCTCCTCGACCTCGGGATTGGTGTCGTCGAGGCGGAGATTGCAGATGCCGCCGAACTCCTCGGCCGTGCCGAAGTCGACCGCGATCGCCTTGGCGTGACCGATGTGCAGGTAGCCGTTCGGCTC
>DAOPRQ010000126.1:0-4481 GCA_035349055.1 Propionicimonas sp.
GACCATTTTGCGGGACGGGGAGTTGGTCGGTACTCATCCGGCAGCTGAGCTCAGCATTCACGACATCATCCAACTGATGGTTGGCCGCAAGATCGCCGTCGACATCCGACCCGAACCCCGCGCCAGCACCACGCCGGTGTTGGAGGTAGAAGGGCTTTGCTCGGCGACACTGCTGAAAGATGTCAGCTTCACCCTGGAAAAGGGCGAGATCCTCGGCTTCGCCGGCCTGATGGGTGCCGGACGCACCGAGACAGCTCGAGCGCTGATCGGAGCCGACGCCAAGACGTCCGGCACGGTGAAGATCGACGGGAAGCTCGCGAACATAACTCACCCCGGTGACGCGGTGCGAAAGGGGATTGGGTACCTGTCGGAGGACCGCAAGCGGTACGGCCTGATCTTGCAGCAGACCGTTGCCGCGAACACCGTCCTTGCCTCGATCTCCAAGTACACCAGGTATGGGCTGCTTCAGGACGCCGAGATGCGCAAGGCCGGCGAGAAGTGGGTCAACGTCCTGGCCACCAAGACCCCGTCGGTTCGCCAGCTCGTGCGCAACCTCTCCGGCGGGAGCCAGCAGAAGGTCGTGCTGGCCAAGTGGCTGGAACAGGACTGCGACATCCTCATCTTCGATGAACCCACGCGGGGCATCGACGTCGGCGCCAAGCAGGAGATCTACACCCTTCTCGACCAGCTGACGAAGGAAGAGGGCAAGTCGATCATCATGATCTCCTCCGAAATGGAGGAAGTCCTCCGTATGTCCGACCGCATCGTTGTGATGTGCGACGGACGCATCACCGGCGTCCTTCCCAACGCTGAGGCCACCCAGGAAAAGATCATGGAGCTGGCCACGCGATTCAACCCAACCGAACACCAGATTGAGGCGTGACCCAATGAGCACCAACACCACCGCCGTGTCCGCGTCCACGATGAAGTGGGCTATCCCCGAGCGCTACAAGGTCTTCCTTCAGCAAGGGATGGTCCTGCTGGTCGTCGTCCTCCTCGCCGTGTTCTTCACTATCATGAAACCGAACTTCGCCAGCTGGTCGAACATCTCGTCGCTCCTGCTGGCCTCGGTCGTCACCGGCGTCCAAGCGCTCGGGCTTTCTTTCGTCATCGCGACTGGCGGCATCGACCTGACCCCCGGCCTGGGCATGGCGGCCACCTCAACTTTCACCGCGATCCTGATCGCCGACGCTGGGCTGCGGCTGCCGATCTGGGTGGGCATCCTGGGCGGCCTCCTCGCCGGCGCACTGATCGGACTGATCAACGGGTCGCTGGTCGCCTACGTTCGGATGCAGCCCATGATCGCCACCCTGGCGATGATGATGGTCTGTGCCGGAACGGCGCTGGTCATAGCCAACGGCAAGACGATCTCGCTCCGGTCGATCCAGGGCTGGGAGTCCATCGCCATGGGGCAGGTCATCCCGGGTGTGCCGAACGGCGTCACCATCTTGATCCTGCTGGCGATCATCGCCGGCGTCGTGATGAACAAGACCGCGATCGGACGCTATTCGCTCGCGATCGGCTCGAACAAGGAGGCCACCAGGATCTCGGGTGTGAACACCCGTCGCTGGGAGGTGTTGGCCTACGTCATCTGCGGTGTGTTCACCGGCATCTCCGGCATCCTGATGTCGTCCCGGCTCGCCGCTGCTCAGCCGACCCTCGGCCAGGGCTATGAGATGTACGCCATCGCTGCGGCCGTGATCGGTGGCACCTCCCTGCGGGGCGGACGGGCGTCCATCTTCGGCGCCGTGATCGGTGCCGTCACCATCCAGACCATCTTCAACGGGCTGACCGTAATGGGCGTCCAGGACCAATGGCAGAAGGTCGTCCTTGGCGTTGTCGTCCTGATCGCCGTCTTCGTCGACATCATGCGGCGCGGCGGCAAGGAAGAGTGACGCCCCAACTCAAGAACTCGGCCGGGTGGTCCGGTCCCGAGAAAGCAGTCCTCCCAGAACAAAGAAAAGGAGAACGTTCATGAAGAAATTCATTGCAGGCGTGGCCGGTGCGACCATCGCCGTCCTGGCGCTCAGCGCGTGCAGCGCCGGTGGAACCGCGGCCACCAGTGCAGCTGCCGGCGCCAGCAGCGCTGCCGGCGGCTCGATCAAGGTTTCCCTGATCGCGAAGGGCACCTCGGACTACTGGACCCTGGTGAAGAACGGTGCTGAAGCCGCCGGTAAGGATCTGGGCGTCGAGGTGACCTACAACGCCACCGACACGGAGAACGAGGGCGACAAGCAGCTGAACCTGCTCACCGCCGCGATCAACGACAAGCCGCAGGGAGTTGCGATCGCTCCGCAGGACGGCGCACAGGACGGCGCGCCCACCGTGCTGGATCAGGCCAAAGCCGCGAACATCCCGGTTGCGGTGTTCGACACCCCGTTGAAGAGCTGGGACGGTGCCATCGCCACCATCGCGTCCGACAACGAGGGCATCGGCGCCCAGGCCGCGGAGAACCTGTCCAAGCTGATCGGCGGCAAGGGCAAGGTCGCCATGGTCATCCAGGGTGTCACTGGTACCGCCGCACTGCGCCGCGACGGCTTCGCGAACTGGATGAAGGCCAATGCGCCGGACATCCAGGTCGTCGACATCCAGAATGGCGAGGCCGACCCGGCCAAGTCCCGCGACAAGGCCCAGGCCATCCTGCAGGCCAACCCCGACCTGGCTGGCTTCGCCGGCACCAGCGACTACTCGACGATCGCGATCGCCGATGAGGTCGCCGCAAAGGGCGGGACGGTGAAGGTCGTCGGTGTCGACGCCTCGCCGGACGTGCTGACCCTGCTTTCTGAGGGCAAGATCGACGGCATCGTCACCCAGAACCCCTACCAGATCGGCTACAAGACCGTGTCGACTCTGGTGGACCAGGTCAAGGGGAAGGCCCCGGCCGAGAAGACCATCGTCTCCGAGGCTGCCTGGGTGACCAAGGACAACATGAACAACCCCGAGATCAAGCAAATCACAGGCTAGTTCACAGCGTGACGCCGTGTAGGCGTGCCAACGCAGCCGCCGCCCATTGCCGAGATCAGCATCCGCCATTGGCTGGTGGTCATTGGCGCCGGCCTGCTGATGTCGCTGAACGTCCTGGTGTTCCTCGCGGCCGGGATACTGCTCCCGCCGCTGGCTGAGTCTCTGGGCGTGGGGCTGGGCCAGGTGATGGTCTTCGTCTCGATCAACATGGTGGCCGGCGCGCTGGTGCTCGCCGTCGCCGGCCCTTTCCTGATCCGGCGGTTCGGTTCACGGTGGCTATCGCTGCTCGGCGGTCTCGTCACCGGCGCGTCGATCTTCGCGGTCTCGCTCGTCACCGAGCTGTGGCAGCTGATCGCTGCTCTCATCGGGTTCGCCCTGGTCACCGGGCCGAGGTCGTGGCGTCCGACCGGGGCTGGCCGGCGGGTAGGTGGCGCTGCCTGATCGCGTGTCGCGATCTCGGTGTGATCCTTCGACTTGATCCCGCTGTGAACGGGCGGTCTCGGTTCTGGCCGTGAGATCGCGACATGGTCGCCCCGTCCGCAGCAAGAAGGTGTAACGGCCAGCCATGACGAACCGGGACGCGCCGCTGCCGTCCGCCTGACTCCGTCCGCCAACCGGTCGATAAAGGATCCGTTACCGCGGGACGCGAGCGCGCCCCTGGTGACTAGCGTCGGCAGCGCAGCCGGCGGACGTCGGGTCGGGGGGCCGAAACGCCAGCGGGACTGTGCATGGGTAGCCGGGTCGTCCCGGTTGCAGGGGGGTAAACCGGGACACTCGGCGCCTGGCAGGTATCACCTGTCAGGCGTGCCCGCCATCAGACCAGAACGAAGTAGGGTCCGGCCATGGCCTCCACTGCTGGCACGAATCGCGCGCTGCTCGCTGTGCAGCGGCTGATCGGCTGGCCTGAACTCGACTTCCGCGGCCGCCTGTTCGCGGTAGCCGCCCTCACCGGTGTCTTCGCCTCGGTCACCTCGGCCATCGCTGACGCGATCAACGGCCTGGCGGTGGTGCAACTGGTGATCAACCTCCTGGTCGCGGTGTTCTCGGTTGGGATGTTGTGGCTGGTTCGGGTGACCCACCGGACGCAGCTGGGCTACGTCGTCGCGGTGGTGGTCGTCTTCATGGTGGCCTTTCCGATGCTCTTCTTCGCCGGCGGCGGCTACTCCGCAGGAATGCCAGCGTTCTTCGTGTTTGCCCTGGTGATCACGCCATTGATGATTCGCGGCAGAACTTTGTGGGTGCTCTGGTTCGCGTTGGTCGGGCTGTACACGGCCTGTTGTCTGATCGCTTACCGGTACCCCGAGCTGGTCACCCCGCTACCGTCGGATTCGGCGGTGGTCTCGGACGTCATCGTCTCCCTCCTGATCTCCGGCGGCGCCATCGCCGTTGCGCTGCGCCAGCTGCTTCGCCAACACGAGCGCAACCAGGAGTTGCTCGCGCAACAGAACCAGCAGCTCAGCCAGATGGATCGCGCGAAGACCGACTTCCTCGCGATCGTCGCGCATGAGCTCAACACC
>DAOPRQ010000127.1:0-4304 GCA_035349055.1 Propionicimonas sp.
GGGAGGTTCAACTCCTCTCTCGCGCACACATTGGTTATGTGCCCCTGACGAGGGCAAACAGCATCTGACTAGCGGTTTTAGGCCGAATTGGCTCTGCTCAGGTGTACCCAGGAAGTGCCATCGGGGGCTCTTCGTGCCCCACGTTTGCCCCACGCTGCCCCACGTGTGCCCCACGGAAATGGTACGGAATGGCATACCCAAAGGGGTATCGCCGGCGCAACCCCTCTTATGCTGGATACCCCCTGGATGTCGTCCAGGGGGACAGCCATTCACGCATAGCGCCGTCGATGGTCCCGGCCTGTCCGGGTGCGGCTGGCTCTCTTCTCCTCAAGTTCCCGGCGCCTCCCTGTCCGGATCGACACCGTTGCAGGGCTTAAGGAGTCAGAGAGGAGTAGCCATGCCCACCCAGCGTTACGAGACCATCGCACAGGCTTGTGAGCGGACCGGGATCAGCCGCAACACGCTGCGCCGGAGGATTGCCACCGGCGAGTTGCCCGCGTTCATGACCGGGAGGCGCATCCTGCGCCTCCGCCCCGAGGACGTCGACCGGCTCCTCAAGCCGCGCTAAGGCCGCCCGATCGCAGTCTGAGGTACCGATATGAGCCGAAGGCAGGACAAGCGTACGTTCGGTGAGATCTCGCCGTTGCCGAGCGGACGGTACCGGGCGCGGTACCGCGGCCCCGACGGCGACCGGTACACGGCGCCGGTCACCTTTCTGTCCCGGATGGACGCCGAAACCTGGCTGTCGGCCCAGGATCGAAAGATCAGCTCCTCGCGGCGTTCCTTAAGTTCGTGCTTCCCGGTCTTCGTGGCGCCGATCCGTCCGTACTCGACCGCATCGAGGCCGGCTACGGCCTGTCCGCCGAGCCCGAGGCCATCCACCCCGAGCCGTTCACCGCGCCCTCACTGTTCCTGTTCGGTCGCCAGGACGATGTCGTGGGCTTTGAAGACGGCTGGTCCTTCCGCGATCACTACCCGCGCGCCAGCTACGTTGTCCTGGACGCAGCCGGTCATAACGCGCATCTCGAGCGTCCCAGCCTCACCGGCGCCTTGATCAGCGACTGGCTGCTGCGCATGGATGCACCGTGACGCCACAGCCTTGTAGAGGCCGGGACGGCGCCGCCGGGGCCAGCCGGCCAAGCGGCGAAGCGCAAGACCGATTCTCGGCGAGCACACTATGTCGAGACCGAACGGTGCTGAACGCAAAGCAGCCGCGACCAGATGCGCGGGGGCTCGCTATGCTCGGCCCGCGGAGCGGTTTGGGCATCAGGCCAGGAGGAGCGGCATGGACGACGCCGATGTGCTGGTTGTTGGAGCCGGCCTGGCTGGCCTGAACGCGGCCCGCCGGCTTGAGCGCAGCGGTCTTGAAGTGGTCGTGCTGGAGGCCGCCGACGTCGCGGGCGGACGGGTGCGCACCGACCTGGTTGATGGCTTCCGGGTTGACCGTGGCTTCCAGGTGCTCAACCCGGCCTACCCGGCGTTGCGCGATGCCGTGGACGTCGAGCGCCTCGCCCTGGGTCGGTTCGGACGCGGGGTGGTCGTGCGTACGGCCGGTGGCGACCAGGTTCTGGCCGACCCGTTGCGGATGCGGGGAACGGTCAAGGCGCTGGCGAGCGTGGTCGGCGCCGATCCAGGGGCTGCGTTGGCGCTGCTGCGCTGGGCGGCGCCTTCGGTCGCCGGGCGCCGAGTGATCGCTGCGACGACCGAGATGACCATGGACGGTTCGCTGGACGCGGCCGGGGTGCGCGGCCCGCTGCGCGCTCAGGTGTTGGCGCCGTTCCTTGCCGGCGTGCTGGGCGACAGCGAAGGCGTGACGTCTGCCCGGTTCGTGCGCTGGCTGTTGCGCTGGTTCATCCTCGGCACGCCCGGCCTGCCGGCGCAGGGGATGGCGGCTGTGCCCGCCCAGCTGGTTCACCGGCTGCGGCGGCCGGTGCGGCTGGGCGTTGCCGTGCACGCCTTGACGAAGCGCGGCGCGGGCTGGACGACGACGACCAGCGCGGGCAACTTCAGCGCCCGGGCAGTAGTAGTGGCGGCCGGCCCCGCGGCGTCCGCTGCGCTCACCGGACGGCCGGCGCCCCGCCTGCGCGGGCTCGCGACCTGGTGGTTCGCTCCGCCGGAGCCGCCGACCGAGAGCCGATTCCTGCACGTGGACGGTCTGGCCGCGGGCCCGGTGGTGAACACCGCCCAGGTGAGCAACGCGCAGCCCGGGTACGCACCGGCCGGACGACACCTGGTGCAGGCGTCCGCGCTGTGGAACGGCGACGGCCCGGCCGAGGCGGAGGTGCGTGCGCACCTGACCCAGCTTTACGGCCGTCCGGCTACTGACTGGCCGCTGGTCGCCGTCCACCAGATCCCGGACGCGCTGCCGGCCATCAGCCCCTCGGGTTGGCGGACGGGCGCATGCGACGACGTGGACGGGGTGCTGGTCGCCGGCGACACCGCCGACGCCTCGATCCAAGGCGCCTTGGCTTCAGGCGCTGCCGCCGCCGACCTCGTTGCTCGCCGGCTCGGTGCGGCCGGCGCCTGAGCGCTGGGCCACTGCTCCTCGCGACCGGTTCAGCGCTGCCGTACAACTGCGGCCACACCCCGGCCTTCTACCGCACTCGCCACCAGGCAGGCCCAACGGCGACGATTGGGTATGGCTCAGTTCACGGTTGTCCGAGACGTCCGCGCGCCGGCCGGGGCGGTGTTTGCCCGACTGGTCGACTGGGATGCCCACAGCGCTGCCATCCCGCTCACCCGGCTGCACCACACCGGCGAGGCGGCCGTGGGTCAGCGGTTCGTGGCCCGCACCGGCTGGGGCCGGTTGGCATTCGACGATCCGATGGAGGTGCGCCTGCTGCGTCCGCCCGCTGGGGACGGCGTCGGTGACGTGGGCGGGGTGGTCGAAGTGGCCAAGGCCGGCCGGGTCATCGCCGGCCGGGTGCGCTGGACGGTGACGCCGACGCAATCCGGCTCCCGCGTGGAATGGTCCCAAACGCTCGTTGTCCCATGGCTGCCGAAGTTCCTCGACCCGCTTGTCGGCGGGGTCGGTCGACTCGCCTACACCGCGGGGCTGCGTAGGATCCTGCGCTGAACCGGTCCGGCAGCATTGGGCAGGGGTGCACGCTTGGGTTATGACCGAGCAGCAGCCCTATGCGGTGGTGGAGCGTCGCGCGGACTTCGAGTTGCGCCGATATCCAGCCCATTTGGTCGCCCAGACCGAGGTCGAGGCACCAATGGAGGCAGCCGTCAACCGCGGCTTCCGGGTACTGGCCGATTACATCTTCGGCGCGAACCAGGCCAAAGCCAAGGTCGCGATGACCACACCCGTTCTGCAGCAGTCCGCTGGCGAGCCGATCGCCATGACCGCACCCGTCCTGCAGGCGCCAGGTGATCGGCCCGGACGGTACGTGATCTCGTTCGTCATGCCGGCCGGCTACACCCTCGATACGCTTCCCACCCCACTCGACGTCCGCGTCCAGTGGCGCGAAGTCGCCGCCGAGCTTGCGGCTGCCCGGCGGTTCAGTGGGCTCGGGCGTGCGGAGGCTTTCAGCGCGGAGCTCGACCGGCTGACCGCAGCGGTGCGAGCCGCCGGCTTAACCGTTGTCGGACCGGCCCGCAGTGCCAGGTTCGACCCGCCCTGGAAGCCCTGGTTCCTGCGGCGAAACGAGGTCGTCCTGCCCGTGGCGGGCCAGCCGTCGCAGGGCTGACCACAGGGCACTGCGTTTCACCGCGCACTGAACCGCGAGGCGATCACCCGCGTGCCGACCCGCCCCGCTCGCCGAAACGGGTGGTAACCACGGTCGGCGTTGCGTCCAGACCCCGCCAGCTCCCGGAGTGGCCCTGCGCGCATGGCAAGCGAAAGGGTCGCCCGCTTCCGAGCGGGCGGCCTTTCCTGCTGGTCAGCCGGCGTAATGCGTGTCGTTGACCGTCTTCACCGTCCAGGTGCCGTTGTTGTACTCGAGCAGGTTCACCGCACCATTGGCGATACCGGTTGCCGGAATGGCCGACCCCATCGAGTCGAGCATGCAGGCGATCGTGATCCCGCTGGTCACGACCAACACCTTTTTGCCGCCGGAGCCGTCGGCTGCGTCCTTCGCGATGTCGTCCATCGCCGGGAGCGCGCGGGCGTTGATGTCGTCACAGTTCTCGGCTGGCATGGCGGGCACCGGGTTGGTGTCCTTGATCGCCTCAAGCATCTGGCGGATGGTGAACGTCCCCGTGCCGAGCTTGGCCAGCACCGCCTTCTGCATGGTCAGGTTCGATTCGCCTTCCCAGCCGCCGAAGTTCATTTCGCGCAGCGCGGGATCCTTGGTGATGCC
>DAOPRQ010000128.1:0-4205 GCA_035349055.1 Propionicimonas sp.
GGCGTGAGGGCCTTGGCGACCGCGTCCGCGATCACGGGCGTGACCACGTCCCGCACCTGTGCGCGGACCTCGCTGAGGATCGTCTTGCGGACTAGGTCTTGAGCCAGCCCTGTGACGTCAACGCTCACGCCGGCGACGCTGACCGTGCCCACGGAGGGCCGGTTGTCATCGGTGGCTTCGGCCCACTCGCCTAGGACGCTCATTGGCCTGCGGCGTCCGCTGACGCTTCCGCGGCCGCCAGGCTCACGGTGGCGTCGTGGAGCGTCCTAGACGCTTCAGGATCGTGCGCGGTGATGGAGGCTTGGACCGCAGCGGCGTACCGGCCGGCCATCCAGGGACAGGTGCGGATGAGGGTTGGCCGTGCCCCGGAGGCCATGACGATCGCGCGGCCCTTGGGCATCGCGGCCAGGTCGGCGACATCGAGGATGCGTTCGCGGTGGAGCTGCTGGGACACCTGCCGGTGGCCCTTCCCGAAGGAGACCGACGATGTCTCCTTGTCGTAGTCACCGATCACGGTGGCCAGGTGGCCCAGGAACTCGCTCTCGTCGACGCCGCCGCCGTAGACCTTGACGTTACTCGCGCTCCAGAGCTTCCGCATCCCGCTCTCGCCCCAGACGTCGACGCCTTGGGACCAGCTCTGCAAGATCGTCATGAGGACAATCCCTCGGGAGCCGTAGTGGCTGTAGAGGTTCGGCAGCTCACGCCACCGGCAGACGTTGGCGGCCTCGTCCAGGACGCCGAGCAGCGGCACCGGCAACCGGCCACCGGAGGAGCGGGCGGCCAGCTCCTCGGCGGCCTCCACGACGGCCACGGTGAGCGCCGTGACGAGCGGCCCCGCCGTTCCGCGGCCTTCCTTGCTCAGGCTGTACAGGGTCCCGCCTTCACGGAGGAATCGTTCCGGGCTGAACTGTGGCCGGGGATCGAAGCCGACGCCTGCCGGCGTGACCCACCGGGCGACCTGTCGGTTAGTCAAACAACTAGCCATCTGCTGCGCGGTCCCGTAGACGCCTCCCCGCTGCTTGTCCGGGGCGGCGATGACGCCGGCGACCTGGTCTGCGGTGAGCTGGAACCCGTGCCGTTCCAGGATGGCTACGGCCTCGTCTTCGGTCGGCCGGGTCAGCCAGGCGTACACCTGCGTGATCGCACGCCCATCGAGCGCCGCGGCCAGCAGCAGGCCGGCCAGGAGGTCCTGGCCGGCCGGGTCGAAGTAGGCGTCCGTGCGGGCGCCGGGCTCGCGTGATCCGGACGCGAAGTGCTCGGCCAGTTTGGCGGCTCGGACTTCGTCGACGACGTAGGACAGCGGGTTCCACCACCAGGTCGGTTCTTCCAAGGCGATCCCTTGCGGATCGAAGACCCACACCGCGCCGGCGCTCTCGCGGACGTCGCGGGTCGCGTCGACCAGGTCGCGTTTGTTCGAGGTCGCGAAGACGGCTCCGGGTGCGTCCAGGATGGCCGGTACGGCCCGCGACGTCGTCTTGCCGGTGCGGGGACCCCAGATGTCCAGGTGCATGTCCTCCCAGGTGCCGTAGAGCCGTTGGCCGCCGCTGACGGTGATGCCGATCGGCACCCCGACCGGCATCACCGTGACGGGACGGGCGTCGGCGGCCGCACGCTTCTTTGGCGCTCCCGTGGCCATTCCTAGCCGGTTCGCGGTCGCTTCGGCGTTCTGCCGCGACAACGGTGCGACGTCCTGACCGCGGCCGAGATACCGAGCCGCGTGGTCGACCCGGCTGGACTGCCGACGACGGCGAGACCAGGCGACCGCGCCGGCGATCGCGACAGCCAGCACGATCACCACCAGGCCCACGGCGACGATCGTGGACGCCAGCGGCCAGGCGACCTTGCCGCGAACCAATCCGACGACCAGCTCGAACGGATCGTTCGTGGTGTCCGGCAGGCCCGCGAGCCGGTGCCCTGCCTTGACCGCTACCCACACCAGCAGGAGAGCGAACCCGCCGACCCCGAGACCGACCCACAGCAGGACGGTCTCGCCGGCCGCGCGGCCCGGCTCGGTTCTGCGGTTGTTCGCGGTGGTCACGCGATCGCCTCCTCGACCGCGCTGCGGCGGGATTGCGTGTGCCACACCTTGTTGGTGTCGTTGACGCTCATCTCGATGCTGGTCAACTGCACGTCGACCGGAATCCCCGGTCGTCCGCCCACCTTGACCAAGAACTTCCCGCGGCCTGGGGGTGCGGCTTCCCTGTTGGTGCTGGGGTCCCACGCCGGCGGGTCCTGCCATCCGATGAGGAGGTCTTGTTCGGCCTGCGACATCGGGATGGCGGAGGTGAGCATCGGCATTTCGGCGGACGGCAGCCCGCCGCAGATCACCATGCCGGACCGCTCGACGAATCCGCGCGCCTTCATCCTGTCCGATTCATCAGCCAGCGCCATGAGGTCGCTCATCGTGTGAGAGATCATCGCCATCCCGACGCCGCGTTGACGGTTCAGCCGTGTCAGCGCGTCGACCCGGTCGACCATGCCCCGGCCGGCGCGCAGCGCCCTCCACAGTTCGTCGAGGATGACGAAGTAGTGTCGCCGCGGTTCGAGGCCGGCGTCCGCCAGGGCGTTCGCGACGTTCACCGTTCCGAAGCCGGCCGACCAGCATGCCAGCAGGGTCGCGGCTTGCAGTTCGACCTCGGAGTCGTCGATTCCGCTGACGTCGTAGACGACAGCGCGGTCGCGGCGCATCGGATTGGTTGTCTGCTCGGAGAATGTGCGGCCGAGTCGGCCACCGCCCACCAGGCCGATCAGTGAGGCTTCCAGGTTCTCGGTGATGGCCTGGTAACGGTCGTTGTCGCCGCGGTCGAGGGCGACCATGCGGACGTCCTCAGGGCCTTCTTGGATCACGCGCAGCAGATCGGCCAGCACCGGCACGCCGTGGTGGTGGCGATCGTCGAGGACGCGAAGAGCCCGATCGAGAATCGTCTCTTCGCGGTCGTTCGGCGGATCGTTGCGCAGGATGGCGATCAGGGCGGCCACCATGGTGAGCCGTCGACCGTGGGCGTCGGCCAGGACAGCGGCGCGCGCTGACCCGGTCAGCCTGTCGGCGGCTTCGTGGGCTTCGCCGGGGTCGAGGACGTTGATCGAACCGCGGCCGCGGCCGATCGGAATCACCTGGCCGCCCAGGGCTTCGATCAGGTCGACGTAGTCAGGTTTCAGGTCACCGAGGACCAATGGGAGGGCGCCGAACCCGGCCAGCCCGGTCGCCATGCGACGGACCATCGTGGATTTCCCGAGACCCGGTTTGCCTAGCACGAAGGCCGAGGGGTTGCTGATCAGCTTGGCCCGCTGGAACCAGCTGATCGGGTCGCAGCACAGCGTTGCGCCGGTCCCGATGTGACGGCCGACCGGCACGCCAACCATTGGCGTCCCTGTGCCGACGACCCACGGCCACAGCCCACAGACTTGCACGGTCGTGCCGCGCCACTCATCTGGTGCCTCGACGAGCACGGACTGACCGGCTCCCCGGCCGTACCAGCCCCGCGAGGCTGGTCGGAGCGGCCGCAGCGGAGCGTGACGAGGCTGTGACTCCTCGCCGCGCCACTTGCGGCCGGCCCGCTTCCCGGCTTCGTTCGGCTTCGCGGTCACAGTCGATCACGCACCTCGGTCGGCACCCGCAGGTGCTTGGTCAGGATGAGGCCCAGCGGCAGCGCGCCGATGAAGCCGACGTCCTGGGACCCGTACATGGGCCGCAGGCGCAGTCGTGCCGTCGCCGACAGGTTGTCGATCGCTGCGCGCGCCTCGGGCGCCTGGTCGACGTCGAGGACGGTTGCGGTCACCAGGAGACCGAAGTTGACCAGACCAGCGCCGGCGGCTTCCTCGGAGGCCGTTGTGGCGGCCTGGCGTACCGCCAGCGAGTCCCGCGCTGACGGCCGGTTCGCTGAGCTCGCCCGGAACTCGGCGCTGCGCAGGTCGGCCTCGACGATCGCCGCGGCGCGGGCGGCGTCGATCGGCTTGTAGAGGATCGTGACCCGCTTGCGGGCGATGTCGCGATGTGGCGCCAGGATGCGTGCCAGGACGCCCGACTGGACGTTGCCGCGTGGGGCCGATGTCATCGCCCACGTGATGCTGAACGCGCCCTCGTGGCGGTAGCCGTCCCAGGTCGACTCGGCTGCGCCCGGCCCGACATCGGACCAGTCCAGGCCCGTGGGGTTGCCTTGCGCATGGCACTCGTCGATCCACTGCTGGGCGTGCGGGTCGTAGGC
>DAOPRQ010000129.1:0-1611 GCA_035349055.1 Propionicimonas sp.
GCTGCTGTTCACCCGTCGCGGCTTGGCGTACTCAGATGAGCTGCGCGCCGAAGTGTTCGGTAAGAGCGTCCCTGCGACCGCCGCGCTGCTAGCCGGACCGCTAGGCGAGGTCGGCAACGAATCGGCACTCGTGGAAGAGATGCTCACCGCGGTCGCGGACGTGATCGCAGCCGAGGTGCGGCCGATGCCCGGCGCCCTGGAGTTGCTCACGCACCTGCACGGCCGGGTGCCGATCGCTGTCGCCAGCAATTCGCCGCGCTATCTGGTGGAGTTGGCTCTCGGCCGCGCGGGGCTGCGTCCGTTCTTCGAGGTGCTGGTCTCCCGCGACGACGTGTCCGCCGGCAAGCCGGCCCCGGATCTCTACGTCGAGGCCTGCGCCCGGCTCGGCGTCAATCCGGCCGAGGCGGTGGCGTTCGAGGACTCCCTGGTCGGCCTGGCTTCGGCGCGAGCCGCAGGCCTGCGGGTGGTCGGCGTGCCCAGCGTCCGCGGGCAGGAGTTCCCGGCCGACCTTGTGGTCGACTCGCTGGCCGACGCCCGGCTGCTCAGCTGGCTCTGACCCGACTTGGATGGCTTACGGGAGCTTGAGGTTCCAAGCAGTTGAACCAAACCCGACTTCGGAGGCTTAACCGACCCCAAGTGAGCCGGTTAAGCCATCCAACTCGGGTTACGGCCGTCAGCGCTGTCGCCACCGGCTTGGTATGCCTCCCAATTCGGGTTACCGGTGTGCCGCCGGCGCTCAGCTCGAGGTGTGCCTCGTGAGGCTGGCACCCGGGTGGGTGTTTACTTCTTCACCTTCAACTTCAGCGACTTCTGCGACTTCTCCAGCAGCGAGCTGCCGGAGTACTTGACGGTGACCTTGTAGGTCCCCTTCTTCTCGACCGCGGGGTACTTCACCTTGACCGTCGTCTGGCCGGACTTCAGCTTCACCGACTTGACCAGCTTCTTTCCCAGGTAGAACTTCACCTTCCCTGTTGGTACGACGCCGGTGGCGGAGACCACGTCCGCAGTGACCGTGGCCCGGGTCTTCTTCACCTTCAGCGTCGACTTGGACGCGGTCAGCGCCACCCTGCTGGCCGCCTTGCCGACCAGGGTGGTGAAGGTCGTCGACTTGGTGACGCCGTTCTCGGTGTAGCTCACGTGCACGGTGTGCTTGCCGGTCTTGGTCGAGCTGTAGCCGGAGATCTTCGCGTTCGCCGTGACCACCTTGGTCAACCCGGTCACGTTGTAATAGGCCGTCACGACCAGCCCGGTTGCGTTCATTTTCTGTCCGACGGCGTACTTCAACACCGTCGGCGGTGTGACCTTGATTGACTTCAGCACCGGGGTTCCGGGCGGCGTCTTCAGCAGCGCACTGTAGGCCGACAACACCCCGAACACACTGGCCACGTTGCTGGTGATGACGCTGTGCGTGGCATCGGACGCCTGGGCTGTGATCGCCTTGTCCGAGAACGCGACGTTGCCCCGGGCGGTCATCGCCCAGGCGGCGCCCGTCCGGCTCTGGATCGCGACGGACGCGGCGTCGAACAGCACGGCCGCGCGCCGGATGTGGGACGCGTCCGAGATCAACGTGTAGCTGGTGAACTGCGGGTTGGCCTGCAGGATGGCCATCGA
>DAOPRQ010000129.1:1711-3965 GCA_035349055.1 Propionicimonas sp.
CAGGTCGCCGACGCGCTGGTAGTAGAGCGCACGCGTCCTCAGGTCGGTGACGCTCACCGTGGCCGCCTGGGCCGGGGTCGTGGCGGGCGCGACCAGTCCCAGCAGCAACGCCAGGCTCACCAGTAACACTCGAACCGTTGCGTTGAACTGCTTCATCACACGTCCTTACGGCGGGGTCGTGCAGCGGTGCGTCGACGCGTCCGGCTGCAGGAGTTGGGGACCTTGGGTCTTCAACGTAGCTACCGATCGCGATTCGCGTGGATTTGGTTGAGAGTTAGTTAGCTGAACTAATGAGCTAAGCTAAGGATATGGATTCCCTGGTTGCCCTTGCCGCAGATCTTCGGATCGCCTGTCAGCGGGTCAGCCGACGCGTCCGCTTCGAATCGAGCACCGAGATCGCACCGCACCTGGTGAGCGCCATGGCCAACCTCCGGCACGGCCCGCTCACTCCCGGCGAACTCGCCGAGGTTGAGCGGATCAGTGCGCCGAGCATGACCCGAACCGTGAACTGCCTGGTCGATAAAGGCCTCGTCGCGCGCGAGGACCACCCCAGCGACGGTCGCTGCAAGGTGCTCACGCTCACCGCGTCCGGGCACGACCTGCTCGACCGAGTGGCGCAGGCGCGGAACGACTGGATGGTGCACCAACTCGAAGGGCTCACCGACGCCGAGCGGCAGTTGCTGCGCGAAGCCACCGACCTGCTGACCCAGGTGGTGAGCAAGTGACCGTTACCGAAGAGCGGGTCCCGATGTTCGCTTCGATGGGCCTACGCAACTACCGGCTGTTCTGGACGGGCGGCTTCATCTCCAACATCGGCACCTGGATGTCCCGCATCGCTCAGGACTGGCTGGTGCTGACCATCCTCACCCAGAACTCAGCGGTCGCGCTGGGCCTGGTCACCGCGC
This sequence comes from Propionicimonas sp., assembly GCA_035349055.1. Lineage (GTDB taxonomy): Bacteria > Actinomycetota > Actinomycetes > Propionibacteriales > Propionibacteriaceae > Propionicimonas. Next base: position 2,617 of record DAOPRQ010000129.1, read on the forward strand.
TGCAGTTCCTGCCGATCGCGGTGCTCGCGCCGTACGCCGGCTCGCTCGCCGACCGCTTCTCCAAGCGCAGGGTGCTGATGATCACCCAGGTCGCGCAGGCTGCGGTCGGCCTGACTCTTGCCGGGCTGGTGCTCGGTGGCGCGGTGCAGCTCTGGCATGTGTATGTGCTGGCCGCTCTGCTCGGCATAGCCGGAGCCTTCGACGGTCCGGCCCGGCAGGCGATGGCGCCGGAAATGGTGCCCGAGACCCTGATCCCCAACGCGGTCGGGCTGAACACGACCAGCTTCCATGCGGCCCGGCTGATCGGTCCGGCGATGGCCGGGCTGAGCATCGCCTGGTGGGGCGTCGGCCCGGCGCTGGTGTTCAACGGGCTGAGCTTCGTCGCCGTCCTGGTCGCTCTGGCGATGATGGACGAAGCCGAACTCACCCCGTCCCCGCGGGCCAAGGCGAAGGGCTCCACGATGGCCGGTCTGCGCTATGTGCGCTCGCGTCCGGACATCATGCTGCTGATGTTCCTGGTGTTCATGCTGGGGACGTTCGGGCTGAACTTCCAGATCACCAATGCGCTGATGGCTACCACCGTGTTCAAGGTGGGCGCAGACTCCTACGGCGTGCTCAGCTCGATCATGGCCTGCGGCTCACTGGCCGCCGGGCTGGTCGCGGCGAAGCGGACGCAGTTGCGGCTGCGGCTGATCATGGGCGCGCTGACCCTGTTCGCGCTGTCGTGCCTGCTGCTCGCGGTGGCGCCCAACTACCTGTGGTACGCCCTGCTGCTGGTGCCGGCCGGTTTCACGTCGCTGACTGTGATGACCGCCGCGAACGCGTCCGTCCAGCTGTCGACCACGCCGGTGATGCGCGGCCGGGTGATGGCGATTTACCAGGCGATCTTCCTCGGCGGGACGCCGCTCGGCGCGCCGCTGATCGGCTGGGTCGGCGACGCTTGGGGCCCGCGCTGGACGGTGGCCATCGGCGGCATCATGTGCGGCGTGGCCGTCGTCGTCGCAATCGCGTACCTGGTCGCTGACGAAGGCTGGGACGTCATGCCCTGGCGCAATCGCCGTCCGGACGCCGTCCTGGTGGAGGACTTCGAAGAGGCCCGCTGAACGGCGTTCAGGCGTGGTTGGCGAGGAAGTCGTCACGAACCTGCTTGCGCAGCACCTTGCCGAGCATCGAGCGTGGCAGGTCGTCGATCGCGACGATCTGGCGGGGCACCTTGTAGCCGGCCAGCCGCTCCCTGCACCAGTCGCGCATGGCCGCCTCGTCGATCGTCGTGCCCGGACGCGGAATCACCACCGCCACCACCCGCTCGCCGCCGGACTTCGCCGGGACGCCGATCACGGCCGCGTCCA
>DAOPRQ010000130.1:0-3910 GCA_035349055.1 Propionicimonas sp.
TGAACCCAACCCGCTTTCCAAGCGAGCGCCATAGGCCTCTAGGCGAATCCTCCGCCGGTTACGATACCGGGTTCCTCGGGCAGAACTCCAACCAGCGCCCAGACCACCCGGCCAACCCTCAGTCACCAGGACGGTAGGTGCCCCTCGTCCCGTCCGCCGTGGTGTACTCGACCGACTTCAGGCCGCCGTCCATCGTGACCGGCTCGACTCTCGTCGGCAGCTTCGCACTCACCACAAACACCTCGCGGTCACCCAGTCGCACCGTCGATGCCGACTTCTCCACCACACCATCCAGCCATTTGAACTCGGCGTCGGTCGCGCCCTTGGGCAATACCCCCAGTCCGGCCTCCTCCACACCAGAATCCGACTCCGACCAGCTCGCGACGGCTCTGAAACTCACCTCAGCATCCTGCATCCCGACCCCCAACTCCCGCGCAGCGTCGTCGTGATACCGCACCCCATCACCCTCCGGCTCCAGGTACACCAACCCCTCAGCCTCGCCCAGCCCCACCTTCGCAGTCACCACTGACACCCCGGAGCTGTCATGCACCCGACCGTCCGCGTCCGCCCACGTCACTCCGCGCACCTCGCCGGCTGCCGTCCCGTCCTCGGGGAACGCCATCACGAACGCCGTGGCGTCACCCGACTCGCCGACCATGCCCGTGTCCAACCAGCCACCGGCCGCACTCACCTCGAGCGGACGCAGATCAACCCAGCGCGCGTCCGCGCGGATCACCCCGACCAGCACCTCAGGCAACAGCGCCGTCATCACCGACCCGCCTGCCTCGACCTGGACGAACTCCTCCGTCCGCTCCCCCACCACCGTCGTCACCGCCAACTGGTACCGCCCAGCACCCTGCGGCGTCACCTCCACGCGCATCGGCATCTCCGACTTCACCTGCGGACTCGCCGTCACCTCACCCTCATCTGTATACGTCACCGATTTCGACAAGAACTGCTGCAGCACATCGAAGCTCGCCGTCCCGGGCGCGGCCGTCGGCGCCGGTGCCGCGGACGCAGCCACCGTCGCCCCCACCTCCGTCCCGCCGAAGTTCAGCCGTCCACCCAAGCCCGCCAGCGCCAGCAATCCCACCGCCACCGTCGCCACCAGCCCGACACCCGCCGTCCGGACGAACCGCCTCGACCGATCCCTCCGGCCGGCCCCCAGCACCGCCTCCGCATCCACCTCCACCGCGAAGTCCGTCGCCCGCAACAGGTCCTCGCGCAACCGCTCCTCCACCTGGCTCATGACCGTTCCCCCTCCTCAACCGGCACGTACAGACTCCGCAGCGACTCCAGGCCACGAGACGACGCCGATTTCACCGTCCCGACACTGATTCCCAGAACCTGTGCCGTTCTCGCCTCGGTCAGGTCGCCGAAGTACCGCAGCACAATCACCTTCCGCTGCTGCGCCGGCAGCCTGGACAGCATCCGCACCACCTCATCGCGGTCGTCCACCCTCGCCATCGCATCCGCCGGATCGATCCGCTCCACCTCCGGCCTCGGCTCAGCCGGACGCCGCCGCCAGCGATCGATGTTCAGATTCACCAGTACACGCCTGGCGTACGCGCCGGCCTCTTCCGTCCGGACGCGTCCCCATGCCCGGTACGTCCGCACCAACGCCTCCTGCACCAGGTCGCGCGCCGTCTCCCGATCACCGGTCAGCAGGTACGCCGTCCGGGTCAGCCCGGCGGACGCCTGCTTCACGAACGCGACGAACTCAGCGTCGCGCGCCCGTCGCGTGGATGAACCGAACATCTAGGCTCCTGTCCCTTCATCCTTAGCTACGCACACTACGGAGGGATGGTTGCCTACGGGTCCCGACCAGCTCGACCAACCGAAAGTGGGCTAGACCGGATCGGTCACCGTCTGGCCGTCCGTGTTGGTGTAGCTCACCGACGTGACTATGCCCTTGATCGAATCGGCGCTGCCGGGCATCACCAGCAGCTTTCGGCCGCCCACGTCCGCCAGCGCGTGTTTTGTCGCGTCCACAAGTTCGGGTTCCGGATTCTGCGCCCCGGGCGGCAGCAGGCAGAACACCGCCGCGTCCCACTTGCCGTCCAGCTCCTCGCCCGAGAAGTAGCACCGCGTCCGCTTCGCCGCTTCGGACGCCTTGAAGCGCCAGCTGTTGCCGGTGGATGCCACGAAACCGAACTCGTCGGCGCCGAGATCTAGGTACGCCGTCCCGCGATTTCCGGCGACGTCGATCGCCGTCGAAGGCAACTGCCCAGCCGCGCCCGAGCGCACCGCACCATTCCGGTCCTGCCAAAGCACATTCGGCATGATGGTGGTTTGGTTCGCTTCGCCTTTCGGCGCGATCGTCAGGTAGACCGTCGCATCTAGTTCAGGCAGGTCCTTGGTGACCATTATCCGCTCGGCGCTCAGCCCTCGCGGCGCCACCCAGGTCGCCACGCCACTGATCACCCCGAACTCGACCCGAGGACCCACCGAGAACCAGAGCGCCTCCTCCACTGACGGCGAAATCGCCGGCCCGAACTGCGCCTGCATCATCCCGGACGCGCTGTATCGCGTCGCTGTCGCCTCCACCCGGTCGCCGACCCGTCGCACCGCCACCCCCAGCGATGCGAAGTCATCGCCCAACTCGTACTGGGCCAGGTCGAACTCCACCCTTCCCAATCCAGACTCCGTAGACGTGGACGGCCCCGCGGGTGTCGCCGGCACCGGCTGGTCCGTGCCACGCAGCATCCCGGCCAGCGGCATCGCCACAACCCCGATCGCCGCGGCCGCCGCCACCAGGCTGATCGCCCCGCGCAACTGCCGGCGTCCGCGCACCCTGCGGGCGGACGCGATCACGTCGTCCGTTGCCACACCCAGGTCGAGGTCACGCGTCCGCAAGCCATTCAACTCGGCGCGCAGCCGCTCCTCCAGATCGATCATCACCGTTCTCCTCCCAGTGGCGCGTGCGCCGCGCGCAAAGTCGCCAGCCCGCGCGATGCCGCGGACTTCACCGTCCCCACACTGATCCCGAGGCACTGCGCCACCGCAGCCTCGGACAAGTCCTCGAAGTACCGCAGCACGATCACCCGGCGCTGCCGCTCGGGTAGTCCGGCCAGCATCCGCACGAGCTCGTCGCGGTCGTCGATCACCCGCTCGGCATCCCGCAGATCCGGACGGTCGTAGTCGTCGGTCGGCCGCGCCGGACGCCGCCGCCAACGGTCGATGCTCAAGTTCACCAGCGTCCGTCGGGCATAGGCCGCGGCCTCACCATGCCGCACCCTGGGCCAGGCCAGATAGGTTTTGACCAGCGCCTCCTGCAACACCTCGGCCGCCGCGTCCTTCTCGCCGGTCAGCAGATAGGCAGTCCACGACAACGACTTCGACGCCGAGCGCACAAACTCGGTGAACTCCGCGTCCCTGCCGCGTTTGGAAGAACCCAACATCTACGCGCCTTTCGACCTGTGCTCATCAGGTCATACGCAGATCGTGGCCGTTTGGTTGCTCGAGCTGAACGCATTCGCTCCAGATTCCGCGACATCAGGCCCGAAAGCGGCCGCCAGCGGGATCCGCCGCGCAAATCTGCTCGCCCGTGCCAAGCTGACTCCATGCGGGTTGCCCTTGCCCAGCTGATTGCCAGCACCGATCCAGCCGCCAACCTCAATCAGGTCCGTGCGCACATCAAGCGTGCGGTCGCTGCCGGCGCCGAGCTACTCGTCCTCCCCGAAGCCACCATGTGTTCGTTCTCGCGGCCACGAGCCGACACCGCCGAGCCGTTCGACGGACCTTGGGCGACCGCCGTGCGCGCGGCCGCGGCGGCCGCCGGCCTGACCGTGGTCGTCGGCATGTTCACCACCACCAACACCGCACGGGTCGCCAACACGCTCCTAGCTACGGGCGTTGTCGAAGCCCGCTACGACAAGATGCACCTCTTCGATGCCCTTGGCTACGCCGA
>DAOPRQ010000131.1:0-3866 GCA_035349055.1 Propionicimonas sp.
CGGGTGGTGGGGGTGAAGCCGGTGTCGGTGTTCGACGTGTCACAGACTGACGGCGACCCGCTGCCGGAGGCGCCGCGGTCGGAGTTGCTGACCGGTCAGGCTCCGCCCGGTCTGTGGGACGCCTTGCAAGGCTTCGTCGAGGCGCAGGGATACGCGGTGGTCCGTGGGGACTGTGGCGGGGCGAACGGGCTCACGGCGTACGACGCGCGGGAGGTGCGGGTCCGGGACGACATCGATGAGGCGCAGGCGGTGAAGACGTTGGCGCACGAGGCCGGGCATGTGTTGTTGCATGCCCCGGAGTCGCGGGAGGGGTTCGCGTGTCGTGGCGTGTGGGAGGTGGAGGCCGAGTCGGTCGCCTATCTGGTGACGGCGGCGCACGGCCTGGATGCCTCGCAGTACACGTTCAACTACGTCGCCGGCTGGGCGCACGACACTGCCACCCCGGACGGTCCGAGCGTCGAGGACCTCGTGAAGGCCACTGGGCAGCGGGTGATCGGCGCCAGTGATCGGATCCTGCAAGCCACGAAACCAACCCCAACCCTGATCGATGAAGCACTGAGCGACCTCGCGGTCGAGGTCGGACGCGGAATGGTCCCATCGGCTGCAGATGTCGAGGCAAGGGTGGACCTTGGGCCGACTGCTCCCTCAACTGTTCAGCTTCCGGCCTGGGAGTTCGCGGGCGAGCAGTCGAGTTTGCCGATCGATGTCCCTTCTGCGGCCTCGCCTGCGCAACATCCTCGTAGAACTCCAGCTGGCACCGTCCGGCGTGCGCTGTGAAGAACTCGATGACGGACAATTCGGCCGCTGCTTGAGCTCTGCCCTATTGGACCTGTACCTTATGAGATGTGTCCTATAAAGGTGCGCTGAGATTGCTGGGCCTGGGGGTGGCCGCCTTGCTGCTCGGGATTGCCCCTGCGTTCCTGGCGCCGGGCGAGGGCTACTCGTGGATCGTCCAGACGACCAGCGAGTCGGCTGCCCAAGGGGCCAGTGGTGCCTGGGTAGCCCGTCTCGGTTTCGTGACCTGGGGGCTGACGGTCCTGTGGTTCGTGGCGGACCGCAGCCGCCTCGCACAGCCGGTGCCCCGTGTGGCGCTGCGGATGTTCGGCGTCCTGCTGATGGTCGTGGCGGCGTGTTCGCACCGGCACTGGCTCCCCTCGGTGCCGTTCGACCCGGTCGAGGATCAGCTGCACTCGATCGCGGCGTCCCTGATGGGGTTCGTGTTCGTTCTGGCTTTGTTGGCGCTCGCGTTGTCCCGTTCTCGGCCCAAGGGGCTGCGCCTGCTGAACGCCGTAGGTGCGGTGGCGTCGATCGTTCTCCCGGCGCTGATGGCGGTGCTGCCCGAGTGGGCTGGGCTGTTGCAGCGGTCGATGTTCGCGATCGCGTTCGTGTGGTTCGGCGTCCAGATTGTGTCGTCGGAAAGGAGTTCGCATGTCTCTTGAGCACGCCATCTTGGGATTCCTGCACGCCCAGCCGCAGTCGGGCTATGACCTGAAGAAGAACTTCGACGCGTCCGTGAGCCACTTCTGGCCGGCGGATCAGAGCCAGATCTACCGCACCCTGAACCGGCTGGTCGCTGACGGTTGGGTGACCGTGGAGGTGATCCACCAGACTGAGCGGCCGGACCGCAAGGTGTACAGCCTCACCGGTGCAGGACGTGACGAGTTGCTGCGCTGGCTGGTCAGCGAGCTGCCGGGCTCGCCGAGCCGCAGCGCCGAGATGATCCAGGTGTTCTTCGCCGCCCAACTCAGCGACGACCAAGTGCTGGCCCTGTTCGAACGGGTCGCCGACGGATTCCGGGCCGGGCTGGCGGGCTACGCGGCGATCCCGACCGACATCGAGGACCACCCTGGCCTGACCCGGTCGCCGCGGGAGTTCTACTTCGCGATGCTCACCCTCGAGATCGGCACGATGCAGCTGCAGGCCAACCTGGACTGGATCGAAGACCGCATCGCCCGCATCCGCGCCGGCGAGATCCCCCCGTCATGACCAGGACGCCCCGTCAGGCGCCGCTGCGGCAGCGCCTCCGGCTCGCGTTGGTGTTGTTGTCGTTCCTGGCCTTCCCGCTGACGCTGAACTTCCTGTCGCCCTACCTGATCGTGGTCGGGGCCGGCCAGGGCGTCATCACGGGCAGCTTCATCCTGTTCGGCGTCCTGTTCGTGGCGTCGTTGTTCGTCGGACGCCTCTGGTGCGGTTGGCTGTGTCCCGGGGCGGGCATGGCCCAGGTGGCGACCTGGGTCAACGACGCCCCGTTCCAGGCGAAGCGCGCCGACCGGATCAAATGGGTGATCTGGACGCCCTGGATCCTGCTGATCGCCGGGCTCGCCTTCTCGGCTGGCGGGTACCGGCTGGTGGATCCGCTGTTCCAAACCGAGGGCGGGATCTCCGTGAGTGAGCCGTCCCGCTATGTCGTGTACTTCGCCGTCCTGGCGCTGTTCGTGGGGCTCGCGATCGCCTTCGGACGCCGCGCCGGCTGCCACACCGTGTGCTGGATGGCGCCGTTCATGATCCTCGGACGGAGCGTCCGCAACCGACTCGGGCTACCCGCGCTGCAGTTGGTCACCACCCCCGAGACCTGCAGCCGCTGCCGCACCTGCACCATCAACTGCCCGATGAGTCTGCCCGTCGACGAACTCGTCCAAACCGGACGCATCGAACACCCCGAATGCATCCTCTGCACCACCTGCGCCGACGGCTGCCGCAAAGGCACCATCGTCCTCACGGTCGCGAGACCACCCGTGGACAGACCCGGATTCAGTTCGTCGTCCGCCAAGCCGTGATTGAGCGCCCGATTGGAGGTGGATGGGCGAAGTCTGCGACGCGCGTTGGAGCGGACCTGATGGGGGAACCCCTACCGGTCCTCTCGGACAGCCTTGCTGAACCTTCGGCAGACGTACACGCGTCGGAAACGGCTCCGCAATTCCCGCTCGTCGGAGATCAACCCGTGAGCGAAGGCCATCACTGGGCCGTGCAGTGGAGGTGGAGCGGACCAATCGTCGTTCGAGTCGTCGCTGCCCTTATAGACGTGCAGATATTGTTCAGACTCTTCAAATCCACGCGCTCGATACCAGGCAAGGGTTGAGGCATCCTCGCGGGTCCAGGCGTCTAGCAAGGTCACGCTGCGAGGGAGACACCTTTCTGCCTCCGCGAGGATTCGAGAACCGATGCCGCGGCCCTGCTCGTCAGGGTGAACAGCAATGGTTTCGATGGTCGCGAGCGAGCCCACGATCTCTACATCGATGAGCCCAATCACGGTCTCGCCATCTGCGGCGATGAGTTGAATTGCTGGACTGTCGGGGCGGGACTGCCAGACGTCGTCGTAGTAGCAGGTATGGAGGAACGATAGGACGCGGCACCTCAGCCAGGATTCGAGGTCGCTTGGCTGATAGGGACGAATTTTGGGCATGGCTGCTCCCGGTGAGAACTGGATGGGTTGGAGACACCTCAGGACCGGGACATGCTCGGCATGCTAGCAAACGCGGTTGGGAACGGCCGCGACTGGCTTTCCGTCGAGGCGGCTCCCCACGTTGTCGCCGCCGATTCGTCAGAAGCGATTGCCCCCTGTGCTCGCCATCATCGGACAGGCGTTGGCAGGGTCCTCGGCTGTGAGTCTGGGTGTGGCCATCCCCGGTACTTTCGTACCGTTTTCGGGGAGCACTGTCGACATTGGGTCTGGTTCGACTTACCGTGCGGGAATCCCTGGTGGGATGTCTGACCGCTTTACCTGTCCCAAGTTCATGGGCGGGGCTTCGGCAGAAGTCGTTTCCTCGTTCGGCATCGCGTGGCGCTGTGGGCGTCTGCGTACCCCTGTTAGCCCGACTAGCGCGCGTTGCAGCCGCAGGAGCGGCGAATCACCAGGGATGCCGGGT
>DAOPRQ010000132.1:0-3695 GCA_035349055.1 Propionicimonas sp.
CCCACCCGGTCTGGACACCATCCGTTCACCCGCCCCGGGTACCCTGTGATGGACCGAGGCCAGCGCCTCCGGTTACCGAGGAAGTGAGGTAATCCCCATGTCCCCCACCTCCGACAACCCCGTCCGGCGAGTGCTCAGATGGCTGCGCGCCGGTCGGCCGGATGGGGTAGCCCCCGGTGACTACGTCGCCGTCGTGGCAGTGCTCAACCGCGACCTGACCGAGGCCCAAGCCGAAGAGGTCGCGCAAGCGCTGCTCGAGGAGGGCCCCTACGACGACGAGCTCATCACCTTCGATGAGATCAACGACATGGTTGCGTCGAAGATCCACGAGCAGGCCAGCCAAGAGGACATCGAGAAGGTGACCGCCCTGCTGGCCGCGAGGGGTATCAACCTGGAAGCGGGCCTGCCAGGAGTTGACGCCTGACACCTGACGCGTGTCGTCGCCGTCGGCGCGGTCGGCACCGAACGGCATACCCAAAGAAGCCGCCCAGACTGAACCTGGGCGGCTTCTGCGTGCCAGCCTGCGGGGTCTTCGTGGCCAATGGCGAATATCAGGTGAACGCGGCAAGGCGCAGAGGCGAGCGGAAGGTGCCGTGGTTCACGTCCTGACATAGGACATTCGTCCCTCGGTCATCTGCCGTTCATCACCACCATGGTGCGGTGACCACCGCTACCACCGTCATCCTTGTCATGGTCGTCGTCACGGCCCTGGCATTTGACTTCACCAATGGGTTCCACGACACCGGCAACGCCATGGCGTCTTCCATCGCCACCGGCGCACTGTCTCCCAAGGCCGCTGTGACGCTCGCGGCCACTCTCGACCTCGTCGGAGCGCTCATCTCCGTCAAGGTCGCCCTCACCATCACCAACGCGGTCATCGACGGCATCCAGCTGAAGAACGGACTGCCCAACCCCGAGTACATCGGGACAGAGAACGGCAAACAGGGCACCCTGCTGCTCCTGGTCGTGCTCGCCGGACTGGTCGGCGGCATCGTCTGGAACCTGTTCACCTGGCTGCTCGGCCTACCGTCGTCCTCCTCACACGCGCTGCTCGGCGGCCTCGTGGGAGCCACGATCGCCGGCTTCGGTTTCGGTCAGGTCAACTGGCTGGGCCACTCCACCGAGAAGCTCGACGGCGTGGTCGGCAAGGTCTTGTTGCCCTCGCTGATCTCCCCCGTCATCGCCTTCATCGTGGCCGCCGTCGGCACCCGGATCGTCTTCAAACTCACCGAACGGATGGGCGCGAAGTTCCGCGAGTCCCGCTTCCGCTGGGGTCAGGTCGGCTCGGCCTCGCTCGTGGCCCTCGCGCACGGCACCAACGACGCTCAGAAGACCATGGGTGTCATCACCCTGGCGCTCATCGCCGCCGGCGACATCGACGTGACCAAGGAGATCGGCATCCCGCTGTGGGTCAAGATCTCGGCCGCGGTGGCCATCGCTCTGGGCACCTACCTCGGTGGTTGGCGCATCATGCGCACCCTGGGCAAGGGCATCGTCGACATCAACGCCCCGCAGGGCTTCGCCGGCGACACCTCGACCGCGTCGGTCATCCTCGCCTCCAGCGGGCTGGGCTTCGCGCTCTCGACGACCCACGTCGCCTCCGGCTCGATCATGGGCGCCGGTGTCGGTCGTAAGGGCGCCGAGGTCCGCTGGTCGGTCGCCGGCCGGATGGCCAGCGCCTGGGCGATCACCTTCCCGGCTGCCGCCGTCGTGGGCGGGCTCATGCTCGTCATCGGCCGCGCGTTGCCTGGGCTGCTCGGCCCGAGCGTCGTCATGATCATCGTCATCGGCGTCTCGCTGCTGATCTGGGTGCGCTCGCGCAAGGACCCGGTCGACAAGCACAGCGTCGGCAAGGACTGGGACGCCGAGCCTGACGCGGCACCGGTCGTCGAAGCCGCTCACCACGTCCACCACTGACGTCCATCACTGACCCGGAAGAGTTGACATGAACAACTTCATCATCGCCCTGGACGGCGCGTGGAAGGTCCTGGCCGCTGGGCTGCTCCTTGGCGCCGGCATACCCACTCTCTACGCCCTGGCCGTCAACGGACTGGCCATGGCGCAGGGTGGCGAGGCATCCGGCAAGCCGGCCAATCCGGTCGGCAAGGCCATCGCCGCCGTCGTCCTGGTCGTCATCCTGACCGTGGTGGCCTACGGCCTGGCCTGGCTGATCTTCACCAGCCTTGGCTACTCCGTATCGTTCAGCGGCATCCTGCCGACGTTCAAGAAGTGAGGTAGGTCCCCACCATGTCCCCCCACTCCGAAGGCCCCGCTCGCCGAGTCCTCAACTGGCTCCGAGGCGGTCGGCCCGAAGGCATCGCGCAGGGCGACTACATCGCCTTGATGGGTGTCCTGCACCGCAAGCTGACGACGGCCGAGGTCGAACATGTGGCCACCGCCCTGCTCGAAGAGGGCTACTACGACGACGACCTCATCACCCATGACGAGATCCACGACATGATCGCCGCCAAGGTCCACGAGGAAGCCACCGAGGAGGACATCGCTCGGGTGTCCGAACTCCTGGCTAAAGCCGGCATCCACCTGGAAGCCGGACTCCCCGGAGCCGACGCCTGACGCGACGGTCACCGCGTCGGCGCGCCGACGACGAAGCCGCCCAGGAGCACCTGGGCGGCTTCGTGTGTGTCGGGGACGGTATGCCGTGGCGTCTCACGGCGTGGACGCGGCGTGGGCGCCTACAGGGTCAGACCCAGGCGGCGGGCGCTGCGCTGCCGCTGTCGGCTGGCTCGCATCCGGCGCAGTCGCTTGACGAGCATGGGATCGGCCTCCAGGGCAGCGGGGTTGTCGAGCAGCCCGTTGAGCACCTGGTAGTAGCGCGTGGCGCTCATGTCGAACAGTTCCTTGATGGCCTGCTCCTTGGCACCCGCGTACTTCCACCAGTGCCGCTCGAACGCGAGCACCTCGCGGTCGCGCTCGGTCAAGGTCGCACCCGGCGCCTCGAGCCGCGCTGCCGTGTCAGCCATCAATCCCTCCATACCCGCATGTCTGACAGCCACTATAGGCGGGGAATGACACCCATGTCATTCGTCCCCGTGGCGGCTGGGCAGGCCGTGACGGCTGTGACGAATGAGACGCATGAGGTATGCCGTGCGGTCACCTCCTCGGCTCCGCGGTTGGTTGGGCGGCACCCTCGCGACGGTTGGCGCGCCCCATCAGATTGACCCGCCCTCTTCCCAAGAAGTAGTTCAGGAAAAACGGACTTTCATCTTGTGTTAGCACACCTGTCCGAGTACGCTAGTTTCATGACGATCACGCCGCTCGACCCACAGCCAGGCGGCGGTATGCCGTCCGGCCGGGTCCCGGGAGCGGCGCCGGCGGGTGAGGAGCGGGTGCAGCCGGGGGTGGTGGGGCTTTCGACGGCGGTGGTGCATGCGACGTTCGATGGGATCCACGCTCAGCTGTCTGCCGCCGATGGCGGGGTGCTGGTCTCGTCGGCGGACATCCACGAGGTCGACCGGATCGTGCGCCGGGCCGAGGCGCTGCGGTTGGCGTTGGTCGCCAAGGCAGATCAACAGCAGGCACACCGACAGTTCGGTCATTCCTCGATGTCGGCATGGGTCGCTGCGACGACCCGTAGTGGGGGTGCGAGCGCGCAACGTGACGTCGTGCTGGCGACGGCATTGGCGGACGGGTTGGACCTCACGCGTGAGGCGTTCCACGCTGGTGAGGTCTCGGTG
>DAOPRQ010000133.1:0-3641 GCA_035349055.1 Propionicimonas sp.
AGCGCGTCTCGTTCGCAATGAGAAGGTCAGGGGTTCGAATCCCCTTAGCTCCACCACTAAGACCCCTAGTCAACTAGGGGTCTTTTCAGTCTTCCTTGCCACCCGGAGCCGGCGGGCACTCCAGTACCTCGATCGAATTCCCGGGGAAGAGCCGCAGGTGCGGGTGTGCGGCGAACGTCAGCTGGGACGGTGACGTCGCCACCTTCGGCGGGATGCGGGCGGTCTGGTTCGCCGATCCGGACGGCAACATCATCAACCTGGAAAGCAGTTCCTAAGCGCGGACGAAGCGAATCACCAGGTTCTTGATCGCGTGGTGGTTGCGATAGCCGCAGCGGGTAATCGCAGGTGATCAGGCCACGAGCCATCCATTGGCCAGTGAGTTCTGGAAAGCCCTCCTGGAAACACTTGCGGAGCTTATCGATAGTCGTTATGTTGTAATGACTATCGATAATCCGAGGAGTCGTGATGATTCATATCCTGCCGATGATCCTGATGCTGGCGGTTCTCGGAGGCATCGCTTGGTTCGCGCTCGCAGTCGCCCACGGTCGGATCCCGTTGGCGAAGGTGGTCACGGCGGTCGCGCTCATCTTCGGGATCGGCGCCGCGGTCGTGACTGCGCTCAGCCTGATCGACCCACTTTTCTACGACCGCACCACCGTGGCGGTCCCACTCGTCCCGTTCCAACCCCATCCAGCCCCAGGAATCACGCTCGAAGGCATGACCGCCACCATCGTCGGCGGCGGCGTGGATCGAGCCACGCTCACCCTCACCGGCCTCTCTTGGCCGGCCAAGTCGCTCATCGTTTCCAGTTGGGTGCTGCAGGGAGCGACCTGGGTTGCGGTCTGCTTCGTCGCACTCCGGCTCGCCCGCTCACTCGACCAGGGGGACATTTTTCGCGATGGCACCCAGGCACTGCTGCGAGTCGCAGGCATCGTCGCGGTCAGCGGACTACTGGCCGCAATCCTCGCCGACCTGGGCGCATGGCGGGCCGGAACCGAAGCCTTGCAGCACTACGGCGGTGCCGCCGAAGGAGCGATCGCCGGCCTTGACCCGTTCGACAATCTGGCTCAGTACGGTTGGCCGGAGCCGTACGGGCTTCTGGTCAACATTCCCTTCTGGCCGCTCACCGCAGGACTGGGACTGGCCTTGATCGCTGCCGCGTTCAAAGCCGGTCACAAGCTCCGCGAGGACACCCAGGGCCTGGTCTGATGCCACCAGAGGACGAGATCGGACGCATCCACTGCCGCCTCGACGAGCTGCTGGCGGAACGCGGAATGACTCTCACCCGGCTCGCCGAGCTGGTCGGGGTGAGCCTGGTGAACCTTTCGATCCTGAAGAACGACCGGGCCCGTGCGATCCGGTTTTCCACGCTCACCGCTATCTGTGACGTGCTGGAATGCCAGGTGGGCGATCTGCTGGTCGTCCACCGCTGAACATTCCAGGCCTCAAGCCGAGGCTGAAGGTGGGATGGCGTTCCGCGTCCGCAGCTTGACGCTGCTGCGCAGCCGCTCTTGGATGGACTGAACAGGGCCCGCGGCCAGCCTGCCAAGGCTACGCGCCCACCCGGTCACGCCAAGGGGTGGTGCATGAAGGGATTGGCACGAACGCTCGTGCTGAACGGCACCGTGGACCCCGCAGCCATGTCGCTGGCCGTCGAGCAGTTCGGCGAGTCGCCCGAACTCGTGAATCACCTGGTGCAGCGGCGCCTGGCCACCGAGATCGAAGTCGCCCAGGCGATCGCTGACCAGACCGACCACACGTTCTACGACCTTGCCGGGGTCCAGCTCGACCCCGCCGTGGTGGCGCTCGTTCCCGGGCACCTCTGCCGGAAGTACCAGCTGATCCCCATCGAGATGCGTCCGGCCGAGGCATACCCGATGCCGCGGCGGGTGATCCTGGCAGAAGCCGAGGAGCAGAGCGACGAGCTCGTGCTGGGCATGGTCGACCCGACCGACATCATCGCCATCGACGATGTGGCCAGCATCACCGACACGGTGATCGAGCCGGTCGTGGTCACCCGCAGCGCCCTCGCCCAGGCCTTCGAGCACTTCATCCGCTCGGACGAGGAACTCAGCGAGATCTCGGCAGCACTGGAAGAGGACGTGGCTGCCGACACCCCGATCTTCACCGAGAATCTGGACGGGCAGGCCAGCGACGCCCCAGTGGTCCGGTTCGTCAACCTGTTGATCGCGCAGGCGGTGAACGACCGGGCCAGCGACATCCACATCGAGCCCGGCGAGCACAATCTCACCGTCCGCTTCCGGATCGATGGCGTGCTGCACGAGATGCAGCGGGCCGACCGGGCCATCCAGGACGGCATCATCTCCCGGCTGAAGATCATGTCGCAGATCGACATCGCCGAACGCCGCCGACCCCAGGACGGTCGCATCTCGATCAACCACGAGGGCCGCCAGGTCGACCTGCGCGTGGCCACCGTGCCGACGGTGTGGGGCGAGAAGATCGTCATGCGCATCCTCGACAACAAGGCCAACTCGATCTCGATGCAGGACCTGGGCATGTCGGCCCTCAACACGGACCGGTTCAACCGGGCGATCACCCGTCCGCACGGCATGATCCTGGTCACCGGGCCGACCGGGTCGGGCAAGTCGACCACCCTGTACGCGTCCATGGGCGAGGTGGCCAGCCCGCGGGTCAACGTGATCACGATCGAGGACCCGGTCGAGTTCCGCATCCCCGGCATCAGCCAAATCCAGGTGAACCCGAAGGCCGGACTGACCTTCTCGTCCGCTCTGCGCGCGGTGCTGCGCTGCGACCCGGACGTGGTGCTGGTCGGCGAGATCCGCGACCAGGAGACCGCGATCACCTCGATCGAGGCGGCCCTGACCGGTCACCTGGTGTTCTCGACCCTGCACACGAACGACGCACCCAGCGCGCTCACCCGGCTGATCGAGATCGGCGCCGAGCCCTATCTGGTGGGCACCGCGCTGTCGGTTGCGGTGGCGCAGCGCCTCGCTCGCCGGCTCTGCGAACGCTGCCGGACGCCGATCCCGTACGACCCGGCGCTGCTCGACCGGCTGGAGTTCCCGCACGATCGGAGCCGGCCGCCGTCGCTGTATCGGGCGAACGGGTGCTCGGTCTGTGCCGGCACCGGATACCGCGGACGCCTCGCGCTGCACGAGGTGATGGTGGTCACCGAGGAGATCGAGCAAATGGTCGTGCGCAGCGCCACCGGAGGCGAGCTGCGCGGCCTGGCCATCGCCCAGGGCATGGTGCCGCTGCGGCTGGACGGCTTCCAGAAGGTGGCCGCGGGCCTCACCACGATCGAAGAGGTCCTGCGCGTCTCGCTCTAGCGATCCGTCCGCCAACTGTAACCCCGGCGACGGATGCCGCCCACACTGATCATCGCCAAGGATTCGTGGTCGTGAACCAGCAGGTCAACCGTCATCCGGGAGCAGACCGGGATCTCGTCGTGACCTGTGGATCAAGGCTTGAGACCGCGGAGTTATCCACAGACGCGATCAGCACCTTCGCCCATCCCGCGCAGAGCCACCAGACTCATTCAATGCGAAGCGCTCGTCCGGTCATCCTGCCGACCCAACCGGCCACCAAGGACATCCTCCGGTCGGCCGGGTTCACTCGCGCCATGATCGAGACCCAGCTCAGGGCTGGCCGGCTGGTGC
>DAOPRQ010000134.1:0-3619 GCA_035349055.1 Propionicimonas sp.
TCGGCGGGCGAACGTTGGGCGCCGAGCGGATCGAGCACTAATCTGCTGGCAGCCCGGCTGGGTACGGGTGCAGAGTGTGCTGCGACAAGGAGGTGTGAGTGACCACGCCCGATCCCGACGGCTCGGTGCTGCTCACCTCGAGTGACGTCGGCGCCCTGCTGGTGGCGGCGGTGCAACACGCCGGCGGCACGCTGGTCACCTGGGCGCTCGACCACGTGGACGCGAACCCGGCACAGTCCACCACCGCAACCTACTCCGCCCTGATCGACTGGCCCTACGGCCGGCGCGAGGAGTTGCTCGGCGTTAGCGCCCGTGCGTCCGGGCCCACCGAGAGCGATTCGGCAGCGGAGATCTTCGCCGACGGGGTTCGCGAGGTCGCGGTCTGGATCTACCCACAGGATCCCGATCTGCCTGGGCTGGCACGGGCTGCCTACGCCGAATCGATGGCCGAGGTCTGCAACGCCAACAAGGTGTTCACCAACCAGGTGAGCCCCGCCGAACTGCAGTTGCAGATGATCGGCTACCGGCCGCGTCGGCGGGCCGTGGTCAGGGTCAGCTACGGTGACGCCCCGCAGGTCGTGTACGTCAAGGTACTACGCGCGCGGCTCTTCGACGACGTGCTGCAGCGCCACAATCTGCTCGCCGCAGCCGGCATTCCGGTAGCCGAAGTCGCGGCGACGACGTCCGACCACCTCCTGATGCTGCGCGAGCTGCCTGGTCGCCCGCTGTCCCAGGCGGTCTTCGACGCAACCCAGCCGTGCACTGCCGAGGACCTGATCAACCTGCTGGACGCGATGCCGTCGTCGGTATCGAGGCTCGACCGCCGTCCGCCGTGGTCGGATGCGGTGGGCCACTACGCCCGGATAGTCGCGGCCGCACTGCCGGCGCTTGAGGCAAAGCTCGACCGCCTCGTCGACACGATCACCTCCGGGCTGGCGTCCGTCCCGCTCGGGAGCGAACCGACCCATGGCGACTTCCACGAGGGTCAGGTGCATGTCCGGGACGGACGGATCTGCGGGCTGCTCGACACCGATACGATCGGCCCTGGGCGCCGTGCCGACGACCTGGCGTGCATGGTGGCGCACCTGTCCACGATCCAGCGGATGAGCTCGGCCCAGGAGGCGCGGGTGCACGAACTGATCCGCACCTGGGTTCCCGTCTTCGACACCAGGGTCGATCCCACCGAACTCAGGCTGCGTGCAGCCGCGGTGATCATCTCCCTTGCCACCGGTCCGTTCCGCGGCCAGGAGCCCGAATGGGAGCGCGAGACCGCCAAGATGATCGGCTCGGCTGAGGCTCTCGTTCGCCAGGTGAGCTGAGCCCGGGCGGAGCATTCGTCCAGCATGCGGGCGCTGGGTTGCGCGAACGTTCCGAAATGGTCCGTCCGACAAGCCGCCGTCCGACAGCGATAGTGTGAAGCCCATGACCGACACGCCCTTGACGCTTGCCGGTGACTTCGCCAGTCCCACCAGGGAAGATTGGGAGGTTGAGGTCCTCAAGGTCCTCAACCGGCGGCGTCCCGAAGGCAAAGAACTGACCATTGAGCAGGCCATGAAGCGCCTGCGGACGGTGACCGTCGACAACCTGACGATCGAGCCGCTCTACACCGACACCGATGTCCCGCTGGGGCACCCCGGCGTGATGCCGTTCACCCGCGGCACGATGGTGAAGACCAGCCCGATGACCAGCTGGGACATCCGCCAGCTGCACGAGGATCCGGACGTCGCCACCACCAGCCGCGAGATCATCGCAGACCTCGAGCGCGGCGCCAGCTCTGTCTGGCTGCGGACCGGCAGCGATGCGATCGCGGTCGAGGACGTCGCCGCAGTGCTGGCCGACGTAGACCCGAACCTCGCCCCGATCTCGATCAGCAGCATCGAGGACCAGGTGGCGGCGGCCAAGGCACTGGCCACCTTCTGGAAGTCGGCGGACGCGAAGCACGCCCGCGGCAACCTCGGCCTCGACGCCCTCGCGCTGGCTGCCCGCACCGGCGAAGCTCCCGACCTGAGCGCCCAGGCGCAGTGGGTGACGGCGATGCTCGCCGAGCTCCCCGGCGTCCGCGCCCTTACCGTGGACGTGTTGCCGTATGACGATGCCGGCGCCAGCGACGTGGACCAGCTGGCCTTCGCCATCGCCACCGGCGTGGCCTACCTGCGCGACCTCGAGGCAGCCGGCATCGCGCCAGGTGCGGCCTTCGGTCAGATCGCGTTCCGGGTAAGCGCCAACACCGACCAGTTCATGACGATCGCCCGGCTGCGCGCGCTGCGTCGCCTCTGGGCCCGCGTGGGCGAGGCCAGCGGAGTGCCGGCCGGCGCTCGCGGGGCCGTCCAGCACGCGGTGACCTCCTGGCGCATGATCACCCGGGACGACCCGTGGGTGAACCTGCTGCGCGGCACGATCGCCACCTTCGCCGCAGCCGTCGGCGGGGCCGAGATCATCACCTGCCTGCCGTTTGACGCGGCCTGGGGGCTGCCGGACGAGTTCAGCCGCCGCATGGCGCGCAACACCCAGGCGCTCGCGTCCGAGGAGTCGAACATCGGACGGGTCAGTGACCCGGCCGGCGGCTCCTGGTACGTGGAGAGCCTGACCGACGACTTGGCCGTGAAGGCCTGGGCCGCTTTCCAGGCCATCGAGGCCGCGGGCGGAATGACGTCCGCGCTCACGTCCGGCCTGGTGGCCGAGCGGATCGGTGCGACCACCGACGAGCGGGCCAAGCGTCTGGCCACCCGCAAGCTGCCGCTCACCGGCGTCAGCATGTTCCCCAAGCCCGATGAGGAGCCGGTGCAGGCCAAGCCCCGTCCGGCAGCTCCGGAGCGTCACGGGCTCGCCCCGCGTCGCGACGCTGAGATCTTCGAGGCGCTGCGCGACCGTGCGTCCGCGGCCGAGGCCCGTCCGGCCGTGTTCCTCGCCTGCCTGGGCGAGCGCCGCGACTTCGGCGGCCGCGAAATGTTCACCGGCGCGCTGCTGGGCGTCGGCGGCATCGACCGTCCGTCCAGCGAAGGCGGTACTCCTGAGGAGATCGTCGCCAAGGTGAGCGAGGCCGGTGCGAAGTTCGTGATTCTCTGCTCCTCGGCCAAGGTCTACGCCCGCGAGGCGGTGCCGGTAGCCCAGGCACTGAAGGATGCCGGCGTGCCGACCGTGTTCATCGCCGGCCGCAAGACCGAAACCGGTGCCGAGGACGTCGATCAGGTTATCGACGGCGAAGTCTTCGACGGCATGGATGTGGTCGCCTTCCTCAATGACGCCATGGACCGGATTGGAGTGGCGAAATGAGCCAGATCCCAAGTTTCACCGACATCGAACTGGGCGCAGCCAGCGTTCCGGAGGACTCCGCGGAGCAGTTCCAGGCGTTGCTGGAGGAGTCGATCAGCTACAGCGAAGGTTGGCAGACCCCGGAGCACATCCTGGTGCCGCCGAACTTCGACGCGTCCGCCTACGAGGGCCTCGACTTCCTGAAGACCTACCCGGGTATCCCGCCGTTCCTGCGCGGGCCGTACGCCACGATGTACGTCAACCAGCCGTGGACGATCCGGCAGTACGCCGGCTTCTCCACCGCTGAGGAGTCGAATGCCTTCTACCGGCGCAACCTCGCGGCCGGCCAGAAGGGTCTTTCGATCGC
>DAOPRQ010000135.1:0-2261 GCA_035349055.1 Propionicimonas sp.
ATCAGACGGACTCGCGAGGCCTTAGGCAGGTACGACAGGACGGCACGACCACGGATCAGTACCTGTGGTCGACTGCGCGCACGTTGCCTCTGCTCATGGCTGACAACGACAACTACTACTTGTACGGCCCGAGATCGACTCCGCTGGCCCAGATAGACAAGGCATCCGACCAGGCAAGCTATCTGCACACTGACATGCTCGGCTCGGTTCGGCTGAGCACCGACGGCTCGGCGCAGGTTCTGGGTGAGCGAACCTATACCGAGTTCGGGAGCGTGCTCAGTGCTGTTGGTGCGATCGCCACGGTGTTTGGGTTCACCGGCAACTTGACCGATCCGGTGACCGGCTTGGTGCACCTTCGGGCGCGTGACTACGATCCTGAGACTGGGCAGTTCGTCAGCGTCGATCCTGCGCTTGATGACACGCGGCAGCCGTACGCTTACGCCTCCAATAATCCGGTTCAGTTCACGGATCCGACCGGCCTGTACACCGGCGACCCAGTCGTGGACGGTATTGGCGGTGGGCTGGCCTATTTCGCTGGCCTGTACGACGTGATCACTTTCGGCGGCTTCAGTGCGTTCGAGCGATGGATCGACCCCGGCTATGACTGTTTCATCGAGACCTACAAGGTCTCATACGACATCGGCTCTGGTGTGGGTCTGTTCGCGACCATCGCCCTTGGTGCGGCGAGCGCCGGGAAAGCGCTCCTGTCCGCCTTTGCACGCGATGGAGGGGCAGCGGCTGTTTCCGCCGGAAGTGTCGCCACAGCGAGCAGGTTCAGGTCTCTGACCCACGCTGGGTCTGGGATTGCACCCTACAGTGTGCAGCGGGCTGTGACCGCTGGCCAGGGCGGGAGCATCCAGGCTCACCATTTGATTGAGCAGCGATTTGCTGACGTGATGGGCCAAGCTATCGGGGAAATGCCGTCGATAGTGGTCACCCGGGCTGAACATCAGGTGTTTACGAATGCATGGCGGGAGGCGATTCCGTACGGGTCGAACGGGACGGGAATGGCGACTCGTGCTCAGGTCGAGGGCGCGGCTCGGCAGATCTACAGTGAGTACCCGGAGATCCTTCGAGCGTTGGGGTTGGGATGACCGATTTCGTTCAGTTGTACTGGAAGCGCAATCGCGGTTGGCCCTGGCCGGAGGATTCGTGGGGTCTGACGCCGATGTACGGTCCGGATGGCTGGTGCGATACCTGCGGGGTGCCGAAGCACTCCCAGTCCGGCTCCCTCGTGCTTCAGCGTAGGGGGATGAAGGTGGAGGGTGCCTGGGTGCCGAACTGGCGGCTGGACGTCATCTGTGTCGAGCAGGGCCTGGCTGTCGAGGCGGCGGCCCGATTCGATGTCCAGACCCGCGAGGTTGACTGGCATCCCACCTCAGCGGGCGCCGCTACTCAGATCATCGTTCCCACCGTCGGCCCGGCCTGGTTCGACCCTGAGGAGCTCCGTGAAGCGACGATCGCGCGTCACGGTGTCGATGGTGCGACGTGCCCCAGGTGCGGCGTCTGGCGGTGGATGCCCCTCACTTTCGGGTTCCTGCCGCCGGTTCGGGTCACGCAATCTCTTGGGGACGTCGCGATTGCTGGGAGTCCCGAGTGGTTCGGCGACGGCAAGCGAGCCTTCCGGCAGGTCCTGGTACGACGTGGGCTTGCGGAACTGATCGCTGCGGCGAGTCCACGCGACTTCACGGTCCAGGACGTCCTTTGATGGCCGGGGTGTTTCTTAGTCGGTTGGCCGCCGACCTGGCTGCCGTCCTCATCACGCCTTTCGCGGGTGTTCTCGGCACGGACAGGTTCCAGCGCCCGCTGCAGCCGCTCCTGTTCAGCGCAAGCGTCGAGCGCGGCCTGCAGTTCGGGGGTGATCACGGCAGCAGCCTAGGTGGCTTGGGCATCAAAATGCGGGCTGTGTGCGCCTGGTTAGGGCTGACAACCCGCATTTCGATGCCCGAGCTTGAGCGGAGGCTCAGCGCTTCAGCTTGACCGAGGTCTTGCCGGTCTTCGACTTCAGCAGCTCCGAGCCGGCGTACCAGGCCGTCACTGTGCGCTTGCCCGACTTACCCAGGTCGCTCAACTGGACGGTCGCGCGTCCGCTGGCATCAAGTTCGGCGCGGACGGACTTCCCAGCCAGCGACACCTTTACGTAGCCGGTGGGCGTGGCTGCGCTCGACTTGACCCGCACCGCGATCGTCGCCACCCCGGTGGCACGGTCGTAGCGTGCCTTCAGGGTCACTTTCGGCTTTGCCTTTGCGACCGTGACCTTT
>DAOPRQ010000135.1:2361-3518 GCA_035349055.1 Propionicimonas sp.
CCTTTGCGACCGTGACCTTTACGACCTTGCTGGATGCCCGGTACTTGCCCTGATCGGCAAAGCTGACGGTGAGCGAGTGCTTTCCTGGCGGCAGCGACCGCGCCGGCAGCACCAGCTTGGCCTTGCCGTTGGCGAGCTTGGCCGTGATTGTGGTGGCGCCCACCACGGTCGTCACCATGCCCTTCGCCTTGGCCGGTTTCACCTTCACCTTGATCGTGGCTCGCTTGCCGTAGGTCACCTTGACTGCCTTCGCCGAGACCTTGGTCGCGACCGTCGCGGTGGCTCCCGGTGTAGGGGCAGGGGTCGCCGGTTCGGGCGCAGGTGTCGTCGGCGTGCTCGGCGATGGCTCCGGGGACGGCGTGGCGGCAGTCCTCACCACCGGCGTCCAGGAGGGCGCCACGGCGTCGGTCTGCCACGACTCGAACCGCCAGCCCTCGATCGAACCGGCCTTCGGCGCGTAGTTGTTCGCCCCGACGTTCGAGTAGCTCCACGAGTACCGCGTGGACGAGCCGTCGACGACCGGGTTGGCCGCATGCCAGTACGACCAGTACGAATCAGCGGACCCGCTCGGGTAGCCGTCGATAGCGGTCACGTAGCTGGTGCCAGTAGTAGTGAACCCGGCGCTGACCAGTGCCTCCAGCCCGGTGCCGAACTTGCTCGCGCACCCGCCCTGCTGCAGCCCGGTGTCGCGCTCGACCACAACCCACACCTTGCCGGCCGACACACACTCCGACGCCCCCGCCTGTGCGTCCGGTTCGGCCACGTCCGAGGTGACCACTTGGCTGAACGCCCCAGTGAAGTCGCCGGACGCGAACGGCCAGCGATACGTCCCGGCGCGCCGGAAGCTGGCCCCACTATCGGACGCGACCGCCCCGTCCGGCAGGCTAGCGGTGACCTTGGCGCCGGCGACCGTGGTCACCGACGGCACCTCGACCGCTACGCCGCCGGCCACCTCGGCCAGCGTGAGCGCCTGGGACGTCGCGCTGAGGTCGCTGAGCGAGCCCAACGCCGCCAGCGGGGAGAGGTCGCGCAGGTGGTTGCCGTCCAGATTGAGCTTGGTCAACCCGGTCAGCCCGGCCAGCTCGTGCACCGAAGCGAGTCCAGTCGAGGCCAGGTTCAGCTCGGACAGCTTGCTGAGCTTCTCCAGCGGGGCGATG
>DAOPRQ010000136.1:0-3514 GCA_035349055.1 Propionicimonas sp.
ACGGGTTCTCGGTGGTGGCCGCGATCAAGGTGACCAGGCGGTTCTCGACCGCGGGCAGCAGCACGTCCTGCTGGGTCTTGGAGAACCGGTGCACTTCGTCGACGAACAGCACGGTGCCGACACCACGGGCCAGTTGGCGTTGTGCCTCGGCCAGGGCTTGGCGGACCTCCCGGACGCCGGCGGTGACCGCGGACAGCTCCACGAAGCGGCGTTGCCCGGTGGCCGAGACCACAGCGGCGATCGTGGTCTTGCCCACGCCGGGCGGACCCCAGAGGAAGACCGACATCGCGTTGCGGCCCTCGGCCAGCCGGCGTAGCGGCGAACCCGGGCCGAGCAGGTGGCTCTGGCCGACGATCTCGTCGACCGTGCGTGGCCGCATCCGCACCGCCAGCGGGGTGTCGCTGTGCCCGGCGCTGCTCAGCGACCCACCGACCGCTGCCGCGGGCTCGTCGATGGGGTTGCCGAACAGATCCGTACTCACGCGCCGACGCTACACCGCAGCGCCGACATCGACCGCCACGTCCTCGGCGTTCGGCAACTGGCGGTAGAAGTCGAAGAAGATCACGCCGACCAGCGTGGTCGCGCCACCGCCGACCAGGAACGGCAAAGCCAGATCGACCCGGGCCACCAGCCCACCGAGGACGCTGCCCAACGGCATCGAGCCCCACAGCAGCGTCCGCCAGGTGCCCTGGACGCGGCCGAACAGCGCGACCGGGATGATCGCCTGGCGCAGCGACATCACCAGCACGTTCCAGGTCACGATCGAGGCGCTGAGCAGTGCGTTCGCGATCGCGGCTACGACCACCTTCGGCCACAGCCCCATGGCCAGGATCGCGACGCCGGAGACCAGGGTGGACATCGCCATCACCGGGCCGGCATTGAAGCGTCGTTTCAGGCTGGCGGTGGACAGCGAGCCGATGATCGCGCCCACGGCCCCGCTCAGCATGAACACCCCGAACCAGGCCTCGGGCACCCCGAGCGGCCCGAGGACGAAGAGCACGTAGCTCGCCAGCGCCAGCTGTACGAAGATGCCCACCACCGTGGTGGTCAGCCAGAGCGTGACCAGCATCCGGTTGCCCTTCAGGAAGCGCCAGCCGTCCCCGAACTGGCGGTACCAGGGCACCTTGGGGTCGTCGTCCCCGGCCGCGGGCGCGCTGCGTCCAGACGCGGCCGCGGGCAGCAGCAGCGCCAGCACCCCAGCGATCGCGAAGGCAGCCGCGTTCAGGCCAAGCGGTATCAGCACCGATACCGCGAACAGCGCGGACGTGAGCGGCCCGGAGACGAAGCTCTGCATCACCTGCTCACCGGCCTCGATCCGTCCATTGGCTCGCGGTAGCTCGGCGGTCGGCACGATGCTCGCCGGGATCGCGCGGGACGCGCCGTCGTAGAGCGTCTCGAAGATGCCGTAGACGAAGACCACCGCGAGCAGCCACCAAATGGTCAGCGCGGAGGTGGCCACCAGCACCAACAGGATCACCGCCACCACCACTCGAACCGCCTGGGCGGACGCCAGGACGCGCCGCCGATCGGCGGAGTCGATCACGATGCCTGCGGGGATCGCGAACAGCAGCCACGGCAGCATCGCCAACGCACCCAACGCAGCAATCAGGAGCGGGTCGTCGGTGAGTCGTGCGGCCAGCAGCGGAATCGCGACCCGCCCGATGCCGTCGCCGAGGTTGCTGGCCAGCGTAGCGATCCACAGGTTGGTGAACGCGGAACCGAGGCGAGGGTGATTCGGCGAAGACACCCCAGCACCCTACGCCTCGCCGCTTGACGAATCGGCCCTGTCGACCTACTCTCGATATATCGACGAAGTTACGTCGATCTGACAAGGAGAACAACCATGAACGAATCCAGACACGATGATGAGTACTTCGAGCCGGGCGAGCCGCGCGGACGCCGCCGCGGTGGTCGGCGCGGCCACGGCCATCCGGGCTTCGGCCCCGGGTTCGGTCCGGGCGGTCCGTTCGGACCGAGCTTCGGCCCAGGTGGTCCGTTCGGTCCCGGTGGACCCTTCGGCGCCGGTGGCCCAATGGGGCCCGCACCTCGCGGCCGCGGCCGTCGGGGACACGTCCGGACGTCCATCCTGGCGCTGCTCGCCGAGCAGCCGCTGAACGGCTACCAGATCATGCAGACCCTGGCTGAGCGCACCGACGGGGCTTGGAAGCCCAGCCCGGGCGCGGTCTACCCCGCACTGTCGCAGCTGGAGGACGAAGGCCTGATCGAGGCGTTCGACAATGACGGCCAGAAGGCCTTTCGGCTCACCGACGCCGGCCGGCAGGCTGCCGAGGGTGTGCAGACCAAGCCGTGGGAGGTCGTCAACGAAGCCCTGTCCGGGCAGCGCTCCGACCAGATCCGGGCCCTCTGGCAGGAGTTCCCCACCCTCGCCGGGGCCGCCAAGGAACTCACCCGCAGCGGCACCGACGCGCAACTGATGGAAGCCACCGCGCTGCTCGCCGCCACCCGGCGCAAGCTCTACGGCCTGCTGGCGGCTGAGGAGGGCACCAACTCAGGGGACGTCCACAACGGCGAAGACCTGCGCTAGCCCTCGACCCCTTCACAAGCTGGACAGTTCTGGCCCGTCACTGGCCGCAACTGTCCAGTTTGCGCTTCCTGGGGGCGGTTTGCGCTGGGGTCAGGTGGCTGGGGTTGCGGGTGTCTGGGCCTTCGGGGCCGGTGGGACGTAGTCGACGCCGGCTTCCTTGCGCTGCTTGGCCGAGATCGGGGCGGGCGCGGACGTGAGCGGGTCGAAGCCGCCACCCGACTTCGGGAAGGCGATCACGTCGCGGATCGTCTCGAAACCGCCGAGCAGCATCACCATCCGGTCCAGGCCGAAGGCGATGCCGCCGTGCGGCGGGGCGCCGTAGGCGAACGCGTCCAGCAGGAAGCCGAACTTCTCCAGCGACTCCTCGGGGGTGAGCCCCATCACCGCGAAGACCCGCTCCTGCACGTCGCGGCGATGGATACGGATCGAGCCGCCGCCCACCTCGTTGCCGTTGCAGATGAAGTCGTAGCCGTAGCTGAGCGCACTGCCCGGGTCGGTGTCGAAGGTGTCCATCGACTCCGGCTTGGGTGAGGTGAACGCGTGGTGCACAGCGGTGTACTTGCCGCCGGCCACCGCCACATCACCGGACGCCTCCGCGTCCTCACGCAGCTTGAACATCGGCGCGTCCACCACCCACAGGAACGACCACTCGCTCTCGTCGATCAGTCCGCAGCGGCGCGCGATCTCCAGGCGGGCCGCGCCGAGCAGCTCCTGGGTGGCCTCGCGGCGTCCGGCACCGAAGAATATGCAGTCGCCCGGAGAAGCGTCCATAGCGGCGGCCAGCCCGGCCCGCTCGGCCTCGGTGATGTTCTTGGCTACCGGGCCGCCGAGCTCGCCGTCCTCACCGATGGTGACGTAGGCCAGGCCCTTGGCGCCGCGCTGCTTGGCCCAGTCCTGCCAGGCGTCGAAGGTGCGCCGCGGCTGCGAACCGCCGCCGGGCATCACGACACCGCCGACGTACTCGGCCTG
>DAOPRQ010000137.1:0-3502 GCA_035349055.1 Propionicimonas sp.
TAGAGCACCGCTCTCCTAAAGCGGGTGTCGCGCGTTCGATTCGCGCCGGGGGCACTCTGCGCGGCCTGCATCGTGGTTCGCCGCATGGTTCGCTGACGTTGGCCGCACTCCACTGAGGGTCCAATGTCACCGGAGTGCGGTGTCCCTCGCCGAAGCCGCCGGATCGGCGATGGCTGAGCGCCGGAGAGACCTACCCCGCGCTACGTGGGCCCCCTTGAAAACAAGGGGTCCAGGATGGCGATGACCTCACGCATCTGGTCGTCCAGGTCCGGCTTGCACATGCCCTCGAGGCCTTCCTTGCGGCGCCACGCCGCCCACTTGGCCTGTGCCGTCGCACCGTACCCAGCTACTGAAGGCGCGACGGGACGAAGGGTAACCCGGCGGTATCGCGCGACAGCCCGCGCTGAGGCCAAGAGCACGTCTGGGTCGATGCCTCGTTGAGCGAGCGCAACGATGTCGACGTAGTCGCGCCAGCGGGTGCTGGTGATGCCTCGCTCGAGAATCGTGACGCCCTTCTCGGCCACCATGGTCTCTGGCGCATACCCGAGCATCTCGATGGGCTCTCCCAGCACTCGGGGAATGGACACCAGGGTCGGCAGCGGGACAACCGGGTCGCCGGTCGAGATGTCCCAGGCCAGCACGACTCGCGCGGTTCCAACGGTGCCATGCACCCGCATCCGGAGGCCGGGGTAGTCAGCCGCCCCTCGGATGGTTTGGACATCGAGGCTGCTCCGATCGAGTTCAAGACCGTCTTCGACCTCGACAGCTGCGACATCCATCACGACTTGCTCGATATGCGCTGCGGTCACGGAAGCCGAGATGGCCTCCGAGTCCACATCCTTGGTCGAGCGGCGAATTCCATAGCCAGCCAACACGATGCCGCCCTTGAGTATGAAGTCCTTCCCGTGCGGAGTCCTGCGAAGTCGGTCTAGGAACGACTCGAGAGCGTGACGGGTGACCAACTCGCCGGTCGCGACCGGGCATCGGACTTCCTGGAATCGTGAGCTTGGCGTTGAAGCTGCCGAAGGACCCCATGACCAGTCACTGTCATCAGCCCAAGGCCTCGATCGTCCGAAGCAGAGGCCCCCGAGTTCGCGGTAGCTGGGACGCCAACTCCAACAAGTCGGCCGGCTTCCCACCCCTACCCAGCCAACTGCGCAACGCGTCACGGCCCAACTCGTACCCTAACGAGCCACGAAGCCGGAACGCGTCGGCGATGGACCGCTCCGGACCGTAGATGCCGATGCGAACGTTCGAGCCAGGGATGGCGATGGTGGTCCGACCTAGGCCGAAGGAGTCGGCGGCAAAGTGGTGCCAGGCGATGGCGGCGTCAGTCGCCGGGGTCCGGCTACCTCGTGGAATCGCGACGTCAAGTGCCTGAGGAATCTCGTCGGTCAGGTCGTAGTAGGCCAGCGCCGAGGCCAAGCAGACAGTCGCCTTGGGATGTTTGGCTGTCGCCTCGAGCCAGTCCCAGTCAGCGGGGTCAGCGTCAGACGGCAGGTACACGCCGCGCGCGATCCTCTCGTAGGCGCCGACCTTCGCCCGTCGGTAGAACGCGCTGCGGGACGTGGCGTGCTCACCAGCACGAAGCAGTTCGGCAGCTGGCATGCTGACCCTCCTCGCTGGAACAAAACGTCTACCGATAATTGTATCTGTATACGATTTGTTTCGCACCTTGCGTGGTCTGTGGCGGTTCGCCGCTTGGTTCGCTGAGGTTCGCCGCACTCCACTGAGGGTCCAACCTCACCGGAGTACGGCTTCCCTCGCCGAAGCCCCCGATCAAACCTTCCCTGCATCGCCCGATCAGCGATCGGGCGGCCCCGACGCATCGGCAGCTTGGGTCAACAACGCGGCGAAGACCTCGACGGGTTGAGCACCAGAAACCGCCACGCGTCCCCCGGCCACGGTGAACGGCACGCCGGTCACGCCGATCGAGCGCGCCTCGGCCTGGTCGGCACGCACCTGCGCGGCGAACGCATCCGAGCCAAGGACCTTGCCAATTCGGTTGCGAGACAGGCCCACACCTGTGGCAAGGTCCATCAGCACACCGTGATCGTCCAGCGCCAGGCCCTGCCGGAAGTGTGCGGCATACATCGCCTCCTGCAACTCCCCGGCCAGCTGCCCAGCACCCTCGGCAGCGGCCAGCGCCAAGAGCCGGTGTGCATCGAAGGTCGACGACTTCACGGCCTGGGCGAAGTCCAGGACCAGCCCGTCCTCGGCAGCAACCGCGGCCACCCGCTCGGTCATGGCCAGCCCTGCGGCGCACCCGCCGCCGTACTTGCGACCGAGGTACTCGGCCACCGGCACCCGCTCGCCGGACGGCATACCAGGGTCGAGTTCGTAGGCCCGATGCCGCACCGCCACCGGCCCGGCATACCCAGCCACCGCCGCCGCGAGCCGCCGCTGCGCGATGTAGCACCACGGGCAGACCAGGTCAGCCCACACCTGCACGTCCAGCGCATCCACCGCAATCACGGCGTCAACAGCATCCACGGCATCCACGGCATCGCTCATCTCCCGAGTCTCGCACTCCTGGACGCCTGCGGCCGCGGCGCATGCGCGAGCAGATAGCGCCGGAACAGGCCCGCTGCGGGGAGGAGAGCGCGCTCGGTCGACCAGACCAGCCCCACGTCGCGGGCCCCGGCATCGTCGGTGATGCGCACCAACCACGGCCCGCCGGTCGAGGGTGGCAGCGGGTCATCTCCGGTCGCGGGCACCACAGCAACCCCCAGCCCGGCCGCGACGAACCCCCGCGCGGTCGTCAGATCGTCGACCTCGAAAGCCACCTGCGGTTCGATCCCCGCAGCCGCCACGAGCCGCTCCCACCGCTGCCGCATCGGGCTCGGCGCGCGCGGCACGACGAACGCCTCCCCCGCCGCCTCCGCCATCGACACCTCGGTGCGCCCCGCCCACGCATGGCGCGCTGGCACGGCCAGGAAGAGGTCCTCGCGGAAGAGTAACCGCCACTGCACCGGTATGCCGTGCGGCCGCTGCGCCGTGATGACCAGGTCCACCCGACTCTCGACCAAGCTGTCCGGCGACGCCAGCACTCCTTCCTGACCGGTCTGGTGGACGACGAACTGCACGTCGGGGTGCTCGGCCCGGAAGCCACCGATGAGTGCCGGCACCAACCAGGAGCCCAACGACGGGTCATGGGCGAGCACGACGGTCCCCCGCTCGGGGTCGAGCAACTGGTCGACCGCCGCCAGCCCATCGTCGAGGGTGTTGATGAGCCGGTCGACGTGGCGTTTGAAGACCGACCCCGCGTGTGTCAGCCGAAGCACGCGGCCAGAACGCGTCAGCAGCGGGGTGCCGATCTCATCCTGCAGGGCCGCCAGGGCGCGCGAGACGCTCGGCTGGCTCACCATGTGGAGTTCGGCGACCTCGGTCACCGTCGCCCCATCGGCAACGAACTGGAACCACCGCAGCGCATCCGTCTCCACCCGGCGAGTCTATCTATGCACTATCCGTATGGATAAGACATCTCAGAGGTATTGGACGT
>DAOPRQ010000138.1:0-3384 GCA_035349055.1 Propionicimonas sp.
ACGGCTCCCTCGGAAGCGTCATCGTCTTCCTCCTGTGGCTGTGGCTGACCAACCTCGCACTGCTCTTCGGGGCCGAGATCGACGCCGAGCTGGAGCGGGCACGGCAGCTGCAGGCGGGTATCCGGGCCGAGCGCACGCTGCAGCTGCCGCCGCGCGATGACTCCGGCTCGCTCAAGGCCGCCACGAAGCTGGAGGAGCGCGTCGCCGAGGGGCGTCGGCTGCGCCTCGAGGCGCAGGCGTCGGGCAAGGTTGAGGACTCCGCGATCGGGTACGGACGGGGTCATGGACACCAACGACGCAGGGCCCGCTCCGGTGAGGCACCGGCACACGAGCTGGAGCCCTTGCCGTCGGAGATCGCGCGGGCCCGGGACCGGCGCCCCTGAGGGAGTCCTCGGCCTCCCGGCACGTGACCCGCGCGTACGCAGGCCGGTCAGGGGCCCTGTGGTGACCTACCATGGTCAGGTGAATGCGACCAACCCCCGGTGAACCGGTTTCACGAGGGATTCGTCCTCGGCGACCGCTACACGCTGACGGGCCGGATCGCGTCCGGGGGGATGGGCGACGTCTGGGAAGCCAGCGACAGCGTGCTCGAGCGTCAGGTGGCCGTGAAGATCCTGCGGCCGAGCCTGGAGGAGGAAGAGGTCTTCGCGCTGCGCTTTCGCAACGAGGCGCTGCACACCGCCAACCTCGCGCACGTCAACGTCGCCACCGTCTTCGACTACGGCGAGGAGGACAACCTCGCCTACCTCGTCATGGAGCTCGTGCCCGGAGAGGCCCTGTCGGACCTCGTGCGACGCGAGGGCGCCCTTCCGCCCGACCAGGTGCGCGCGATCCTGGCGCAGGCGGCCCTGGCCCTCGGGGCGGCCCACGAGGCCGGCGTCGTCCACCGCGACGTCAAGCCCGCCAACATCCTCGTCATGCCCGACGGCACCGTGAAGCTCACGGACTTCGGAATCGCCCGGGCCGTCGACGGGTCGGGGCACACCCAGACCGGCGAGGTGCTCGGCACCCCGCACTACCTCTCCCCCGAGCAGGCCCTCGGCGAGGCGGCAACCGGAGCGTCCGACCTGTACGCCCTCGGGATCGTGGGCCACGAGCTGCTCACCGGACAGCGGCCCTTCGACAAGGGGACGCCGGTCGCCACGGCACTCGCCCAGGTCAACGACCCGCCCCCGCCGCTGCCGACGCACGTTCCCCCGGGCCTGCGGTCGCTCATCGAACAGTGCCTCGAGAAGAAGCCGTCCGACCGGCCGGCGAGCGCCCGTGAGCTCGGTGAGCGTCTCGGGCTGCCCGAGGCCGACCTGCCCGTTGCCTCCGAGGACGCCGCGCAGGTCGTCGGCACCGCCGCGGCGGAGGAGCAGGTCGCCGACGAGCGCTCGGCCGGCGAGCAGCCGGTGGGCGACCAGCTGGCCGGCGACCAGCCGGCCGGCGAGCCCTCGGGCGACGCCCCGACCACCACCCCGCGGCACTGGTCCGGCGGCGACCCCACCCCCACCCCGTCAAGCCTGCCGGCCGTGCCGAAGGGCCACGTCCACTGGGCCTGGGTGCCCGGGTTCAGCGTCGCCCTGCTCGCCGTCCTGGCCGCGTTCTACCTGTTCACGCGCTGAACCGTGGACGCCCGGTCCCGGGCCGGGCGGCGTGATCCGGGCCCGGCTACGCCATACTGTGCGCGGACGCGTGCGGCCCCGAACCTCGGATGCCGTGGCGCACGGTGCGTGGATGCCGTCTCGTCCTCCGGGCCTCTAGCTCAATGGTCAGAGCTGCGGACTTTTAATCCGTAGGTTGTGGGTTCGAGTCCCACGGGGCCCACCCAAAGTGTCTTACGGGAACACGCGACATCGAAAGATGTGGGGTGTTCCCGTTCGGCTTCCTTGCCTTCGTCGCCGCCGTCGTGCGCCTCACGGAAGATCGTTGCGAACGGCTCCGCGAGGTGTGGCCGTAGTTGTTCGTCGTCGGTGATGTCGAGGCGTGAGGTGTGTCTGAGTAAATGTCGGGCGTAGCGGGATAAATACCCAACCAGGATGGTCGTGCGTTTGGACTTCCCCCCGAAGCGTGTAGGTATCAGCTATAAGGAGATGCTGTGCCTGAGACACGTAAGAAGTACGACCGTGAGTTCCGTGAGGGGGCTGTACGGATCGTCGAGGAGACCAACAAGCCGATCGCTGCCGTCGCGCGCGATCTCGGCGTCAACGAAGGGACCCTGGGCAACTGGGTTACCCGGGCTCGCGCCGAGCGTGAGGGACGCGGCGAAATGTCGGCCGGTGACATCGAGGAGTTGAAGCGGCTACGCGCGGAGAACGCCGAGCTGCGGATGGAGCGTGATGTCCTCAAGCGATCCGTGGTCCTGTGGGTGAAGGAGGCGACGAAGTGAGCGTGGCACGCTTCGTGGTCGACCAGAGGACCAACTACCAGGTGCCCGTCGCGTTCACCTGCGCGCTGCTCGGGATCTCGATCTCGTGGTTCTACAAGTGGCTACCTCGGACGGCCATCGCGACCGGCCTGTACACCAAGCGGGACCTGCGCCGCGACACCATGGACCGGGCGGTGAAGGTCATGTTCGACAAAAACCGCGGGTTGCACGGGTCCCCGCGGCTGGTGCTCGACCTGCGCGAGGAGGGGTGGACGGTCAGTGAGAAGACGGTCGCGAACTCGATGCGCCGGCAAGGGTTGATCGCTCGGAAGATCAAGCGCCGCAACGGATTAACGAAGCAAGATAAGTCGAAGGCGCCGTTCCCGGACTTGATTCGCCGGGACTTCACCGCGACCGCGGTCAACCAGCGCTGGGTCGGTGATATCACCGAGATCCCGACCGCGGCCGGGAAGCTGTACCTGGCCACCGTGATCGACCTGTACTCCCGCCGACTGATCGGGGCCGCGACGTCGCTGCACCCGAACGCGGAACTGGCCAAGGCCGCGATCACCATGGCCGTAACGGTCCGCGGCGGCAAAGAGGCGATCTGGAAGGAGGAGGAATCAGAGCGGGTCATTTTCCACTCTGACCGCGGCTCGACCTACACCGCGGATCTGTTCACCCGCGCATGCCGAAACCTCGGGATCCGCCAATCCATGGGACGCGTCGGATCGTGCTTCGATAATGCGGCCGCGGAGGCGTTCTTCTCCAGCCTCGAGTGGGAAGTCCTCTCCCGCAACGAGTTCCGAAACACCACCGAAGCCGCTACCGTGGTCTCGGACTGGTGCTGGAACTTCTACAACACCGACCGCCGCCACAGCGCCGCATCGATGATGTCACCCATCAACTACGAAAACGCTGCCCTCACCCCGAGAGCAGCCGCCTAAGAGACAACCTCCACGATTCGGGGGGAACCACAGTTCGTGGTTGTTGTTCTCATTGTCCTCGACTCGCTCGGTGGTGGTCGAGGCGTT
>DAOPRQ010000139.1:0-3362 GCA_035349055.1 Propionicimonas sp.
CGCCGCCACAGCCCGCCAGCTGACGGCCGGCTGATGATCGTCGCCGCCGACCACCCCGCGCGCGGTGCCCTCGGCGTTCGGGGGGACGCGAACGCGATGGCGTCCCGGGCCGAACTGCTTGAGCGGCTCGCGGTCGCGCTGACCCGTCCAGGGGTGGACGGGGTGCTGGGTACCGCTGACATCCTTGAGGACCTGCTGCTGGCCGGTCTACTCGAAGGCAAGATGGTGATCGGCTCGATGAACCGGGGCGGCCTGCAGGGTGCCGAGTTTGAGTTCGACGATCGGTGGACGGGGTACGACGCCGAAACGCTGGCGGCCAATGGGCTCGACGGGGGCAAGATGCTCACCCGGATCTGCCTTGAGGACGAGGACACCGCCCGGGTCTTGGAATCCACCGGACGCGCGGTGACCACCCTGGCCAACCACGAACTGATGGCGATGGTCGAGCCCTTCCTCTCGGTCCGGGTGGCTCCCGACCAGGTGCAGAACCAGTTGGACGCGGACTCGGTGATCAGGTCGATCCAGATTGCCGCCGGCCTCGGCGCGACCAGTGCACACACCTGGTTGAAACTGCCGGTGGTGGCGCAGATGCACCGCGTCCTCGATTCGACGACGCTGCCCAGCCTGTTGCTCGGCGGCGACCCGGACGGTGATCCGGATGAGACCTACCGGCGGTGGGCGGACGCGCTGACGCACCCCACTGCGATGGGGCTGGTGATCGGGAGAGCGCTGCTCTACCCGGCGGACGGAGATGTGGCGACAGCGGTGGATACCGCCGTCGGCCTGGTACACGGAGGAGTGGCATGAGCGAGTGGGTACTGCCCGCAGGGACGACCGCGGACGGGGACTTCGACACCAGGGTTCTTCCCGTCCCCTCGGCTGGGCACGGCACCTCCTCAGGTTCAGGGAGCGAGTGGGCGCACACCGGCCTGCTGGTGACCGACCTGGCAGCGGGGGAATCGCGCACGATCGACACCGGCGATCTGGAGTACGTTGTAGTACCGCTGGCTGGTAGCGCCCAGGTGACCATCGGCGACCAAAGCTACGGACTGGCTGGACGAACCGACGTGTTCGAAGCGGCCACCGACGTGCTCTACGTGCCGCGCGACGCCAGCTTCACGATCACCAGCACAGCAGGCGGTCGCTACGCGTTCTGTGCCGCGACCGCGTCGCGGGAGTTGCCCGTCCGGCATCTCCCGGCCAGCGATGTGCCCGACGAACTGCGTGGTGCGGGCACCGCCAGCCGCCGCGTCCGCAACTTCGGCACCCCCGGCGTACTGGAAGCCGACTCGATCATTGCGTGTGAGGTGATCACTCCCGCCGGCAACTGGTCCAGCTACCCGCCGCACAAGCATGACGAGGAGCGCGAGGGCGTGGAGACCTCGCTCGAGGAGATCTACTACTTCGAACTGCGCCAGGAGCCGGGCAGCCCGACGTCTGCGGAGAACGCCTTCGGCTACCAGCGGGTCTACGGCACCGCCGAGCGTCCGATCGACGTGCTGGCCGAGGTGCGGTCGCGCGACGTCGTGCTGGTGCCGCACGGCTGGCACGGCCCGGCGATGGCCCCGCCCGGCTACGACATGTACTACCTGAACGTGATGGCCGGCCCCGGAGCGACGCGCGCCTGGCTGATCTGCGACGACCCGGACCACGCCTGGGTGCGCCAGACCTGGGCCGACCAGCGGATCGACCCGCGCCTGACCGCGAACTGACCTGAAACGACTGACCCACAACTGAACACCGAATCACCCGGCAGCGTGGCCCAACCAGGCTGGCGCTGCCGACAAACCGACCGGATCGGTCGACCCAGAGAGGATTTTCGAATGACCATCACCGAGCAGTCCAGCACGACGCAGAGCGCGGCCACCTTGAAGCGCCTGCGCTACCTGGTCGACAACGAGTGGCGCGAGTCGAAGACCACGTCCTACATGCCGGTGATGAACCCGTCCACCGGCGAGCAGATCGCCGAGGCCCCCACCTGCACCCAGGAAGAGGTCGACTCCGCCGTCGCCGCTGCCGCCCGCGCCTACCCGGCCTGGTCGGCCACCCCGCTGCCGCAGCGGATCCAGTTGATGTTCCGGTTCAAGCAGCTGCTCGACGAGCACCTGGACGAACTGAGCGTGCTGTTGGCGACCGAGATGGGCAAGGTCGTAGCTGAGGCTCGCGGTGACGTGTTGAAGGCGATCGAGGTGGTGGAGTGCGCGTGTTCGACCCACTACCTGATGCAGGGCGACACCACGATGAACATCTCGAAGGGCTACGACACGGTGTCCTACCGCGAGCCGCTGGGGGTGTTCGTGGGCATCGCGCCGTACAACTTCCCGGCGATGATTCCGATGGGCTGGATGCTGCCGTTCGCCATCACCACCGGCAACACCTTCGTGCTGAAGGCGGCCTCGATGGTGCCGCAGACCTCGATGCGCATGATGGAGCTGCTGATCCAGGCCGGACTGCCCAAGGGCGTGGCCAACCTGGTCACCTGCTCCCGCGTCGAGGCCGACAGCCTGCTCGTGCACCCGGACGTCCGCGGCATCACTTTCGTCGGCTCCACCGCGGTGGGCAAGCACATCTATGCCACTGCGGCCGGCGCCGGCAAGCGCGTCCAGGCCCTCACCGAAGCCAAGAATCACGCGCTCGTGCTTGAGGACGCGGTGCTGGAGCGCTCGGTGGCGGGCATCATCAACTCCACCTACGGCTGCGCCGGCCAGCGTTGCATGGCGCTGCCGGTGATCGCCGTCCAGGAATCGATCGCCGACAAGGTGGTGGAGATGCTGGCCGCGAAGGCTGCTGAGTTGAAGCTCGGCCCGGCCTACCTGCCGGAGTCCCAGCTCGGCCCGGTGATCACCGCCAAGCACCGCGAGTGGGTGGAGTCCTGCATCCAGCGCGGCGTGGACGAGGGTGGCGACCTGGTGCTGGACGGCCGCGGCGTCACGGTGGACGGCTACGAGGGCGGCTTCTACGTCGGCCCGACGATCCTCGACCGGGTCGGTCCGGACAACTGGGCCGGCACCCATGAGATCTTCGGTCCGGTGACGTCGATCAAGCGCGTCCGCGACTTCGAGGAGGGCATCAACATCATGAATGCCAACCCGTTCGCTAACGGCTCGTGCATCTACACCAGCTCCGGCCACTACGCCCGCGAGTTCGCCCGCCGCACCCACGCCGGCATGGTGGGCGTCAACGTGGGCATCCCGGTGCCGTTCTCCACCTTCCCGTTCACCGGCCACAAGGACTCCTTTTTCGGCGACCTGCACGCCATGGGCAAGGACGGGGTCGCGTTCTTCACCGAGACCAAGGCGGTCACCACCACCTGGTTCACCGAAGAGCACCGCCATGACAAGGTCAGCACCTGGGACGGCATG
>DAOPRQ010000140.1:0-3355 GCA_035349055.1 Propionicimonas sp.
GCGGGTAGCCGAGCCCGGGCCGGGTCTCGACGTTGTTGAACCAGACGTACTCGGTTCCGGCACGGTTCGTCCAGGCCTGCTTGCAGGTGACCGAGCAGGTGTGGCAGCCGATGCACTTGTCGAGGTTCATCACCATGCCGACGTGCGCCATGACGCGCTTCAGCTTGCGGGCCATTATCGCCGCCTCCCTTGCGAGAGCCAGCCTCCGGCCCCGAGCGCCAGCCACTGTGGCTGGCGCTGGACGGGGATGGCTGGCCCTCGACGCTGGGGTCGCGGAATCGATCGGTGCTGGTTCATCAGTACTGCACCTCCTGGCTGCGGCGGCGGACGGTCGAGACGATGTCGCGTTGCACCCCGGTCGGGCCGAGGTAGTTGAACGCGTACGACTGGTGTGCGTACGCCCCGATCAGGTGGGTCGGCTTGACCAGGATCCGGGTCACCGAGTTGTGGATGCCGCCGCGCTTGCCGGTGGCCTCCGACTTCGGGACGTCGATCGTCCGCTCCTGGGCATGCTGGACGTAACAGATCCCGTCAGGCAGCTTGTGGGTCACGACCGCCCGGGCGACGAACACGCCGTTGGCGTTGGTCAACTCGATCCAGTCGTTGTCGGCCACGCCGATGGACTTGGCGTCGGCCACGCTGAGCCAGGCCTGGGGACCACCTCGGCCTAGGGAGAGCATGAACAGGTTGTCCTGGTATTCGGAGTGGATCGACCACTTGTTGTGCACGGTCAGGTAGCGCAGGGTGATCGCCTTCTCCCCGGTCGGCCCGAGTTCGGGCTCGCCGAAGGCGTGGGTCATGTCCAGCGGTGGACGGAAGGTCGGCAGTTGCTCACCGGCGTCGATCATCCAGTCGTGGTCGAGGAAGAAGTGCATCCGTCCGGACAGGGTGTGCCACGGCTTGAGCCGCTCCGTGTTGATGGTGAACGCCGCGTAGCGCCGTCCGCCGGTCTCCGAACCCGACCACTCCGGTGAGGTGATCACCGGCTGCGGGGCCTCCTGGGTCTGCTTGAACGTGATGCGGCGCTCCTCCTGGCCTTCGCTGAGGTCGGCGAGCTTGCGTCCGGTCTTGGCCTCGAGGTTGTGGAAGCCCTGGGTGGCCAGTTCGCCATTGGTGGTGCCGGAGAAAGCGAGGATCGCCTCGGCCAGGCGGGCGTCGGTGTCGATCGCGGGACGACCCGCACCGGCGCCGGACGGCATCACGCCATGCAGCCGTCCGAGCAGGTCGACCGATCCCTTGACGTCGTAGGTGATGTTCTTCACCGTGAAGCCGAGCCGGTCGGCCAGCGGGCCCACCGTGGCGAGCTTGTCGGCGATCGCGGTGTAGTCGCGTTCGACCACCATCAGTGCGGGCAGGTTCTTGCCCGGCACGGCCGGCAGGTCGGTCCCGCGCCAGTCGGGCACGTGGCCGCCGGGCTGGCTGATCTGGCCGGGGGTGTCGTGCTGCATTGGCACCGCGACCAGGTCGGCGCGGGTGTCCAGGCGGCCCTTGGCGAGCTTGCCGATCGCCCTCGCCAGCAGGGTGAAGAAGTCGAAATCGCTCTTCGACTCCCAGGGCGGGTCGATGGCCGGGGTGAACGCGTGCACGTAGGGGTGCATGTCGGTGCTGGACAGGTCGTACTTCTCGTACCAGGTGGCCGCGGGGAAGACCAGGTCGGAGAGCAGGGTGGTCGAGGTCATTCGGAAGTCGGCGCTGATCAGCAGGTCGAGCTTCCCCTCCGGGGCCTCGTCGCGGAACTTCACCACCTTCGGTTTGGCCTCCGCCGCGTGGTTGTTCGGCATCAGGTTCGACCCGGTGCCCAGC
Organism: Propionicimonas sp.; assembly: GCA_035349055.1. Lineage (GTDB taxonomy): Bacteria > Actinomycetota > Actinomycetes > Propionibacteriales > Propionibacteriaceae > Propionicimonas. Next base: position 1,804 of record DAOPRQ010000140.1, read on the forward strand.
AGGTGCTTCAGGAAGTACTCGTTGCCCTTCGCCGACGACCCGAACAGGTTGGAGCGCCAGACCACCATGGTGCGCGGCCAGTTGGCGGGTGCGTCGATGTCCTCGAGCGCGGTGGTGAGCTTGCCTTCCTTCAGCTGGGACGCGACCCAGGCACCTTCGGACTCCGCCTCGCCAGCGGCCACCGCAGCCTTGGCCTCATCGGCCAGGTCGAGCGGGTTGCGGTCGAACTGCGGGTAGAACGGCATCCAACCCAGCCGGTGCGATAGCGCCATCGCGTCCGCGGTGTGCAGGCCGTCCAGGTGCCCGGTGGACAGCGGCGACTTCACCCGATCGGCCGAGTAGCCGTCGGTGCGCCACTGGTCGGTGTGCATGTACCAGTAGCCGGTGCCGATCATCGTCCGTGGCGGACGCGACCAGTCGAGCGCGTTGGCCAGGTTGAACCAGCCGGTCATCGGCCGGCACTTCTCCTGGCCGACGTAGTGCGCCCAGCCGCCGCCGTTGCGTCCGATGCAGCCAGTGAGCATCAGCAGCGCCATGATCGCCCGGTAGGTGACGTCGGCGTGGAACCAGTGGCAGATGCCGGCGCCGATGATGATCATCGTGCGGCCCTTGGAGTCCTCGGAGTTCTTTGCGAACTCGCGGGCGATCCGCAGGCACACGTCCGCCGGCACCGACGTGATCTCGGCCTGCCAGGCCGGGGTGTAGGGCGAGTTGACGTCGTCGTAGCCGGTTGCCCAGGTGCCCGGCAGCCCGTCGCGGCCGACGCCGTACTGGGCCAGCATCAGGTCGAGGACCGTGGTGACCAGGTGCCCGCCCACGCGGACGGCCGGGACGCCGCGGCGGATGATCGTGCCTTCTCCGCGCGGGTCCTCGAAGCAGGGCAGCGCGATCTCGACCTTTTCGGCACCGGCGACGTCGAGCAGGCTGAGCGCAGGCTTCAGGTCACCCAGGTCGAGGTTCCACTTGCCCTGGCCGTCCTCGTTGTAGCGGTTGCCCATGGTGCCGTTCGGGACGGCCGGCGCGTCGGTGACGCTGTCCCACAGCACGGTCTTGAAGGCAGCGTCGGTCTGGCCGGTGTGCCGCGGCAGGTCTTCGGCGGTCAGGAACTTGGCCGCGGTCAGGCCGTGTCCGTCCGGGTGCTCGACGAGGGTGACCAGCATCGGCAGGTCGGTGTACTGCTTCACGTAGTCGGCGAAGAACGGCACCTGGCGCTCGACGAAGTTCTCCTTCAGGATCACATGGCCCATCGCCATGGCCAAGGCGGCGTCCGTGCCGGCCTGGGCGGGCAGCCATTCGTCCGCGAACTTCACGTTGTCGGCGTAGTCGGGGCTGACCGTGATCACCTTGGTGCCGCGGTAGCGCACTTCGGCCATCCAGTGCGCGTCCGGGGTGCGGGTCAACGGGACGTTCGAGCCCCACATCATCAGGTAGGTCGAATCCCACCAGTCGCCGGACTCAGGGACGTCGGTCTGGTCGCCGAACACCTGCGGGGAAGCGACCGGCAGGTCGGCGTACCAGTCGTAGAAGGACGTCATCGCGCCACCGATGAGGT
>DAOPRQ010000141.1:0-3333 GCA_035349055.1 Propionicimonas sp.
CGGTGCCGTCCTCGACCGCCTGCATGAACTCGTCGCTGACCCGCACCGAGTTGTTGGCGTTCTGGTACTGGACGCTGACGATGTCCTTGCCGCCCAGATCCATGTCGAAGCCGGCATCGCGCAGCGCGCGGATCTTGTCCTCCTCGCGCGCCTTGGTCTCGATGAACTCCTCGATGTCGGGATGATCCACGTCCAGCACGACCATCTTCGCCGCGCGCCGGGTGGCGCCGCCGGACTTGATCGTGCCCGCGGACGCGTCCGCACCGCGCATGAACGACACCGGGCCGGACGCGGTGCCACCGGAGGACAGCAACTCCTTCGACGACCGGATCCGGGACAGGTTCAGGCCGGCGCCGGAGCCGCCCTTGAAGATGAAACCCTCTTCCTTGTACCAGTTGAGGATCGAGTCCATCGAGTCGTCGACGCTCAGGATGAAGCACGCGCTGACCTGCTGCGGGCTGAGCGTTCCGACGTTGAACCAGACCGGGGAGTTGAAGCTGAAGTACTGGTTCAGCAGCATCCAGGTGAGTTCGTGCTCGAAGATTTCGGCGTCCTCTTCGGACGCGAAGTAGCCGTTGTCCTCACCGCCGGCCCGGTAGGTCTTGACCACCCGGTCGATCAACGTCTTCAGGCTCGCCTCGCGTTGGGCGCTGCCGAGCGCGCCCCGGAAGTATTTCGTGGTGACGATCGTGGACGCGTTCACGCTCCAGAAGTCGGGGAACTCGACCCCCCGCTGCTCGAACACCGCCTCACCGGTCTTCCAGTTCGTCTGCACGACGTCGCGCAACTCCCACTTGACCTCGTCGTAGGGGTGGACGCCGGCGGTCGTGAAAACCCGGGCGATCTTCAGCCCCGATGCCTTCCGGGCACCCCGGCCGGTTGCCTTCGCGGTTTCGGTCATGGTTGTGCTGCCTTTCGATTCTTCTTCGTGGGGTTGATTTGCTCAGGTGGTGACGAGCGCTGCCTGGCGCAGGCTCTCGATCTCGGCTTCGAAATCGTCGACCGAGTCGTAGTGCTTGTAGACGGATGCGAACCGTAGATAGGCGACCGCGTCGAGTTCGCGCAGCGGGCCGAGGATGGCGAGGCCGACCTCATCGGCAGGGATCTCAGCCTGGCCGCTGGCACGCAGGGTCTCCTCCACCCGCTGCCCGAGCCGGGCAAGGTCGGTTTCCGAGACCGGGCGACCCTTGCAGGCCTTGGCCACGCCGCTGATCACCTTCTCCCTGGAAAAGGGCTCCACCACGCCGGACCGCTTCACCACCACCAGTTGCATCTGCTCAAGAGTGGTGAAGCGACGCTCGCACGCCGGGCACTGCCGACGCCGTCGGATGCTCGTGCCGTCCTCGGCCACACGGCTGTCCAGCACCCTCGTATCGGTGTGCCGGCAGAACGGGCAATGCATCTCCGGGCCCCTTCCTGGGGATCGCGCGGTGGATATCGCTGTGGACGAGGTGTGGACCGCAACCACAATCTGTGGACGAACCACAACGCTGTAACTACTAGATGTAGAGGTTACGACCGAATGCCGTCACTATCAAGAAGACCACTCCGGCGTGTCGGCGCAGGCGGTGACAATTGGTGACGCCGGCTGGTCATGGCGACCAGCCGGCGTCGGGAACTACTACCGGTCAGCCCGCAACCGCGACCGCCGCGGGCGCCTGCGGCACTGAGATTGGCGCATCGCTCACCGCGAAGAAGCCGCTGACCAGCACCACCAGCGCGGTGGCGAACAACGCCAGGAAGAAGCTCACGACGACCTTGATCCCACGGTCGGTGAGCCGCCAGCCGGCGCGGCGGTTGGTGACGACCGGTGCGCTGCCGACCCCATCCTCCAGATCGGGCACCAGAGCGAGCCGGCCGTACTCGCGTCCCCGGACGTGGTGCCAACCGTTCGCGGACGTGGCTACCTGCGGGACCAGGTCATCTACCAGCAGGGCACTCATGGCTTCTCCTCGTGTCTCGAACAGGTGTTCGAATCATTTCTACCCCACCAGATCACCCAGGTCAAGGGATTCGAACGTCTGTTCTGCCGTGTTTCTTCGTCGAGTTACATGCTGGACGGCGCCTCTGACAGTTTTCGGAGAACCCACGACACGCTAGAACACATGTTCCAATAGCGATGCGCCACGCGCTAGCTTTGACACATGGCAACCAAGGCAGATCCCCCGGCCCGCAAGCGCGGCCGGCCGCGTAGGGAAGACGTAGCCGCGCAACTGGGCAAGAAGGTCAGCCAACTGCCCGACACCCCGGTCGACGAAGAAGGGCTGACCCTTCGGCAGCGCAGGGTGCTGGAAGTCATCCGCGAATCCCTGATCGAGGTCGGCTATCCGCCCAGCGTCCGTGAGATCGCGGCGCGTTCAGGTTTGGGTTCGGCATCATCGGCCGCGCACCAGCTCAAGCAGCTGCAGCAGAAGGGCTTCCTCTACCGCGACCCGCACCGTCCGCGCGCCCTTGAGGTACGCCTGCCCGAGTCGATGTCGATGCCGGCTCCGGTCACGCGCATCGTCGAGCCCGACCTGCCCGCGCCCACCGCACCTTCAGTCCCGGTACCGATCCTCGGTCGGATCGCCGCCGGCGGCCCGATCCTGGCCGAGCAGGCCGTTGAGGACGTATTCGCGCTGCCCAAGCAGTTGGTGGGTGAGGGCACCCTGTTCCTCCTTGAGGTCAAGGGCGATTCGATGATCGAGGCGGCGATCTGTGACGGAGACTACGTGGTGGTGCGGCAGCAGCCCGACGCAGTCAACGGCGACATCGTGGCTGCCCTGCTCGGCGACGAGGCCACCGTGAAGACCTTCAAGCGCACCCCCGGCCAGGTGTGGCTGCTCCCCCACAACCCGGCCTACGAGCCGATCGACGGGAACGAGGCGTCGATCCTCGGCAAGGTCGTCGCTGTCCTGCGGCGCGTCTAGTTCGCAGGCTCGCCATTCACATCGCGATCCGGGTCAAGCCCGGAGCCGGACGGACCAGGGTCGGGGGACGCTACGGCGACGCCACCCTGATCGTCGCCGTCTCGGCACCAGCCGTGGACGGACGCGCCACCGAAGCCGCTTTGACGACGCTGGCGGCGGCTCTGGGCTGTAAGGCGCGGGAGGTGTCGCTGGTGAGTGGGGCCACCAGTCGCACCAAGGTCGTCGAGGTGCCGGACGCGACGCGTCCGCGCTACTTAGAGTTGCTGGACAGCTGAAGCTTCGCCCGAATAGACCCGGGCCTGAGTCGCCAGACGGTGGATCCCCCTACCAACAAAGTGGACCGTTCCTCGCCCCGACGCCGCCAGACCGTCCACTCGGTGAAGCGGGGACGCACCGCCGACCCGCCCGCCCGCCAACAAAGTGG
>DAOPRQ010000142.1:0-3299 GCA_035349055.1 Propionicimonas sp.
GAGCGGATGACGGGAATCGAACCCGCATGGCCAGCTTGGAAGGCTGGGGCTCTGCCATTGAGCTACATCCGCGCAGCGGTTTCGCGTCCGCGCGCAGCAAAGCCTAACGGAATCGAGCCGCTGGCCAGAATCGGGCCTCCTCGTAACGCCCGGCTGAGCTTGACGATGCCTCGGGTGGTCCCTCGTCAAGCAGGCGGATCCTGGCGGCCCGTCGGCTGGCTCGACTGCCTTCGGTTGTCCACTAGGATTGCCCAGTCTGTCTACTTTCCGATCAGGAGCATGCCTTGCCCACCACCGTCGAGAAGCTCAGCCCTTCACGGGTCAAGCTCACCGTTGAGATCCCCTTCGCCGACCTCAAGCCTCACCTGGACAAGGCGTACCGCGAGATCGCCCAGCAGGTCACGATTCCCGGCTTCCGCAAGGGCAAGGTGCCCAGCATGGTGATCGACCAGCGTTTCGGCCGCGGCATGGTCCTGCAGGAGGCGATCAACGCGGCTCTGCCCGGCGCTTTCGAGGCAGCCATCGTCGAGTCTGAAGTCGTGCCGCTGGGCGAGCCTTCGGTGGAGATCACCAAGCTGGAGGACGGCGACGTGGTCGAGTTCACCGCCGAGGTGGACGTCCGGCCCGACTTCGAGGTGCCCGACTTCGCCACCCTGAGGGCCACCGTCGACGCCAAGCGCGACGTCGCCGCCGAGGTCGAGGAGCGGATCGAACTCCTCCGTACCCGTTTCGCGACCACCACCGAGGTCGACCGCGCCGCGGCCGAGGGCGATCAGGTCACCATCTCGCTGGTCGGCAGCCGCGACGGTGAGCAGTTGGCGGACGCCACCGCTGAGGGCGTCACCTACGTGATCGGCTCCGGTGGCATGATCGACGGCCTCGACGAGGCGGTTACCGGGCTGAAAGCGGGCGAGTCCGCCGAGTTCGCGTCCACCCTGGTCGGCGGCGCGCTGGAGGGCGAGCCCGCAGACATCACCGTCACCGTGAGCAAGGTGAGCGAGCAGACCCTGCCCGAGGTGGACGATGAGTTCGCGTCCATGATCTCCGAGTTCGACACCGTCGAGGAGATGCAGGCCGACCTCACCCAGGGCGTCGAGGAGTACCTCACCGCAGAGCAGGTCTCCGCCGGTCGCGACAAGGTGCTCGAAGCCCTGGTTGAGGCCACCGACTTCGAGGTGCCTGCTGGCGTCCTGGAAGCCGAGATCGGCTCCCGCAAGGAGCAGATCAACGAGCAGCTCTCCCGCGCCGGACTCACCCTTGAGCGCTACCTGGAGCAGGCCGAGGAAGAAGCCAACACGCCGGAGGAGTTCTGGGCAGAGGTCGAGAAGTCCACGCTCCGTGGGCTCAAGGCGCAGCTGATCCTGGACAAGGTGGCCGACGACGCTGCGGTGAACGTCGAGCAGGCCGATCTCTCCGAACTGCTGGTGCGCAAGGCTGCCCAGAACGGCTCGACGCCGGAGCAGGAAGCCCAGCACATGATGGAGCACAACCACATCGGCGCCTGGATGCAGGAGATCCGCCGCAACAAGGCGCTCGCGCTGATCGTGGCCAAGGCCAAGGTCGTTGACACCGAGGGCAACACCGTCGACGTGGCCGTCCCCGAGCCGGCAGCTGAGGCCACCGAGGCCGAGTAAGCCGAAGCAACCGCGATCGCCGTCACCTCTCCGGTGGCGGCGATCGTTGCGTCTCGGCGCGCCTGCGCTCACTTGCATAGCGCCGTTGTCGCGATCTCGTGGCTGTTTGCCAAGAATCGGGCGGTTCGCGACGTCTGACTCGCTTCCGCTTCGAAATCGCGACACAGTCGCCCTGGACAAGGCTGGGACGGGGTCGGCGTGCCGGCGCTTCAGTGCGCTCGAGCGTGTGCACAACGCGCACACCTTAGTGTCGCAATCTCGTAGCGGGACACCCAGCTGACGGCGCCGTCCGCACTGTCCACAGAATCTGACCGGCAGATAGCGACATCCACAGGCCGGGGTTTCCCGTGACGCGGATCGATGGCGGCTGCCGATAAGTAGGGCATGAGGATTGACGACCTGCTCGCCAATGGCGACGGCTTGGTGCGGCTGCGTGACCATCCAGCGCAGGCTCGCACTGTGCAGCGGGCCGCGAAGGCGGGCAAGGTGCGGTCGCTGCTACCAGGGATCTACGTGACGGCGGACCAGACCCTGTCGGCTGGGTTGCGGCTTCGGGCGGCTTGTGCCTGGTCGACCTCGGGTGTGATCCATGGGCACACCGCGGTCGAGGTCTACCTGAATCGTCCGATCAGCCTGCCCATTCGGCTGCGCGCGCCCTATGTCGGTGTCACCCCGGTGAAGTGGCTGAAGGTCAGTTGGGGCACGGTGCCGAGTCGGCGCGAATACTCGGGCGTACGGGTGGCATCGCCCTCGCACTGCGCGGTCGAACTCGCTGCGACCGACGACGGCGAGGTCATTTTCGACATGCTGCGGCGTGGGTTGGTGACGCCCGATTCGCTAGCCGAGGTCCTGCCGCAGTTCGTCGGCACGCCGGGCAACCGGCGACGGACCCGGGCGGTCACTTTGGCCGCGGACAACCCGTGGTCCTTCGCGGAGGCGCGGCTGCACAGACTTCTTCGCGACGCCGGCATCGGCGGCTGGGTGGCGAACCGTCCAATCCTGGTGCGTGGCCGCTGGATCGCGCCGGACGTCCGGTTCGAACGGGAGCACCTCGTCCTGGAGTTCGATGGCGAGGCGGTGCACAGTACGCACGATCAGTTCGAGGACGACCGTAGCCGGCAGAACGTGCTCGTGCTCGGCGGCTTCCGAGTGCTCCGAATCACCTGGCGGATGCTGGTCGAGGAACCCGATGCGGTGCTGGTCATGGTGCGGATCGCGCTCGCTCAGGAGTCTGTCGCGATCTCGCAGGGCAAGGGCCGATCACAGGCGAACTGAGGCCTCGGGCCGTATCCGGCTGCGAATTCGCGGCACGCGGTGCGCCGACAGCGAACAGGCGTATCAACCCCACCGAAAAGAGGGTGCAACCGGGTAGGTTCGCCTGCGTGAACGAATATCGAGCCAACCAGACCGGCCCCTTCATGGCCGCCGGTCCCGGCCAGGTAGGCATGGCCGACTCGGTCTACCAGTCCCTGCTGGCGAACCGGATCATCTTCCTCGGTTCCGAGGTGCGCGACGACAACGCGAACGCCATCTGCGCGCAGATGCTGCTGCTCAACGCCGAAGACCCGGTCAAGGACATCTACCTCTACATCAACTCCCCGGGCGGGTCCGTCGACTCCGGCATGGCGATCTACGACACCATGCAGTGGATCTCCAACGACGTCG
>DAOPRQ010000143.1:0-3264 GCA_035349055.1 Propionicimonas sp.
CTAGAGAAGTCCGCTGTCGACGCCCGCGCAGCCGCCGGGCGTTACGGAATCGCGGAGGTCACCGAGAAGCAGACGGCGCGAACGCTCGCTCCGCTCTCGGGGCTGGGCCACTTCCTGCTCGCAGATCGATGCTGGCCGGGAACTCGCCGCGCCCAGGTGGATTTGGTCGTGGTCGGTCCTGGCGGAGTGTTCATCGTCGACACCAAGGCCTGGGCCGAGGTCCGAATCGACAATGGCCGGATCTATCGCGGCGACGCCGACGTGACCGACGACTTGCTCGGGCTAGCTGATCTCGCGGACGTCACCCAGGCCGACCTCGCAGAGGTCGGCCTCGCCCCGGGAGAAGTGCGTCCGATCATCGCCCTGGCCGGCCGCAAGGACATCGACGCCACCCTGAACGGGGTCCGGGTCGTCGGCGAGCGGGACGTGCTGAAGTGCATCGCCAGCCATGGCAACCGGCTCACACCCGCCCAGGTCGACATCGTTCTATCGCGCGCTCTCGCCCTGTTTCCGCAGGCCAACGCCCCTGCCCCGATCGTGGCAACAGTGCCCGAGCCGGTGCTGCCGATGCCCGCTGGCGAAGTGGCGCAGGAGGCCCTGCTCAGTCCTGAGGAGGTGAACGATGCTCTTCTCCAGGGGATACTCGCCCAGCCCATCGAGGAGTGGATGTCCTTCCTTCATCCACAGCAGGCCAAGCTCGTCCGACGCTCGTTCCCTGGACCGTCGCGCGTTCGTGGACCGGCCGGCACCGGCAAGACCGTCGTCGGGCTCCACCGGGCTGCGCATCTCGCGCGAACCAGGCCCGGACGCATCCTGGTCACCACCTATGTGCGCACCCTCCCGGATGTCCTGGGTGAACTGCTGCGCCGGCTCGCGCCCGAGGTTGTCGACCGCGTCGAGTTCACGGGAACGCACGCGTTCGCTCGCCGCGTCCTCCAGGATCGCGGCGTCCACTTCAAGCTCGATCCGTCAGCGAGCCGAGATGCGTTCGACGTCGCCTGGAGCCAGGTCGGCGCCAAATCTGTCCTCGGCAACGGCACCAAGGACCACGACTACTGGGCCGACGAGATCGAGCATGTGATCAAGGGGCGCGGCATCACGCAGTTCGAGCACTACGCCGATCTCACCAGGACCGGGCGCCGGCATCCGCTCAACCTCCATGGCCGCCAAGCGGTTTGGGAGCTGTACTGCGCCTACGACGCTGAACTGCGCAAGCGCGGCATCAACGACTTCGCTGATCTGGTGTTGCTCGCCGAAGCTGAACTCCGCCGTAAGCCAATGGTCGGCGTCTACTCCGCTGTGATCGTGGACGAGGCGCAGGACTTGTCCTGCGCGATGATCCGCCTACTGCACTCCCTAGTCGGCGACGAACCGGACGGCTTCACCCTCATCGGGGACGGCCAACAGTCCATCTACCCCGGCGGCTACACCCTCGCCGAAGCCGGGATCTCGGTCGCGGGACGGGGTGTTGTGCTCGACATCAACTATCGAAACACGGCGCAGATCGTGAACTTCGCCCGACGCCTGGTCGCCGGCGATGAGTACGCCGACATCGAAGGCGTACTCGCCCTTGGCGACGTCCCGTCCAGTGTGCCGCGGGCCGGAGCGGAGCCCGTCATCGCCCGTTGCGCGAACCGGCGCGAACTGAACGCGACGATGATCTCCCGCGTCCGCAGCGTCACCAAGGACATTGGCACCGGCATAGGTGACGTCGCCGTACTCTGCATCACGCGCCGCTCTGCGATGGACGCGACAGCCGCACTCCTGGCCGCCGGCTTCCCGGTCATCAATCTCGAGGAGTACGGCGGCGTCCCGCTCGACGCAGTCAAGGTGGGCACGATCAAGCGCGCCAAAGGACTGGAGTTCAAGCAGGTTCTGATCCCCGACATCCGCCGTGAACACACGATCACCGAGCCACCAACAGACGAGACCGACCGCGAACGCTGGGACCTCACCCGGCGCGAGCTCTACGTCGCCATGACCAGGGCACGAGATGGACTCTGGGTCAGTATCTCGAATTGAGCCGACCCCAGATCGAAGATCGGAGAAGTAGCAAGGTGCCAGTATTCACGGACATCCGAAGCAGATCGACCCGTGACCTGCTGGCCGCATACGTCGAGATTCTCGATGAACTCTTGCGACGGAAGGTCATCCGGACTCGAAACGCTCCTGCCGGCGACTTGGCGGAGCGGGTGGTTGCCGAGGCGTACTCCGGTGAGCTCGCCTCCAACTCATTGAAGAGCTGGGACGTCCGGGCTTCGGATGGTCGCCTCCTCCAAGTGAAGAGCCGGGTGATCGGCGCCGACACCAGCCGATCGCAGGTGTTCTCGCCGTTCCGAACCTTTGACTTCGACACCTGCGTCTTCGTGATCTTCGACGCGCGCGACTACTCGATCAGCAACGCAATTGAGCTTCCGGCAGAGTCTGTGCGCGGCCTCTCCCATCGATCGGAGTGGGTAGCTGGGAACCGAGTCAGAGTGTTCGCCGATCTGCTGAACGCCCCGGCTCCGTCGACGTGACCGCTCTGCTGCGGGACACCCTCGCTGCGCTTTGATCGAACCAGATGGCTCGCTCTATCGGCGGACCTGCGTTATCGAGTGCGGGAATTGTTGCCTCAGCGTGCGGTGATCGCGATCGTCGGCTGGGTGGGTTGTCCGGCACGCTGGCGATCTGTGACCGGTCAGGTGCTCGGGTGTGTGAGGTCGATGCCGTGGGCGGCTGCAAGAGCTTGCAGTTTCTCGATGTCGTCGATCTGGATGCAGAGTGCTGCGTGCAGGCCGGTCGGTTCGTCTCGGATCAGGTAGTGGGCGGTGCTGTCGATAAGTCGCCGTGGGTGTCGAGGAAGTTCCAGTGAACGTGCGCTAGGACGAGTTTCTCGGTGAGTGGCTTGGCTTCGAGGAGTTCATAGGTCACTGAGCCGAGGCCGAGCTTCTGGTAGAGGGGGTAGGACTGCTTCAGCCCGGTCACCATGGCTGCTCGTGTTTCGATCACGACGGTGAAGCGGTCGTCGGCGATCACGCCGGGCATGGACCATAGTTCGGCACCCGCTTCGGCATCGAGTTCGGTGAGGGCCGCAGCGTAGCTGGTCAGGAACTGGTCGATCTGTACCTGGCTGATGCCCATGCCAACGAGTATCTCCCGATGCTCCCTAGTGGACCAGCCAGCCAGGGTAGGAACTCCTCCCTCACCGCGAGGTTCACGTGTTGGCGGGCCAGTCGCTCCATGGGGTCGAGTTCAGCGGTTGGCGCTGTAGCTGCTCAAGTC
>DAOPRQ010000144.1:0-3119 GCA_035349055.1 Propionicimonas sp.
TCGACTATCTGAAGGCGTGCCGGGAGGCGTCGGTGGCAGGGCGGCCGGGCCCGAACGTGGTCACCATGGATGGTCAGCGTCTGGACCGGTACGCGGCCACGACGATCAACCGCCGCCTGGCGGCGATCTCGGGACTGTTCACCTTCGCCGGGCTGCGCTCCGCCGGGGCCAAGAACCCGGTGCCCAAAGGGCGTGAGGCGCGGTGGGCGGCCGCTGGGGAGCGGTCCGGGATGCTGGCGCACACGACACGGCGACGCAAGCCTCGTTCGGCGTTGCGGCTGCGTGAGCCCAAGCGGCTGCCGGTGGCGCTCTCTGCTTCCGAGGCCGGCGAGCTGGTGGGAAGCCTGCGCACCTGGCGCGACCGCGCGATCGCCGGGTTGATGCTGTGGTCTGGCCTGCGCTCGTGCGAGGTGCTCGGCCTGGACGTCAAGGACGTCGACATCGGCGGTAGGTGGGTCACCGTCACCGGCAAGGGAAACAAGCAGCGACGCGTCCCGCTGGACGCCGACGTCGCCTCGGTGATCGACGTCTACCTGCTCGCCGAGCGGCCCGCCTCGGACTGTGACCGGCTGTTCCTGGTGGCCAAGGGCCCGCACCGCGGGCAGGGGCTGAGCCCGGCCGGGCTGCGCACGATCTTCCGCTACCACCGGCAGCTGACCGGGGTGGCGGGCGGTCATCCGCACGCGCTACGGCACACCTTCGGCACCGTCCTGGCCGAGGCCGGCGTCGACCTCGCGGTGATGCAGGCGCTGCTCGGACACGCCCACGTGGATACCACCGCACGGTATGTCCATCTCGCCCCGACCCACGTGAAAGCCGAGTTCGATGCCGCACGCGAACGCATCCGCAACCACCACCGTTGACGGAGCTGGTCCGGGCTTGCGCGGTGAGGAACTGCTGACCGCTTACCTGGACCGGCTGGGTGCCACCGGTCGCGGCAACGTCTCCTACGAGCGGGCCGCCCGAAGGTTCCTGCGCCGCTGGCCCGACCCCCAAGCCTGGGCCGCGCTTTCCTTGCAGGACAGGCTTGCCGAGGACACCGCCACTCGTCCACTGATCACGTTCCTGATGCTGCACCATGGGCTGGCGCCGGGCTATGACTACCTGCTGGAACGCAAGCTGTCCTCGGTATGGCGGGAGATCCACGGCAGCCCGCTGCAGGGCGAGATCGACCGCTTCCTGTCCGCCTCGCAGCAGCTGGGGTTCTCGATGCGGGTCCGGCTGGCGACCGGCTCGCAGGTGCCCGTGCGGTTGTTGATTCAAACCGGTAGGCGAATCGAGGACCTCACCCAGGACGACCTGGAAGAGTTCGCCGCGGCCTGCCACGAGCGGACCCGTAGGACCGGGACCAGCCACAACCACTACCTGTCGGCGATCAGCAACGCCCACCGGGTCTTGTTCCATCTCGGCGTCCTGGACTCGTTGCCCCGATCGGGTGGGCCGACCCCGCTGGCGGAGCGGCTCGCCCACGTGTCACCACCGGTCCGGGCGGAGCTGGTCGCCTACCTGGAACGCAAGAAGGCGACCTGCCAGGTCAAGACCGTCTCGGCGATGGCCACCCGCCTGAAGCACTTCGGCGTCTTCCTGGCCGAGGTGGACCCCGCCCTGAGCACGGTCAAGGACCTGGACCGGCGCCGACACATCGAACCCTGGCTCGCCTGCCTCCTCGAGGCGGTCAGCGAGAGGGACGGTGAGCCGATCAGCATCGGCGACCGCAACCGGCGGGTGGTGGCCGTGACCACGTTCCTGACCGACATCACCGAGTGGGGCTGGGACGCCGCACCCCCGCGCAAGGTGCTCTTCCGCGATGACGTCCCCAAGCTGCCGCAGCTGCTGCCGCGCTACCTACCAGTGGACGCCGACCGGGCCCTGACCGCCGCACTGACCCAGCACCCCGACAACGAACTCGCCGCGCTGGCGCTTCGGCTGCAACGCGGCTGCGGGCTACGGATCGGTGAGCTGCTCGACCTCGAGCTGGACTGCGTACACGAGATCGAGGGCAACGGCGCCTGGCTGAAGGTCCCGCTCGGCAAGATGGCCACCGAACGGATGGTCCCGCTCGATTCCGAGACCCTGGCGCTGATCGACCGGATCACCGCGATCCGTTCCCACGGCCGCCCGATGCCGCACCCGCGCTACCGGCGCCCAGCCCAGTTCCTGTTCACCTACCTCGGGCGCCGGCTGACCCAGCAAGGCGTACGCCGAGAGCTCGATCACGCGGCCGGCGTCGCCGGACTCGCCCACGTCACCACCCACCAGCTGCGCCACACCTACGCCACCGCCCTGGTCAACGCCGGAGTCTCCCTGCAGGCCCTGATGGCGCTGCTCGGGCACGTCAGCGCCGAGATGAGCCTGCGCTACGGGCGGCTGTTCGACTCCACCGTCCGGGCCGAGTACGAACGAGCCCTGGACCTGGCCAAAGCCCAAGTCGCGCAAAGCGACTCGGCCGCGGACATGCCGGGCAGGACCCAATTGCCGCTGGCCGACATCACCGGCGGTAAGGACTGGCGCACCACACCCCTGTTGAAGTCCCGCATGGCCGGCGGCTTCTGCTTGCGCGCACCAGCCCAGGGCGCCTGCAGCTACGCCAACATCTGCGAGCACTGTCCCAGCTACCGAGCCGACCCCTCCTCCCTGCCGATCCTGGCCGCTCAACGCGTCGACGCCCAAGCCCTGGCCCGCGACGCACAAGAACGAGGATGGATCGACGAAGCCGAACGCCACCACAAACTCATCGCGCGCCTCGACGCCCTGATCGCCAACACGGGAGCGGACACCGCATGACCAGCAGCCACACCATGAACAAGGTCGAGCGCGCCTGCGCCGACCTGGCCCATGACGGGCGACCGGTCACGTTCGCCGCGATCGCGACCGCTACCGGACTCGCCCGATCCACCCTGTACCGCAACGCCGCGCTACGGGCCATCGTCGAGCAGCACCAGCGCCCCGCCGATGGACCGCTAACGCCGCTGACCGACGAGATCGCGACACTGCGCGCCGCCGTGAACAGCCTCGCCGACCGGGTCCGCAGCCACGACGAACAACTCCGCCGCCTCACCCGCAAGAACTGAAGGCGTTAACCGGCCAACGCCCCTCCCGGACCCCGATTAGCCGGATAA
>DAOPRQ010000145.1:0-3107 GCA_035349055.1 Propionicimonas sp.
CCCGGGCCTTCACGGCTTTGCGGATGCGAGCGTTGACCGACTCGATCGCGTTCGTAACCGGTATGAAAGGTCGCGAGGGCCCGCGTGTTGTCCCGCTGGCTGGGCGTCTTCGCTCGAGCGTACGGTGAGAACGTCCGGGACAGGGGCTCTTGGGGAAACCGTGCGGGCAGGCCGTTCTTGCACGATGAGCTGTGAGCTCGGGTTAGTAATTGGCCGCCCCTGCGACTGGTCCGGCTGCGCTGCGAGCGCGTATCCGTAGGTGTCGTTTCGTCCCCACGGTTCCCCTTCGTTGAAGGAGAAGGGAGCTGGAGAAGATGCGGTACATCGGGATGGATGTGCATCGTGAGTTCGCCCAGTTGGCTGTGGTCGAGGACGGGCTGCTTCGCGATGAGGGCCGGATTGGGGTGACGCCGGAGGCGTTGCGGGAGTGGGCGGCCGGGCTCGGCCCGGATGATCAGGTGGCGTTGGAGGCGACTGGGAACAGTGAAGCGATCGCGATGCTTCTCACCCCGCTGGTTGCCCGGGTGGTGGTGTCGAACCCGTTGAAGACGAGGGCGATAGCCGAGGCAAAGGTGAAGACCGACAAGGTCGATGCCAGGATCCTCGCGCAGTTGTTGGCGGCCGACTTCCTGCCGGGAGTGTGGCTTCCGGATGAGCGAACCCAGATGCTGCGTCGCCAGGTCGTGCGCCGCGCCGGGATCGTCCGGCACCGGACCCGGGTGAAGAACCAGGTGCACGCGATCCTGGCCAGGAACTTGTGCCCAACACCGCCGGTGAGTGATCTGTTCGGCAAGGCCGGCAGGTACTGGCTGGGCCAACAGGCGCTGCCCCCCGATGAGACCGCTGCGGTCGCCGCGTTGCTGCGGCAGCTCGACTTCGCCGGACAGGAACTTCATCGGGTCGATCGCGAACTCGCGGTGGAGGCTTTGGCCGACCCGGTCGTGGCACGACTGATGACGATCCCCGGGATTGATGCGATCGCGGGTATCTCGATCGTGGCTGCGGTCGGCGACTTCACCCGGTTCGACGATCCGGACAAGCTGGTGTGCTACCTCGGGCTGAACCCTCGGGTGCGTCAGTCCGGGAACAGCGCCCCGGTCCACGGCCGGATCTCCAAGACCGGACGAGCGCAGGTCCGAGGTGTTCTGGTCGAGGCGGCCTGGTCGGCCTGCAGAGCCCCCGGGCCGCTGCGAGCCTTCTATCGGCGGGTCCAGGCCCGGCGCGGTTTCCCCAAGGCGATCGTGGCGACCGCCCGCAAGCTCACGATCCTCGCCTGGCACCTCGCTGTCCACAACGAGGACTACGCCTTCGCTAGGCCCGGGCTGGTGGCGCACAAGCGGCGCAAGCTTGAACTCGCCGCAGGGCAACCGTCTCGACGCGGGTTCCACGGCACACCGAGGGCCGCCTATAACGACAAAGACCGTCGCGACGCGGAAACCGCGATAGCTGAGCAAGCCGAGCACGCCTACGAGGTTCTGGTCGCTGGCTGGCAAGCCCACCGACCGGCCAACCGTCAGGGCTCGGGGGCTGATCATCTTGATGCCGTCCTCGCCGGGGTCAAGGCCGAGCCTGCCGGTGCCCTCCGGGCAGCCTTGACCCCGGCTCCGGGCGGCTTCCTCAGGCAGCCAACGAGCCCTGCCGATTGGAGCAGCCCTCACTACACCCCTTGACGATTTCATCCGTGGTGCACACGATTCGGCGGATCTCCCGGTCGAACTGGAGGAACGGCACGAACTCGGCCCAGGCGTTGGACCACAGCCGGATCACGGCCGGGTACTTGGCGCCCCATGTCTCCTGGAACTCCAAGAAGCGTTCCTCGGCCTGTTCGAGGGTAGCGGCCTGGTACACCGGTTTCAGGTCGCGGGTGATCGCTTCCCAGTCCTGCCGGGCCGCGTACCGGTAGGTGTTCCTCATCAGATGCACGATGCACGTCTGAACGATCGTGTCCGGCCACACCGCGTTGACAGCTTCGGGTAGGTGTTTCAGCCCGTCGCACACCAGCATCAGAACGTCTTCGACGCCGCGGTTCTTGATCTCGGTCAGGACCTGCTGCCAGTACTTCGCGCCTTCGCCGCCATCCCCGGCCCACAAGCCCAGGATGTCCCGGTTCCCGTCCACGGTGACCGCCAACGCGATGTAGATCGGCCGGTTCGCGACCTGCCCGTCGCGGATCTTCACATGAATGCAGTCGATGAACACCACCGGATAGACCGGGTCGAGCGGCCGGCCCTGCCATTCGGCCATCCCGTCCAGCACCTTGTCGGTGATCGTCGAGATCGTGGTCTTCGACACCTCCGAGCCGTACACGTCGGCCAGGTGCGCAGCGATGTCGCCATGGGTCATTCCCCTGGCCGACAACGACAACACGATGTCCTCGATCGAGCCCAGCCGGCGCTGCCTCTTCGCAACCACCACCGGCGTGAACGTGCCCGCCCGATCCCGAGGAACCTCGATCTCGATCGGCCCCGCCTTCGTCAACACGGTCTTCGGCCGAGTGCCGTTGCGATAGTTCCCGCCGTTCTCGGTCCGGACATGCTTGTCGTAGCCCAAATGGGCACTCAGCTCGCCCTCGAGCGCCGACTCGACGACCAGCTTGGTCAGCTGCGCCAGCAGACCGCCCTCGCCATCGACCGACAACCCCTGCCGCTGGGCATCACCCACCAGCCGGGCCACCAGCTGCTTGTCCACCACCAACGGCGGCTGCTCGACCGTCGCCACCTGCTCCTCCAACTCGGCCGCCTCGACGACGACCGGCTCAACCTGCGTGCTCATGATGTACCTCCCTGATCGGAGTTACACCGTTGAAAGTACAGTCCCGGCTCAAGACCGAGCTGAAGATTCTGCACGGGATCAGGCTCGGAACTCACCCCATCGCCTTCGGTTTCGCCCCTTGCACTCTCCACTGGGTCAGACACGGCTGTGGAGGTGCTGGTTGAGAGGTGGGTCGGGCGGGTGCTCGCACTTGGGTCAGACACGACTGTGGAGGTGCTGGTTGAGACGTAGGTCGGGCGGGTACTCGCATTCGACGATCGGTCGGATTCGACCGACGCATCCGAGGTGAAGGGCCACGATCCCGAGATGGCCGCCCAAATCACGCTGACAGCGAG
>DAOPRQ010000146.1:0-3048 GCA_035349055.1 Propionicimonas sp.
CACCACGGTCTTCTCCTACCTCCTGATCGGCCACGACCCGACCCGCCGCGCCAACCGCTCGGCCGCGCTCACCGCGTTGATCGTCACCACGACCGGCGGCCTCGCGATGCTGGTCGGGTTCCTCGCGCTCGGTCAAGCTGCCGGCACCTTCAGCCTCGCCGCCATCCTGGGCGCGCAGCCGTCCGGGCCGTTGGTCACGCTGGCTGCGCTGTTGATACTCGTCGGCGCGCTGAGCAAGTCGGCGCTCGTTCCGTTCCACTTCTGGCTGCCGGGCGCGATGGCCGCGCCCACCCCGATCTCGGCCTACCTGCACGCCGCAGCCATGGTGAAGGCCGGCGTCTACCTGGTGGCCGTCCTGGCCCCGGTCCTCGCGGGGTCGCCGGGCTGGCGTCCGGCGGTCTGGACGCTCGGCGCGATGACCCTCTTCCTGGGTGGCTGGCGAGCACTGCGCCAGGACGACCTCAAACTGCTGCTCGCCTACGGCACGGTCAGCCAGCTCGGTCTGCTGGTGCTGCTACTGGGCACCGGCACCGAAGCGGCAGCCCTGGGTGGCCTGGCCATGGTCTTGGCCCACGCTTTGTTCAAGGCGACCCTCTTCCTCGTCGTCGGCGTGGTCGACCACTCCACTGGCACCCGCCAGCTCAGCCAGCTCAGCGGACTCGGCCGCAAGCTACCGGTCACCGCGACCGTCGCGGCGTTCGCCGCTGCGTCCATGGCCGGCATCCCGCCAACGCTCGGCTTCATCGCCAAGGAAGCAGGGCTTGAGGGCATCACCAACCTCGCGCTGACCGGTGACGGCACCGGCATCGCCCCGGTGCCCGCCTGGGCCCTGACCACAGTGATCATGGTCGGCTCGGCGATCACGGTCGCGTACTCGCTGCGCTTCTGGTGGGGTGCGTTCGGCAATAAGCGCGGCGTAGCGGACGCCGAACTCAGCCACGCCCCCGAGCGCGGCTTCGTCGCCGTCCCGGTGCTCCTGGGACTCGCCAGCCTGGTCGGCGGCTTCCTTGGTGGACCGCTCACCCAGGCGCTCGCACCGTACGCCGAGTCGCTCGGGCTTGGCGAACCCAGCCACGGCCTCAAGCTGATCCCGGCGTTCGGGCTGCCGCTGCTGGTGAGCACGGTCGCGATCGTCGGCGGCGCGATCCTGTTCTGGCAGCGCAAGCGCATCGCTGCCGTCCAGCAGACCTTCCCCGAAGTGCCCGGCGCCGTCGACTTCTACCGCCTGACCATGGCGCAGCTCGACCGGCTCGCGGTCGAAGTCACCGCCCGCACCCAGCGCGGCTCGTTGGCGCACTACGTCGGCACGATCCTGGTGGTGCTCACCGCCGCCATCTTCTTCACGCTCTCCGGCATCCGCGAATGGCCAGCCGTCCGGCTCGCCGACAACTGGGGGCAGGTCGCGGTGGGCTCCCTGATGGTGGCTGCGGCGCTCCTGGTCGCCTTCTCCCGCGGACGCCTGCGCGCCGTCCTGCTGCTCGGGGTGACCGGCTACGGGACGGCCGTGCTGTTCCTGCTGCACGGCGCACCCGACCTGGCACTCACCCAGGTGCTGGCGGAGACCGTGTCGCTGCTCGTCTTCCTGCTGGTGCTGCGCAAGCTGCCGAAGTTCTTCACCGAGCGTCCGCTCACCTCGAGACGCTGGTGGCGGGTCGTGATCGCCGCCGGCACCGGTCTGGCGTTCACCCTGGTCGCCCTGCTGATGCTGGGTTCCCGGACGGCAACCCCGGTTTCGGCGCCCTACTCGAAGACCGCCTACGAGTTCGGCTACGGCAACAACATCGTGAACGTCGTGCTGGTGGACACCCGGGCCTGGGACACCATCGGCGAGATCGCGGTGCTGAGCATCGCCGCGACCGGTGTGGCCAGCCTGATCTTCCTGCGCGGACGGGTGACGCCGCTGCACCGTCCGTCGCTGCCCCCTGAAGGGCCGACCCGGGGCTGGCTGCAGGGCAGCCGAGCCCTACCCGCCGAGCAGCGTTCGATGGTGTTCGAGGTGGTCACACGGCTGCTTTTCCCGGTGATGATCCTGGTCTCGCTCTACTTGCTGATCGCCGGGCACAACCTTCCCGGCGGCGGGTTCGCCGGCGGCCTGGTGGCGGGCACGGCGCTGCTGATCCGCTACCTCGCCGGCGGCGGACAGGAACTGGACGAAGCCCTGCCGGTGCCGGCCGGCGTCCTGCTCGGCACCGGGCTGGTGCTGTCGGTGCTGACCGCGGTCTTCCCGCTCACCTTCGGGGGCCTGATCTTCCAGAGCTACGACGTGCATCTGCGCATTCCAGGCTGGGAGTCGCTGGCTACGCCCTTTGGCGAGTGGACGCTGTTCGGGGACATCCACCTGGTCACGTCGACCGTGTTCGACATCGGGGTCTACCTGGTCGTGATCGGCATGATGCTCGACCTGGGCCGCAGTCTCGGCACCGGCATCGATTCGCACGCCCGCGATGAACTCACCCCCGCTCCCCTGCCCGACTCCACGCATGCGATCCCCGGAAGGAAATGGGCCTGATGCCGGCGAACCTCACCCTGGCGGTGGTTGCAGGCATCCTGATCGCCTGCGGGGTCTACCTGATCACCGAGCGGTCGCTGTCGCGCATCCTGGTGGGCGTGGTGCTGGCCAGCAACGGGGTCAGCGTCCTGTTCCTGGTGGCGTCCGGGCCGGCCGGCGGAGCTCCGATCATCGGACTCACCCCGCCCGAGAAGATGAGCGACCCGCTGCCCCAAGCGATGGTGCTGACCGCGATCGTGATCACTTTGAGCGTGGCCGCGTTCGTGATGACCATGGCCTACCGCAGCTTCCAGATCAACGGCCAGGACGAGGTTCAGGACGACGTCGAGGACGCCCGGATCGCGGCCTTGGCCAAGGCCGACCAGACGTCGGAGACCTACGAGTACCTGGGCTTCTCCGACACCGGTGAGGATGTGGTGAGCGAATGAACAATCTGCTTGCCGTGCCCACGCTGCTCTGCCTCCTCGGCGCGGCGATCACCTTCCTGGCCGGCCGCCATCCTGCCGTCCAGCGCGCGATCTCAGTCACCGCGGTGGCCG
>DAOPRQ010000147.1:0-2938 GCA_035349055.1 Propionicimonas sp.
GATCTTGGCGCGCTCGGCGGCCTCCTGGAGGCGCTGGCGGGCCATCTTGTCCTTGCCCAGGTCGATGCCGAACTTGTTCTTGAACTGGGTGACCAGCCAGTCGACGACGCGCTGGTCCCAGTCGTCACCGCCGAGGCGAGCGTCGCCCTTGGTGGCCTTCACCTCGAAGACGCCCTCGGCGATCTCCAGCAGGGACACGTCGAAGGTGCCGCCGCCCAGGTCGAAGACGAGCACGGTCTGCTCGAGGTGGCCCTTGTCGAGGCCGTAGGCCAGCGCAGCGGCGGTGGGCTCGTTGATGATCCGGTCGACCACCAGGCCCGCGATCTCGCCGGCTTCCTTGGTGGCCTGGCGCTCCGCGTCCCCGAAGTACGCCGGGACGGTGATCACCGCGTTGGTGACCGGCTCACCGAGGTACGCCTCGGCGTCCCGCTTGAGCTTCATCAGCACCCGGGCGCTGATCTCCTGCGGGGTGTACTTCTTGTCGTCGATGGAAACCGACCAGTTGGTGCCCATGTGCCGCTTCACCGAACGGATCGTCCGATCGACGTTGGTGACGGCCTGGCGCTTGGCGACCTCACCCACCAGGACCTCTCCGCCCTTCGCGAAGGCAACCACGGACGGCGTGGTGCGCGCGCCCTCGGCGTTGGGGATGACGGTGGGCTCGCCGCCCTCGAGGACGGCGACGACAGAGTTGGTGGTGCCGAGGTCGATGCCGACTGCTCGTGCCATGTGAGTTACCTCCGGTTGAGTCTGAACGAGATTGAGCATAGCAGGCTCAATCTCAAGGTTGAGTACACCCGACTCAACTACGTTGCATGGTCAGCTATTCCCGCTGGGCGGCTCTGGTCTCAAAGGCTCGACGGTCAGAGCGGGCCGAGCATGGCCTTGGTGAGCTGCACCACCATCGGGAACGAGTGCCACAGTTGGTGACCGAGCCCCGTCACCGTGATCGTCGGACCGGGCACGCCCTGTTCGGCGAGCCTGCGGTCGAGCTTGTCGAAGGCCGGTTCGCGGCAAAGTGAGCTGCGTGCGCCGCGAACCAGGGCGCATCGGGCGAGATCGACGTCCAGCAATTGGCTTTGCAGCTTCTCGGTGACCAGCACTTGGGCGATCGCGATCATGTCGACTGGCGAGTAGCGGACGGGCGGCTCGCGCCGCTGGCCCTTGCGCGCGTGCATCACCCAGTCGTGCCCGGTGTTGGTGGCCAACGCTGCCGGCATCCGACCGAGGTCGGCAAGGTTGTGCGCCTGCAGGGACGCGAGGTTGCGCTGGGTGATCGCGACCGGCTCCACGAGGTTCAGGCCCTCGATCGGCCCCCAGGTGGCCAGCACTGGCAGCGCGCTCACTGCGAGCGAGCAGCCGGTGGAAAACCCCAGTACCTGCAGGAACTCGAGATTGCCGACATCGCGCAGCGCAACAGCTATATAGGTGAGATTGAGTTGCGTCCAGGAGTCAATGCGCCCGGCCAGCATGTCCTTGCGGATCGACTTCGGGATCGGCGCCCCGAATCGGCTCATGCCAGGGATCTCGGTGAGCACCACGGTCAGGCCGGTGACGTCCGCCAGATGGGCGCACTTGGCCATTTCCCAGGGGCCGAGCGGGGTGTTGAAACCAGGGAAGTAGACCAGCACACCGTGGCTGTCAGCGGGGGTCGCGATCAGCGCATCCAGCGGCGCCAAACCGTCCGGTCGGAGCGTGAACTGCCGCACCGGTACCTGCGGACGCTCCGGCACCACGCGGGGGTCGACGGCGAGGCTGATCCGGTCCCGCTGCACCACGTCCACGCTTGGATGGTAGTACGCCGGCAGGTGGCGAGTGGGTCGGTCAGGATGCGCGAGAATGAGGCCCATGAACGACCTCGAAGGCACAGTTGCGGATCTTCGTGGAGGATTGTGTACCGAGTTCGGCACACAATCCTCCACGCTGATCGGCGGTCCGAGATGAGCTGGGTGGACCCCTGGCTGCGTGGCTCCCTGCTCGCGCTGTCGCGGAGCGAGTCGTTCAAGCGGCTGGCGGTACGGCTGCCGATGACCGCGTCCGTGGTGGCCCGGTTCGTGCCTGGCGAGACCGTTGCCGACTGCCTGGCCGCGGTGCGCTCGCTCGCCTCCGAAGGGCTGACGGCCACCATCGACTACCTCGGCGAGGACACCACGACGCCCGAGCAGGCCGCTGCCATCCGCGACGGCTACCTCGAACTGATCACCGAGCTGAGCGCGGCCGGACTCTGCGAGATGGCCGAGGTCTCGGTGAAGCTGACCGCCCTTGGCGTTGGCCTGCCGGAAGGGCGTGAGCTCGCGCTCGGGCACGCTCGCGAGATCTGCGCCGCGGCAACCGACGCCGGCACGACCGTCACCCTGGACGCCGAGGATCACACCACCACCGACACCACAATCGGCATCCTGGCCGAGTTGCGCCGCGAGTTCCCGGAAACCGGAGCGGTGCTGCAGGCCTACCTGCACCGGACGCCGGCCGACTGCGAACTGCTGTCGGGCGCCGGTTCGCGCGTCCGGTTGTGCAAGGGCGCGTATGCCGAGCCGGACGAGGTGGCGCACCAGACCCGCGAAGAGGTGTCCGCGGCTTACGTCGCGTGCTCGCGGATCCTGCTCGCCGGGGACGGGTACCCGATGCTCGCCACCCATGACCCGGAGATGATCGCCGCCGTGGACGAACTGGCTCGGCAGTTGGGCCGCGCGCCCGGCACCTACGAACTGCAGATGCTCTACGGGATCCGATCGGACGAACAGCGCCGGCTGGCTGCATCCGGCGAGCGGGTGCGGGTGTACGTCCCCTTCGGCACCGACTGGTGGGGCTACTTCATCCGCCGGTTGGCCGAGCGTCCGGCGAACCTGGCGTTCTTCGCGCGGGCATTGTTCGGCCGCTGAGCACGCGCTCCCTACGACATCCGGGCGTCAACTCAGCCCAGGCCGGGATCTCGTTT
>DAOPRQ010000148.1:0-2876 GCA_035349055.1 Propionicimonas sp.
CCAAGACCCCCGCGCCGGAGGCCAAGGCGACGGCACACCAGCCTCCGGTGCGGGATCCAGTCGAAGCGTTGTCCTCGGACAACTTTGGCGGTGGCGGCGGCCTTTCGTGACGCCGTCGCTCGTTCCTCACGACGGCTCCTCAGGGACCGTTTGGGATGGCGCAACCTCGCTCCCGAAAGGGACTCTCGCTCCCGGATTATCGGGAGCAAAGGTCCCTATCGGGAGCGAAGTTCGCTTGGGGCGGCCGTGTCAGCGGTGGCCGGCGCCGTCGAGTTGCTCGATCACGTAGTCCAGGATCGGGCCGACCACGCTCAGGGCGTCGCGGACGCCACCGCGCGAGCCGGGAGCGGCCAGCACGAACACCGGCGCACCCACCTCGGGGACGATCGCCCCGGCCACCTCGCGCGAGACCAGGGCTGGCTTGGCGTGCGCGATGCCGAGCCGGCGGATCTCTTCGGCGATCCCGGGCATCTGGAAGGTGAGCAGCCGGGCCACCACCTCGGGGGTGCGGTCCTTCGGGCCGATGCCGGTGCCGCCGCAGGCCATCACGAAGCGCGCACCGGCGGTCATCGCCGCCCGAATCGCGGCCTCGATCCGGTCCCCGTCGTCGGGCACCACCTTGCGTTCGACAGCCACGCCGAGTTCGCTCAGCAGTTCGGCGGCCACCGGGCCGCCGCGGTCCGCGTCCGCGCCGGAGAAGACCTCGTCGGAAACCGTGATCACCGTAGCCAGCAGTTGGTCAGCCATGCTTGCAGGCTAGCGCCGGACGAGCCGCACCGGCACCTCGCTGAACCCACCCAGCGGCGGCAACTCGCGCTCGGCCCGCTGTTCGGACGGCTCCAGCCGCGCGGCGCTCAACAAGGCCCGCACCAGCAGCCGCAACTCCAGGGTGGCCAGCGGCCGTCCCGGGCAGACGTGCGGCCCGATGCCGTAGACCAGGTTGTGGGGCGCATTGCCGACCGGATCGTAGTGATCGGGATCGCCGAACACCGCCGGGTCACGGTTCGCGGCCGTCCAGTTCAGCACCACCCGCTCGCCGGCCGCGATCGGCTGGCCGCCGATCGCGGTATCCCGGGTAGTCAGCCGCCGGTTCGAGACGAAGGGGTCGTCGATCCGCAGAATCTCGTCGATCGCCGCGTCCAGCGCGGCATCGTCGGCGGCCAGCAGTTCGTCCTGGTGCTCGGGATGCGAAACCAGCCAGTGCGCCACCACTCCGGTGCACAGCGCCAGTGAGCCGAGGTCGCCGCCGGTCCAGTTCCGCAGTACCGAAACCAGCGCTTCCTCGCTGAGGGTGAAGCTATCGTCGGCAGATCCCGGCATTCGCCGGGATGACGGATGGGGAGCGCGCGGCTCGCCCGCAGCGTCCTGCAGCCGCACCAGCTCGGTAGTCACATCGGCTTGCGGCGACTCCCTGCGGGCGTCCAGGAGCGAGCGGATGATCGCGTCGAAGCGCTCGGCCACCTCGCGGGTGCGCACGAGTTCGCCGGAGCGGTTGGCGGAATGGTTGTCGGCCATCCAGCCCAGCAACTCCGGCTCCAGTTCGGCCGGCCAGCCCAGCCACGCAGATTGGGCGCGGACGGCGAACCGGGCGCCCAGGTCCAGCACCGCGTCCACCTCGGACGGCAACGCCGCCACCACTTCGGCTGCCACCCGCGCGATCACAGGCTCCAACTCGGCCATCCGATCCGGTCCGAAGAACGGGTCGAGCAGGTCGCGGGCCGCCCGGTGCTCGGCCCCGTCCAGCCCGTTGGGCACCTGCAGGAAACGGGAGACCGTGCTGGAGTAGGTGGCCGGATCGGTTGCCGCGGCCACCACATCCGCATGCCGGCACAGCACCGGTCGTCCGCTCGCGTCCCTGGCGAGCGGTTCGGCTCGCCAGGCGTCGTAGGTGGCGCGTGGGTCGGTGACGTGCATCTTTCTCCCTGCGTGAGTGCCGAACGTGCTCGATGGTCTCGACGAGCTCGACCAGCGAACCGTCGAGACTCAGGACTTCTTCGGTGCTCCTGGACGGGCGTAACGCCACCACGTGATCGCGATGCACATGACCGCCCAGACGACGCCGATCCAGTAGAAGACCGGTGCCGGCATCATGGTGAGTCCTACCCCGAAGATGAACGGTCCGAACGCTGCGATCGCACCAGTCCAGCCGATCACGCCGCCAGCCTGGCGACGTTCGAAGATCATCGGCATCTGCTTGAAGGTGGACGCGTTGCCGATTCCGGCGAACAGGAAGATCGCCAGCATGCCCCATAGGAACTGGTTGAACCCGCCTTGCAGGGTCGCCGCGCTGCTCACATCAGGGGTGAGTGCTGGGATGGTCCACAGGATGCTGGCGACCAGGCCGATGCCGGAGATCAGCGTCCAGATCGCTCCGCCCATGCGGTCGGTGAGTGGCGAGAAGAGCACGCGGGCGCCCGCCCCCACCAACGGACCGAGGAACACGAAGGCCGTCGGATCCGGCACCTGGTAGCCGGCGACCAGGATCTGGGCGGTCGCGCCGGTGCCCTGGACGATGCCGGGGTTGGCCGCGCCGTAGAGGTTGCCCATCAGCAGGCCGAACTGGGCCGAGAGGCCGGAGAACGTACCGAAGGTCATGATGTACAGCAGGGTCATCCACCAGGTGTCCTGGTTGGCGAAGATGTCGAACTGCTGGGAGATGTTGGCCTTGATCGGCACCGACTTCAGGTACTGCCACGCGATCCAAGCGCCGATCAGGATGAACGGCAGCCAGACGAAGGACGCAGCCTGGTACCAGACTTCCCGATCAGGTTTGCCGGCGATCTTCATCATCTGGCTCTGGCCCATCCACCACAGCATGCCGAGGCCGATCAGCCACGGGGTGAGGAGCTGAACCAGCGAAACCCCGAAGTTGCCGA
>DAOPRQ010000149.1:0-2754 GCA_035349055.1 Propionicimonas sp.
CCGCGTCCAGCATCGGCTGCACGCCCTTGTTCTTGAACGACGTGCCGCAGATCACGGCGGTGATCTTGTTGGCCAGAACGGCGCGACGGATCGCTGCCTTGATCTGGGCGACCGTCAGCTCGGCTCCGGTCTCCTCGGCCTCCATCCAGGCCTCGGCGAAGTCGTCGTCGTGGTCGACCAGGAGATGGACGAGTTCCTCGCGAGCGACCTCGGCGGCATCGCGCATGTCGGCCGGGATCTCCTCGATCGTGTAGTCCTCACCGATCTGGGTCTCGCCGCGCCACATCAACGCGCGCATCCCGACCAGATCGACCACACCCTGGAAGTTGGCCTCAGCACCGATCGGCAACTGGAGCACTGCGGCGATCGCGTTGAGCCGCTCGCGGATGGTCTTGACGCAGAACTCGAACGACGCACCGGTGCGGTCGAGCTTGTTCACGTAGCAGATGCGGGGCACGCCGTAGCGGGTGGCCTGCCGCCACACGGTCTGGGACTGCGGCTCCACGCCGGCAACCCCGTCGAACACGGTCACCGCACCGTCCAGCACGCGCAGCGAGCGCTCCACCTCAATGGTGAAGTCAACGTGGCCAGGGGTGTCGATGATGTTGATCTGGGTGTCTTTCCAGAAACAGGTCGTCGCAGCAGACGTGATCGTGATGCCGCGCTCCTGCTCCTGCTCCATCCAGTCCATCGTCGCGGCGCCGTCGTGCACCTCGCCGATCTTGTAGTTGATCCCGGTGTAGAACAGGATCCGCTCGGTGGTGGTGGTCTTGCCGGCGTCGATGTGGGCCATGATGCCGATATTGCGAACCTTGGCCAGGTCCTGCTTCAAGTCAATGGCCACTAGGGCTCAACCTTCCGTAATCGTTCTGCCCCGGCTTAGTCAGGGCACAGGGCACGGTGGTGAGACCGTGCCCTGTTCTGGGTTCAAATCGTGCTGGGGATCACCAGCGGTAATGGGCGAAGGCGCGGTTGGCCTCGGCCATCTTGTGGGTGTCCTCGCGACGCTTCACCGAAGCGCCGAGGCCGTTGGACGCGTCCAGCAGTTCGTTCATCAACCGTTCGGTCATGGTCTTCTCGCGACGCTGCCGGGAGAAGCTCACCAGCCAGCGCAGTGCCAGGGTGTTGGCCCGGCCGGGCTTGACCTCGACCGGCACCTGGTAGGTGGCACCACCGACGCGGCGGCTCTTCACCTCGAGCGCGGGACGGATGTTGTCCAGCGCCTTCTTCAGCGTCTGCACGGGGTCTACACCGGTCTTGGTGCGAGTGCCTTCGAGGGCGTCGTAGACGATGCTCTGCGCGGTGGTCTTCTTGCCGTCCAGCAGGATCTTGCTGACGAGCTGCGAAACCAGCGGCGAGCCGTAGACCGGATCGACGACGACCGGACGCTTCGGGGCGGGACCCTTGCGAGGCATTACTTCTCCTTCTTCGCGCCGTAACGGCTGCGGGCCTGCTTGCGGTTCTTGACACCCTGGGTGTCCAGCGAGCCGCGGATGATCTTGTAGCGGACGCCCGGGAGGTCCTTCACTCGACCGCCGCGGACCAGCACCATCGAGTGCTCCTGCAGGTTGTGGCCAACGCCCGGAATGTAAGCAGTGACCTCGACGCCCGAGGAGAGCCGGACGCGAGCGACCTTGCGCAGCGCGGAGTTCGGCTTCTTGGGGGTGGTGGTGTACACCCGGGTGCAGACGCCGCGACGCTGGGGCGAACCCTTCAGCGCAGGGGTCTTGTTCTTGCTGACCTTGTCAGTGCGGCCCTTGCGGACCAACTGCTGGATAGTGGGCACCGGCTGGTATCTCTTTCCGTTACTTGTGTGTGTGGCGCGCGCCGAGCGCCACCGGTCGATCCCTGAGCTAGTCAAAGGGTCCGGGCCGGACGCGGCGCACGCACGCATGGTTCGGTCACCCGAACACAGCGCTCAAGGCTACTTGATCGTTGCGGGGGCGGTCAAAACGCGGGGCTCTGGGCCGGTTCGCCCAGTTCCTCGATGAGACCCACCCTGCGGGCATGCCGACCACCCTCGAACTCGGCGGCCAGCCATTCGCGGACGATCATCCGGGCGAGACCGGTGCCGACCACGCGGGCGCCGAGCGCAAGCACGTTGGCATCGTTGTGCTGCCGGGAGAGCACCGCGGTGTAGGGCTCAGAGCAGACCACCGCGCGCACGCCGCGCACCTTGTTCGCTGCCAGCGAGATGCCCACCCCGGTGCCACAGACCAACAGGCCGCGGTCGTACTCTCCGGCGGCTATCAGGCGTCCGACCTTCGCGCCGTTGATCGGGTAGTCCAGCGACTCCCCCGGCGCGGGTCCGAGGTCGGTGACCTCGTGACCGAGCGAGCGCGCCTCGTCGGCGATCTCCTGCCGAAGGTCCACTCCGGCGTGATCGGAAGCGACCACGATTCGCATGTCTGCCGTCCTTTGCCTTGGTTCAGCCCTACCCAGCGCGAACCCCGCGCGGACGTCGAACGGCAGCCGCGCGGGGTTCGAGAAAAGCTAGGCGCGACGTCGAGCGCCGCTGGTGACCAGAATAGTCACTCCGCCCGCGACGACGAGACCGCCGAGGATCGCCAGACCGGCCAGCAGTTCGTCGTTCTGCCCCGCGAACCCGACGGTGAGCGCCTCGACGAAACTGTCCGCGACCGGAGCAAGGACCTGGACCGGCACCCGGACGAGTTCGTTGCCCTGGTAGGCCACTACGACATTGTGCTCACCGTCCGGCAGGTCCGTCGGTAGCGCGACGGTCGCCGCGAAAGC
>DAOPRQ010000150.1:0-2703 GCA_035349055.1 Propionicimonas sp.
CTGACTAGGGGTTTTCCTCTGCCCGCAGTTGGACTGCGGTGGTCACAGATGGGCAAGAAAGCCCTTTCATTCCCCACGTATTCCCCACGACGAGCCGTCCCTGGGGAATGGGTGCTAGCTGGGGTGCTAGCTGAGCTAGCGATTCGACCTCTTCGCGGCTCGACTGGACTGCTAGATCGGGGACGTCCGGGAGGTACCTCTCGCGTTCGGTATTGGGTCATGGATGAGGCGGACGATCGTGGCTAGGCGTCCGGCGGGCAAGCGGGCGTTCGGGGAGATGAGCAAGTTGCCGTCGGGGAAGTACCGGGCGCGGTACACCGGTCCGGACCTGCGCCGGTACAGCGCCCCGGTGACGTTCGTGGCCAAGATGGACGCCGAGGCGTGGCTGGTCAGCCAGGAGCGGCTGCTGTCGCGCGGCGAGTGAGAGCCGCCCCGCAAGTTGGCGGCTCCGGCGGTGCCGACGACTGTGGACGGGTACGCCGTGGTGGCGCTGGGACGCCGCAGATTGCGGCCGGCGACGGTCGCGTTGTACGACAGGCTGCTGCGGTTGGCGATCCTGCCGGCGTTCGGTGGACGCGAACTGCGCGACATCACCTCGGCTGAGGTCACGGCCTGGTACGGGTCGATGAAGCGGACGCCCACCCAGCAGGCCAACGCCTACGGGCTGCTCAAGTCGATCCTCAAGGACGCCGTCGACGACGGTCTGATCGTCGCCAACCCGTGCCGGGTCAAGGCCGGCGCCCAGAAGACCCGAGCCCGCGAGATCGAGGTGCTGACGGTCCGCCAGCTGGAGGCATACCTGGCCGCCCTCCCGGAGAACCGGAGGGTGCCGCTGCTGCTGGCCGGCTGGTGCGGACTCCGGTCCGGCGAGGTCCGCGGGCTCCGCGTCCGAGACCTCGATCTGGACGCCGGCGTCGTCCACGTCCGCCATGCCGTCGTCCGGGTCACCGGACAGCTCATCATCGGACCACCCAAGACCGCCGCCGGCATCCGCACGGTCGCGATCCCGCCACATCTGATGCCAGTGCTGCGGGTCTGGCTGACCGCACAGCCGCCCCGCAAGAGGGACGCGCTGCTGTTCCCGGCCGGTGACGGTGTGTCGCCGCTGAACGACTCGGTGCTGCGGGACGCCCATGACAAGGCGAAGGCGGCAATCGGCGTGCCTGGGCTCACCATCCATGCTCTGCGGCACACGAGCGCCACCCTGGCCGCCCAGCTCGGCGCGACGCTGGCCGAGCTGCAGGCCCGGATCGGGCACAGCACCGCCAACATGGCCATGCGCTACCAACACGTCGCCGCCGAACGAGACGCCCAACTCGCCGCCCGAATGTCGGCCCTAGCGGCGGCGCAGACTCGCGCCAAGATCCCGTCGAGGCTCCAGGTGACAGCCAAGCAGCCCGCGATCCCCAGTGTCGGGGATAGTCGGGAGAGCGACAACCGGGACAAATGACTCACCCCGCAGCAACGTAGTGCGCTCGACCAAGACGACTTCGCATCTCTCGATAGGGTCCCGTCATGAGGCCGTCGCCGCAGGAAGTCGCGTCCCAGACAGCGACCATTCTTCGATCACCGAGCCCAAGGCGTATCCACGATGGGCTTCCATGGCTGCGTTCCCCGGGCATCGCCCCTGCAACCGCAGGAGTACCAGCCGCAGCGGGCATTGGTCGCTCCTGGCACATGGCCTTGATGCCCGGATGGGATAAGGCCCGGGCAGGGTGGAGCACGCACCTCGAGCGTTTCGCACACGTCTTCTGGTTCCTATGGGACGACCATGACTGGAACGACTTGTGCGACGCTGCCACCAAGTTGGCCCGGCAGATCACCGCCGTCCACGGCGATGATGCGATTGAGCCAAGCGCCTGCAGCCTGGAGCCAACGTGAGTCCAAGGCCAGGCGGGGAAGCGGACAAGCTTGGAAACCGGTACGAACTCGCCTGGGCCGTTCGACATGCCCTCTACTGTCTGACTGACGGCAGCCACTCAGTGACGCTTGAAGATGTTGACGCCGAGGTTGGTAAGGGCTCCGAGTTCACTTTCGCGGGCGCCGCGACCACCGAGGTCCATCAGCTCAAGCGTCAGAACGGCAACAGCAACAGCTGGTCTGTGAAAGCGCTGGCTGACCACAACGTGTTCGAGGCGGCTACTGGACATGTGGCTGCCGGTCGCGAGTTTCACTTCGTCTCGCTTGTCCCATGTCGGCCGCTGCAAGAGCTGGCTGAACGTGCGCGGAAGTCGACTGATCTTGTTGAGTTCACCCAGTCTTGGCTGACAAACGAACTCCAGGGTGTGTTTAGTCAGCTAGCCGCGGATGCGTTCCTAGGTAGTCCACAGAAGGCGTGGGACACCCTGCGCGGGATGTGGTTCAAGGTCCAGGACGAAGGCGACATCGTGCGGATGAACGCCGTGCTGGCTGGATGCCAGTTGGGCGGCGCCACTGGGGAACTCGTCTCGCTCGCTATTGGTGACATCCTTCTTGAGAACCTGGGCCGTCGGCTGACCCGTGTCGAACTGTTGGAGCTACTTGAGGCCAAGGCGATTCACCCGCTGACGTCCGACTCGCGCCGAAGCGCGAGCGAGCAGCTTCGCGCAGTGACTAACAGTTGGCGCGAGTCTGTCAAACGTGAACTGCTGCAGCCGCGCATCGAGCGCACCCTATCCGACAGACTCGTGTGAGACGCCCGAGTTGATCGGAACTTGGCTGGGG
>DAOPRQ010000151.1:0-2677 GCA_035349055.1 Propionicimonas sp.
TTCCGCGAGCCGATCATCATCTCCAACATCCCGCGGCTGGTGCCGGGCTGGACCAAGCCAATCGTGATCGGGCGCCACGCCCACGGCGACCAGTACAAGGCGGCCAACTTCAAGGTTCCCGGCGCTGGCAAGGTGACCATCACCTTCACCCCCGAGGACGGTTCGGAGCCGATCGAGCACGTCGTCGCCAACTTCCCGGAATCCGGGGGCGTGGCGATGGGCATGTACAACTTCAACGAGTCGATCCGCGACTTCGCCCGGGCGTCCTTCTCCTACGGGCTGCTGCGCAACTACCCGGTCTACCTGTCCACCAAGAACACGATCCTCAAGGCCTACGACGGGGCGTTCAAGGACATCTTCGCCGAGGTCTTCGAGGCCGAGTTCGCCGCTGAGTTCGCGTCCCGCGGGCTAACCTACGAGCACCGGCTGATCGACGACATGGTCGCGTCCGCGATGAAGTGGGAGGGCGGCTACGTCTGGGCCTGCAAGAACTACGACGGCGATGTGCAGTCCGACACCGTGGCGCAGGGCTTCGGCTCGCTCGGCCTGATGACTTCGGTGCTGATGACCCCGGACGGGAAGACGGTCGAGGCCGAGGCTGCGCACGGGACGGTGACCCGGCACTACCGGATGCACCAGCAGGGCAAGCCGACTTCGACGAACCCGATCGCGTCCATCTTCGCCTGGACCGGTGGCCTCAAGCACCGCGGCAAGCTGGACGGCACGCCCGAGGTGACGGCCTTCGCCGAGACGCTGGAGAAGGTCTGCATCGAGACCGTCGAGTCGGGGAAGATGACCAAGGACCTGGCGCTGCTGGTCGGCCCGGAGCAGGCGTGGCTCACCACCGAGGACTTCCTCGCTGCCCTGGACGAGAACCTGGCCGCCAAGCTCGGCTGACCTCGTCCGCGCGCACCCATCGTCGAGGGCCAGCCTCCGTCGCCGAGCGCCAGCACCAGGAGCGGGCTCTCGATGGCGGTGGCTGGCCCTCGACGATCTGGGACGGGGAGGTCTGCGAGAATGGGCGTCGTGACGCACGCTTCGCTGCCCGAGGATGTGGCGGTCTCCTATGTGATGCCGGTGCTCAATGAGGCCGGCCATCTGGCCGAGGCGGTTGGCGCGGTGCTCGCCCAGGAGTACGCCGGCGAACAGGAACTGGTGCTGGCGCTGGGTGCGTCCACCGATGCGACGGACGCGGTCGCGGCCGAACTCGCAGCCGCCGATCCGCGCGTCCGACTGGTTTCGAACCCGCGGAACGACATCCCGATCGGACTCAACCTGGCAATCGCGGCCAGCCGGCATCCGGTGGTGATCCGCGTGGACGCGCACGCTGAACTGCCGGCCGGCTACACCGCGTCCGCCGTGGAGATGCTGCGGCGCACCGGTGCGGCGAACGTCGGCGGCGTCATGGTCGCCAGGGGCCACGGACGCTTCCAGCAGGCGGTGGCTCGGGCCTATAACTCCCCGTTCGGGCTGGGTGGCGGTTCGTGGCACCACGGCGAGGACGAAGCGGAATGCGATTCCGCTTATCTCGGGGTGTTCCGGCGGGAGGTGCTGGCCGAGGTTGGCGGCTACGACGAGACCCTGCGTCGCGCCGAGGACTGGGAGCTGAACCACCGCATCCGACTCGCCGGGTACAGCATCCGGTTCACCCCGAGGCTGCGGGTCACCTATTGGCCCCGCGACAACTGGGACGCGTTGCGCCGCCAGATGTATGCGACCGGGGTCTGGCGCGGACACCTGGTGCGGCGGCAGGCGTCCACGCCGTGGCGGTACCTGCCGCCGCCGGTGGTCGCGGTATTGGTCGCGATCAGCCTGGCGGTCGGGTTGCTGCAGGTGTTCGGGGTGGGGCGCGGTGCCGGCTGGGCGTTGGCGCACGTCCCGTCGCTGGGCTACTTGGCCGGCGTGACTGCGGTCGGCCTGACTCGGCTGGGTGGCGATGGTCTGGTCGATCGGCTGCTGAACGTGGTCGTGTTGATGACCATGCATCTCGCCTGGGGCGCCGGCTTCATTCGCGGCTGGCTATTCGGTGCGGAGCGGACGGTGGATCGCTCCCGGGTCAAGTAAGCGATCTCTGGTCAGGCTCAGTGAGCGGTGGCTGAGCTTGACGAAGCCCGGGGTAGGCGACCCTTCGGTACAGCTGGCTCGTCCCTCGCCAGCCTCCCAGGGACGGTTTGCCAGACCCCTTGTCAGGCTGCGGGATCGGGTGCTAGCGAATCCCGTGGCGTCCGCGCGGGGTCGTGCCGGCGAGTTTGGCGACGGCGTCCGCTACCCGGGCGGCGCTGCCGCCGTCCGTCCACTCGTGGAAGACCTCGGCCAACTGCCGGCTGTGCGCGGACGTGACCATCGCTGCCTCGGGGAGGGTGAGCACCGACTCCAGCCGGTCGAGTACCTGGTCCCAGTCGGTGCTCCAGGCGCCGCCGGACAGCCAGTCGTAGTCGACATAGAGGCCGCGGGTCGCCCGGTAATGCTCGAGGTCGGGCGCCAGCAACAGGATCGGCCGCCCGGTGACCGCGTAGTCGACCAGGATCGACGAGTAGTCGGTGACGAGTGCGTCCAGCCCCCACAGCAGCGGCATCGACTCGGGCTGCTCGGCGGGCGTGATCAGCCGCACCCGGTCGTGGCCAAAGGTGTAGTCGCCGACCCCGAGCGGATGCGGACGGATCAGCAGCACCAGGTC
>DAOPRQ010000152.1:0-2629 GCA_035349055.1 Propionicimonas sp.
ACAGGTCCAGCACAGGTGGGCGAGTAAGCATGGACTTCGTCGGCGTCACCGGGACGCCACTGACCTTTTTGGAGGTTCGATGCGCCACATTCCAGGATCGGGCATGGGCTCGATGCTTGCCGGCATTCTCGGATTCCTTGGCACACTGACGTTCCTGAGCTTGCTGGCTCTGCTGGTCTTCTTCCTGATCCGCCGGGCAAAGGGTCAAGGTGCGCCCGCGGGACCGAAGGGCTTCCACGGGCACCACCACGGTCCGCCGATGCCGCCCGCGTTGCAGGTGCTGGACGAACGGCTCGCCCGCGGTGAAATCGAGATCGACGACTACGTGGCCCGGCGGGCCGCGATGCTCGGCACGCTGCCCAACGAGAATGAGTGGACGCCGCCAGCCGCGCCGCAGCAGCCTCCGGCGCCGCCCAAGCCGCCGGAGGGCAACGACCCGCAGATCTGATCGCCGCCCGCAATCGAGGGCCAGCCAACGCTTTTCAGCGCTCCACCCCGGGGTCGAGCCTTGGGCGCGAAGGCTGGCCCTCGATGCGTCACGGGGCATGAGCTACCGACGGTCGCAGAGCGTTCGTTACACTGTGGAGGTCCGCAAGGCATCGATGGGGCCATCACCCCGGAGCTGCCGGAAGAACAGAGTGCGTCGGCCCTCGGCTGGTTGAGCTTGTCGAAACCATCGAGAGTCCACAACTCCCACTAGAACCGGCCGCGGCGAACCTTGAGTGGGGCGTCCAGTACGCCCAAGGAGGGTGGTACCGCGGGTCCGTCGCAAGGCGTCCTCGTCCCTTCGTCCAGCATGCCGACGAAGGATCGACCCGATGACCGAAACCACCCGTCCCACGTACCGTCCAGTACCGGCGATGCTTGACCTGCCGGCGATGGAACGCGAGATCCTCGAACTCTGGGCCACCCAGGACACCTTCGCCGCCAGCCTCAAGCGCACCGCGGGCGGCCGACCCTGGACGTTCTACGAAGGCCCGCCCACCGCCAACGGCATGCCGGGCACCCACCACATCGAGGCGCGCGTCTTCAAGGACGTGTTCCCGCGGTTCAAGACCATGCAGGGCTACCACGTCGAGCGCAAGGCCGGCTGGGACTGCCACGGCCTGCCGGTCGAACTCGCCGTCGAGAAGGAACTCGGCTTCAACGGTAAGCCCGACATCGAAGCCTTCGGCGTCGAGGCGTTCAACGCGAAGTGCCGCGAGTCGGTCTCCCGGCACGTGGACGCGTTCACCGACCTCACCACGCGGATGGGCTACTGGGTGAACCTTGACCAGGCCTACTGGACGATGGACTCGGCCTACGTCGAGTCGGTTTGGTGGGCGCTGAAGCAGATCCATACCAAGGGCCTGCTGGTCGAGGATTACCGGGTCGCCCCCTACTGCCCGCGCTGCGGCACCACGCTGAGCGACCACGAGCTCGCCCAGGGCTACGAGGACGTCACCGATCCCAGCGTTTACGTCCGCTTCCCCTTGATCTCGGGGCCGCTCGCCGACAAGGCGTCCCTGCTGGTCTGGACGACCACACCCTGGACGCTCGTCTCGAACACCGCGGTCGCGGTGCATCCCGACGTGACCTATGTCGTGGCCACCAATGACGAGGAATCGCTGGTGGTAGCCGAGCCGCTGGCCGAGAAGGTGCTCGGCGAGGGCTGGCAGCTGGGCCGCACCTTCACCGGGCGCGAACTCGAACTGTGGAAGTACCAGCGTCCGTTCGAGCTGGTCGACTTCCCGGACGCGGTTGGCGGCACCCACTACGTCGTGCTGGCCGACTACGTCACCACCGAGGACGGCACCGGACTGGTCCACCAGGCACCCGCGTTCGGCGAGGACGACATGTTCGTCTGCCGCCAGTACGGTCTGCCGATGGTCAACCCGATCCGTCCCGACGGCTCCTTCGAGGCTGACCTCGACCTGGTCGGCGGCATGTTCTTCAAGACCGCCGACAAGGTGCTCGTCGACGACCTCACCCAGCGCGGGCTGATGTACCGGGTGCTCAACTACGAGCACTCCTACCCGCACTGCTGGCGCTGCCACACCACGCTGCTCTACTACGCCCAGCCGTCCTGGTACATCCGCACCACCGCGATCAAGGACGAACTGCTGCGCGAGAACGCCAACACCTCCTGGTACCCCGAACACATCAAGTGGGGCCGCTACGGCGACTGGCTGAACAACAACATCGACTGGGCGCTGTCCCGGTCGCGCTACTGGGGCACGCCGCTGCCGATCTGGCGCTGCCCGGCCGGCCACCAGACCTGCGTCGGCTCGCGCGCCGAACTTTCCGAGCTCACCGGACGCGACTACTCAGCGCTCGACCCGCACCGCCCGTTCGTGGACGACATCACCTTCGCCTGCCCGAACTGCGAACAGGTGGCCCGTCGCGTCCCCGAGGTGATCGACGCATGGTTCGACAGCGGCTCGATGCCGTTCGGCCAGTGGGGCTACCCGTGGGCCGAGGGCTCGGTCGAGGCGTTCCAGACCGCCTACCCGGCCGACTTCATCTGCGAGGCGATCGACCAGACCCGCGGCTGGTTCTACTCGCTGATGGCGGTCGGCACGCTGGTGTTCGACAAGTCGTCGTACAAGAACGTGCTCTGCCTGGGCCACATCCTCGCCGAGGACGGCCG
>DAOPRQ010000153.1:0-2622 GCA_035349055.1 Propionicimonas sp.
GGTCGGCGATGGCCGCGGCCTGCCGGGCACCGTCCGCGCCCGGGAACATCACCGGCACGATTGGGTGCGCACCGGGCAGCAGCTCGAACCCAGCCGCGGTCATCAGCTCGCGGAACAAGGCCGCATTCGAGTTGAGCCGGTCACGGGCGTCCGCCGACGAGCTGACCAGCTCCAACGCGGCCAGCGAGCCGGCCACCACCGCCGGCGCCACCGAGTTCGAGAAGAGGTACGGACGCGCCCGCTGCCGCAGGAGCGCGATCACCTCGGAAGGTCCGCTCACATAGCCACCGGACGCACCGCCGAGCGCTTTCCCCAGAGTGCCGGTGATCACGTCCACCCGGTCGGCGACGCCGAACAACTCCGGCGTCCCTCGCCCACCGGTGCCGACGAAACCGACCGCGTGCGAATCATCCACGACCACCAGAGCGCCGTAGCGCTCGGCGAGGTCGCAGATGCCCTCCAGGGGCGCGAAATAGCCGTCCATCGAGAACACGCCGTCGGTGACGATCACTTTGCGACGGGCATCGGCAGCGGTCACCAGTTGGGCTTCCAGGTCGGCCAGGTCACGGTTGCGATAGCGGTAGCGCGCGGCCTTCGACAGCCTGATGCCATCGATCAGCGAAGCGTGGTTCAGCTCGTCGGAGATGATCGCGTCCGCCTCGCCGAAGAGCACCTCGAAGAGCCCGCCGTTGGCGTCGAAACAGCTCGAGAACAGAATGGTGTCCTCGGTGCCGAGAAACTCGCTCAGCCGGCGCTCCAGCTCGACGTGCTGGGTCTGCGTCCCGCAGATGAAGCGGACGGACGCCATCCCGAAGCCCCACTCGTCCAGCGCGGTCTTTGCGGCCGCGAGCACCGCCGGGTGGTCGGCCAGCCCCAGGTAGTTGTTGGCGCAGAAGTTGAGCACCGGCCCGGACGGTGTGGCCACCTGCGCCGACTGCGGGGTGGTCAGCTGCCGCTCGCTCTTGAAGAGCCCGGCCGCTCGAATCTCGCTCAGGGTGGTGGCCAGGTCATCGCGGAAGGCGTACATGCCGTCACCCTATTCCCGCAAGCGCCCAAGAGCAGGAGCCGATCCATGCCCTCGATGCACTCCAGCGCCCGATTTCCGGCCCCAGCGACCATCCAGGGCCGAAATCAGCTCACGACCAGTCGAGGATCACCTTTCCGCACTCCCCAGTGCGAGCGATCGCGAAAGCCTCGGCCCAGTCGGAGGCGGGGAAGCGGTGGGTGATCACCGAGCGGACGGCGTCGGCGAACACCGGCGAGGTGGCCAGCATCGAGCTCATCAGGTACCAGGTCTCGAACATTTCCCGTCCGTAGATCCCCTTGATGGTGATCATGTGGGTGATCACCCGGCCCCAATCGATCGGGTACGGGTCCTTCGGCAGGCCGAGCATGGCCACCTTGGCGCCGTGGTTGAGGTTGGCCAGCATCTCCGCGACCGCCGACGGCGCCCCGGACATCTCCAGTCCGATGTCGAAACCCTCCCGCATACCAAGCTGGTGCTGCGCGTCGGCGAGCCGGGTGCGGCCAACGTTCACGCACAGGTCGGCCCCGGCGCCCGCGGCCAGGCCCAGCCGGTAGTCGGACAGATCGGTGACCACCACGTGCTTGGCCCCGGCATGGCGGACGATCGCCGCGGCCATCACTCCGATCGGTCCGGCGCCGGTGATCAGCACGTCCTCCCCCACCACCGGCCACTGCAGCGCGGTGTGGGTGGCATTGCCGAGCGGGTCGAAGATCGCCCCCAGATCGGGGTCGATCGCGTCCGGTTGCAGCCAGACATTGGACGCCGGCAGCACCACGAAGTCGGCGAAGGCACCGTCGGTGTTCACCCCGAGCCCGACGGTGTGGATGCAGACGTGGCGCCGTCCGGCCCGGCAGTTGCGGCAGCGTCCGCAGACGATGTGGCCCTCCCCGGACGCCCGCGCACCCAGCGCGATCCCGGTCACCTCGGCGCCGACCTCGACCACCTCGCCGTAGAACTCGTGGCCGATGGTCAGCGGAGCGCGGACGGTGGAAGCCGCCCAGTCGTCCCACGATTCCAGGTGCAGGTCGGTGCCGCACAGGCCGGCCCGCATCACCCGGATCTTCACCTCGGTCGGCCCGCAGTTCGGCTCCGGAACGTCACGGAGTTCCAGTCCCGGTCCGGCGTGTGTCTTCACCAGTGCGCGCATACCGAGCACGCTATCGCCCGTCCGCGCAGCCCAGCTCGCTGCACGACCGATGCACGATCGGGGAGAAAGGAACCGCCAGCGCGCTAGTGAAACGTCAAGGTCCACCGCCTGACGCAGCAAGGGCCGGCCGGGATCACTCCCGACCGGCCCCGCTCACGTCCTACCGGGCGACTACAGGTTCCAGTTGTAGTTGCCGGCGTTCGGATCGGTGCTGTTGTCGACGACCACGGTCTTCATGATCTTGTCGGCGATGGTCTGACGCTTGGCGTCCCACAGCGGGAACAGCCAACCGATGTAGCAGATGACCGAGTCGACGATGTGGGCGAACTGACGGATGATGCCGTTGGTTGAACCGATCGGCTGCCCGGTCTCCTCGCTGATCAGCTTGGTCTTGGCGATGCTGCGGCCGAAGGTGACCCCGGTGGTGCCGCTCTTGTAGCCCAGGTAG
>DAOPRQ010000154.1:0-2547 GCA_035349055.1 Propionicimonas sp.
ATGGCGGAGGTGCGGGGATTTGAACCCCGGAGAGGGTTGAAGCCCTCAACCCGCTTAGCAGGCGGGCGCCATAGACCGGACTAGGCGACACCTCCAAGACCGTCCGCCAGCCTACAAGGCGTCCGAGTGCGGCGGCAAAGCGGAGCGTGAATCCGGCTTGCTGCAGCCCGGTAACCTGTTAGTCGGCCCTCGTTCTCCCAAAAGGAACCCTTCAGTATGACTGCTGCCCACGAATCGCCCAGCGCACCGCGCCGTATCGCCGATTCCGAACCCCTCGGCGGCGGCGGTTCGGCCAGGCGAGTGGTGGACGAGCGGACCTTCGGTTCCGCGGTCGGCTGGACGGTCCTTGGCACCCTGATTCCCGGTCTCGGCCTCTGGCGCGCCGGACGCAAAGTCGCAGGCGGCATCCTGATGGGCCTGTTCGCCCTCGTGATCGGCGGCGGCATCGCGCTGGTACTCACCCAGCGCAAGCAACTCAGCAACCTCGCGCTGGCACCGAACGTGTTGGAAGGCGTCGCCGTCGGGCTCGCCGTCGTCGCGGTCGGCTACGTCCTCCTGATCGGCTTCACCCACCTCTGCCTGCGTCCCGCGCGTCCAACCACCGGACAGCGCCTCGCCGGCGCCGGCGTCGTCGGCCTGCTCTCCTTCGTCGTCGCCGCACCCATGGCCGTGGGCTCCACCTACGCCTGGACGACCGCCAACATGGTCAACAACATGTTCGAGTCCGAGGATCCGAGCAGCACGCAATCACCGGTCGACGTTCAGGACCCCTGGGCCGACCAGGACCGGATCAACTTCCTCATCATCGGCGGCGACTCCGGCAATGACCGGTCCAGCAAGCTCGGCGACCGTACCGACACCGTGATCGTTGCCTCCATCGACACTCACTCGGGCGGCACCACGCTGTTCACCCTGCCGCGCAACACCGCGCGCATGCCCTTCCCGTCCGACTCCCCGCTCGCCAAGTACTACCCGAACGGCTTCTACGACGGTGTGAATCCGGCCAACGCCGAGTACTTCCTCAACGCCATGTACCGCAACGTGCCCGGACGCGTCACGGATCACAGCGCCCTCGGCAAGACCAAGGACTTCGGCGCCGAAGTCATGAAGGCCTCCGTCGGCGAGGCTCTCGGTCTGGACATCAAGTACTACGTCAAAGTCAACATGGACGGATTCAAGGACTTCATCAACGCCATCGGCGGCGTCACGCTGAACGTCAACTACGAGATCCCGATCGGCGGTCAGACGGACGCCGGCATCAAGCCCGACGGCTACATCAAGGTCGGCCCCAACCAACACATGAACGGCCGGCTCGCCCTCTGGTACGCCCGCGGCCGCTACGGCCTCACCGACTACAACCGCATGGAACGCCAGCGCTGCGTCATCAACGCCGTGGTGCAGCAGACCACTCCGCTCGACGTCCTGCAGAACTACCAGTCCATCGCCGCGGCCGGCGAGAAGACCATCACCACCGACGTCAAGCGCTCACTCCTGCCCGCTCTCGTCGACCTGGCCAGCAAAGTACAGGGCACCAAGCTGCGCAGCGTGGTGTTCACTCCGGAAACAGGCTTCATCAGCGCCAATCCCGACTGGGACAAGGTGCAGAGCCGGGTGAAGAAGGCACTCAAGGAGACGGAGAAGGCCGCGCAGCCCACCGCCTCGGCAACCACGACACCCAACGGCACCGCTTCCGCGTCAGCCGCCAGCACTGAGCCCACTTCGAGCGCGACGACCTCGGCCACGCCGTCCAGCAGCGCGTCTTCGAGCAGCGCGTCGTCTACCGCCAAGGCCAAGAGCGAAGACCTAGAGGACGTCTGCGGCTACCACCCCGAGAAGTAGCGCTCGAATCCTCGAGCTGGGCGGGATGCCGTCCGCGGTCTCACCTTCGCAAGCTCAGCACAAGGCAGGCGCGATCAGCGACCCCTCGTCAAGCTCAGGGATCGCTCGGTCTCAGTGTTCGTTGGGTAGCTCAGTGTCCGTAAGCCGGCTCAGGTTCGTCGGTTGTTGATAGCCCCGGTCGGCATCCAGGTGCCGGGCGATGTCGGCCCCCAGAGCATCCAGGTCGGCGACGCTGCTGCGCGACACCACCAGGCGCAGCGTGCTTCCGTCCAGCCGATACAGCGTGAGCAGGCCATCGGCTATGGTCACGCGGCTGATGTCGGCCCAGCGTCCGGTCTCGTCGGTGCCACCGCCGTACACCCGGTAACCCTCCTCGTCCAGCACCACCTCGACCGACATCGAGTGCGCCATCGCCCAGGAAGCCGTGAGCAACCCCACGCCGAGCAGCAGGGCGAGCGTCCCGATCAGCGCCAGGGCCAGATGCCAGCCCAGCAGGTGGGACATCAGCATCAGCACCAGTCCGATCACCATCAGGGCGGACGCGAGCGCGAGGGCACGCAGCGGCGGTCGCTGTCGCACATGATGAGTCGTCGGCACCCCACACCCCTGTTCTGCCGTTCGCGCGGCGAGGGTGGGATTCGAACCCACGGAGCCGTTAAGCTCGGCCGCTTTCAAGGCGGCTGCACTAGTCCACTATGCGACCTCGCC
>DAOPRQ010000155.1:0-2478 GCA_035349055.1 Propionicimonas sp.
CCACTCTCCCGACCTACCCCTCCCTGTAGATCGCACATGTCCGTTCTCCAGACGTGTCTCGAATGAGGCTCGGTTCAACTCCCACCGACCGTCTGAGCCGTCAGTTTGAGTAGGCCAAGTTGCTTCTGTTCCCGCCGGAGGCTTGT
Source organism: Propionicimonas sp. (assembly GCA_035349055.1). GTDB lineage: Bacteria > Actinomycetota > Actinomycetes > Propionibacteriales > Propionibacteriaceae > Propionicimonas. The sequence continues at coordinate 147 of DAOPRQ010000155.1, forward strand.
AAGTCGCGCGGTCCATGTGCGCCGGAAGCGGAGCGTCAGAGCCGACGATGGCTCCACTGGTCGGATCAAGAAGTATTGGATAGAACTTGCTGGGCGAGTCGCTGCGAGCTGGACCCGCACCCAGACGCCGGAGTTGGTTCCAGATAGGCGACCTGTTCTGCTTCTCAGTCCGCCGCTCGGTGAACAGCATGTCGTCAGGTGTCTTGGCGGGGGCGGCTCTGCCGATCATCACGAAGAAGATGAACTCGTTGACTCGCGTGAACTCTCTGTTCCGGGCCGCCCCGCTCGGACTGATCACCGACGAGATCATCTGGATGGTGGCTTCAGGGAAGGTTTGCTGTAGCAACAGCCCGAGGCGGAGGTACTCCTTCTCGTCGATGGTGACGATCAGCACCGAGTCGTTGGGGTTGAGCAGCTTGCGCGCGAGCTTGAGGCGGCGCTCCATGAAGGACAGCCACTTGCTGTGGCGATAGGCGTCTTCCCCGTCGACGTAGTCGTTGTTGTATTTCCAGTCCTTGGCGCCGGTGTTGTAGGGCGGGTCGATATAGATCGCGTCGACGGCGCCCTGGCTGGTGAAGAGCATGGCTTCGAGCGCGTGGAAGTTCTCCGCGTTGATGACGACGTGGTGCGGCTTGTCTTCTCCTCGGCGCACGGCTCCGGTGGAGCGCAGCCCGGGGTAGATCGGGTCGCGGAAGTCGGCGATGACCACGAGCTCGTCCAGTGGTGCGTCCCGCTCGTCATTACCGTCGAGATCCAGCAGGTGTGCCTGGTGCCCGGTCCTGGTCTTGGTGATGGTCTGGACTCGCCAGGTGCGGGCGTCCTCATGAGGTCCGCTCTGACCGCGGGGGGCGATGAGCCGGACCTTGTCCCCAGCTCTGACCGTCCGGCCGTACAGCTCGACGGTCTCTGGCTTGTGCTTCTCGAAGTTGAGGCCGAACTCGCGCCGACGGGCGAGGGTGCTGATCTGGGCGCGCAGCTCGGCCGCGAGGGACCTGTCAACCCGCTCTACGCGGTCCAGCAGGTTGTTGAGGTCGTTGGCCATGGGGTGGTGAGCTCCCGGTGTGGTGGGTGAGTTCTGCCCATGACCTTACGACCCGTCTCAGGTCGGATCCGGTGAGGCTGGCTCGTGGGTCGCCAGGAAGTGCGCCAAGGACCGTGCCAGTGCGTTCATCCGTCGATGGTCCAAGGTGTCGGGGATATCGCCTCGGCGGTGGTACCGGCTGTTTCGCAGGGGCGCGGTGCCGGTGATGAGGATGGAGGGCACTTGGGCCCGCCAGAACGGTGCGTGGTCGCTGCGGTCGAGATCCATCAGCAGGGGGTTCACCCACCGGGTGAACCGCTGCCCGGGTCCGTTCCACCGGCGATCGAGCAGACCGAGCAGGTCGAGCTCTTGGTCAGCGGCGGTCGTGACCAGATCCTCGAGGAGGCCTTCGCAGTCGCCTCGGTGAACGGCGGCCAGGAAGTCACCCCGACCCTCCCGCGCGCGGATGGATCGTGCGAGTGAAGGGAACAGCATCCCGAACCCGACCGGTAGGCGCTGAGCGCCTGGCCGGTCGTCGAAGTAGCCCACCGACTCAAGACAGATCACCCGAGCAGGTCGCGGACCCACTGTGACCAGGTGTCGAGACCCGAGCTGACCGAGCTCTTCGAGGTCGACCAGGGCGATGGTGACGTCGTGACGTCCCTGGTGCAGGAGCCGTGCCACCTGCAAGGCCACCGCCACGCCCGAGGCGTTGTCGTCGGCGCCGGGGCTGACCCGGACGGTGTCGAGGTGTGCAATCAGAAGAGTCCCGCTGGCCTGGTTGCTGTCGCTGGCTCTCGCGAGCAGGTTGACCCCGCGGACTTTGCCCGAGGGTCGCATCGGGAGCACTGCGCCCGGCTTGCCGTCGTCGGGGATGCGAAGCCGGTTCGGGGCGACGAAGGGCTGCTCGGTGACGTCCCAGCCAGCGTCGATGAGCTGTTGGGCGCAGTAGGTCCGAGCGCGCTCCAGGCTTCCGGCTAGCGCCCGGTGGCGTGGTTGAGACGCGAGGTATGCGATATCACCTCGGAGCCTGTGCCCGTCATCCGTCACGGGTCTCGTAGTCCCGCGGGTCCAGGCCGAGGTGGGCCATGACGTCCCACAGCTCGGCGTCGGCGGCATTGGGCTTGCCGAACTCGCGCAGGACCTCGGCCCGGTGCCTGGCGATCGCGCCGATGAGTGCCGCGATGACCCGCCGGGACTGCGGCGGGTGGGCGGTTGCGTGCTCGCCGGCCCACCCCAGGGCACCGTCGCGGTCACGGCCACGGTCGATCCGCTTCCAGCTCATCTCGCACTGCTGCTTGAACTTCTCGG
>DAOPRQ010000156.1:0-2456 GCA_035349055.1 Propionicimonas sp.
TCGATCCCCATGACCCGCCGCACCGTCATAGCGCCACCCTATGTCCGCTCCGGCCCACGGGAGCGTGAGCCGCACATCGAAGGCATCGACAGCGTCGGCCGCGCCGGTTCCGGTGCGGCACACTGGCCGCATGCCTCGTATGCCGTTGCGGACCCGGGCGCTCGCCGCGCTCTTGCGCCGTGGGATCTTCCCGTCGATCGCGACGATGGACCTGGCTGCCATCCAGCGCTCACGGGCCCGTCGGCTGCCCTCCCGGGCACCCGTGGCGTGGGTGGTCGGCCGGGTCTCGCGTGACCTGCAGGTCAGCATGGAGTGGTTCCCCACCCGGGACGGCAGCCGCCGGCAGGCGCGCGTCTACCGTCCGGCAGGACAGCCGCCGCAGGGCGGCTGGCCGGTCGTCTGCTACTTCCACGGTGGCGGCTTTGTCCTGGGCAGCATCACGCAGAGCGACCCGATCTGTTCGCACCTGGCCAGTGCCATTCCCGCGGCAGTCGTGTCGATCGACTACAGGCTTGCGCCTGAACATTGCGCTCCTGCCGGGATCGACGACTGTGAGGATGCGGTTCGCTGGCTGGCGGAGGGTGCGGGCGATCTCGGCGGCGATCCGGGTCGGCTAGCTGTGGCGGGAGACAGCGCCGGCGCAACGCTGGCCGCCCTCGTCGCAATCCGGCTGCGCGACGACCGGGGACCACGGTTGGCCCACCAAGCCCTCATCTACCCGGCGACCGACCTCAGCCAGTCCTTCCCGTCGATCCACGAGCATGCTCACGCACCGGTCCTGGACAAGGCCGCCCTCGACGCCTTCCGCATCCACTACCTCGGCGATAGCGGGATCCCGCCCGAGGACCCCCGCGTGTCTCCCTACTTCACTGCCGATCTCGCCGGCCTGCCGCCGGCGCTCATCCAGACCGCCGATCTCGACCCGCTGCGCGACGAAGGACTGGCCTATGCCGACCGCCTCACCGCCGCGGGTGTGCCCGTCCGTGTCACCAATTACCTGGGCACCGTGCATGGCTTCATGAGCTTCCCCGGGGCCACCGTGGTCGGCCCGCAGGCCCGCCTTGAACTGGTCACCGAACTCCGACGGCATCTGCTGGGTGACTAAGACTGCACGATGACCACGGCTGCTCGATGAGCGAGACACCGCCCGGGCCTGCTGAGGAGGGCCTGGCTCCCGTCCGAGCGCAGTCGGCAACCGCACCGGCATACCGGTGTGATGTGTGCCGCTGTCGCCTGCGCGCCCTTCCCGGGTCCCGGCAGCCCTGGTCTAGGGTTTGACCTGGATCCCGCAGCCCGCATCGAAAGGGACCTCGTGGCGGACGTCGTCGTCTTCTCCGGAAACGCCCATCCCGCTCTGGCTCAACGCATCTGCTCGAGTCTCGGCGTCCGCCTCTCGGGCGTCAACCTCAGCCGGTTCAGCAACGACTGCCTGCAGGCGCAGTTGCTGGCCAACTGCCGCCAACGCGACGTCTACATCATCCAGCCGCTGGTGCCCCCCACTCAGGAGCACCTCATGGAATTGCTGCTCATGATCGACGCTGCGCGCGGGTCATCGGCCGCATCGATCACGGCGGTCATGCCGCACTACGCGTATGCGCGGTCGGACAAGAAGGACGCGTCGCGGATCTCCATCGGTGGCCGGCTGGTGGCCGACCTGCTCAAGACCGCAGGCGTGACCCGCGTGCTCACCATGGCCTTGCATGCGCCCCAGGTGCACGGCTTCTTCCGGGTGCCGGTCGACCACCTCACCGCCATCGGAGTGCTCGCCGATCACTACCGGGCGATGAACCTCGACAACCACATCGTCGTCTCTCCCGACCTGGGCAACGCCAAGACCGCCACGCTCTTCGCTCGTCTGCTCAACCTCCCGGTCGCAGCGGGAAGCAAGCAGCGAATGGCCGACGACAAGGTGGTCATCGACGCCATCGTCGGCGATGTCGCCGGCAAGCGCGCGATCGTCCTGGACGACGAGATCGCCACCGGCGGGTCCATCGTCGAGTTGCTCGATCGGCTCGCCGACGCCGGCTGCATCGACGCCTCGGTCGCCTGTACCCATGGCCTGTTCACCGGCAAGGCCGTCGAACGGCTGCGCGGTCATCCCTTCATCCGCGAAGTCGTCACCACCGACACCGTCCCGCCGCCGCAGGGCTGGCCCGAGCTAGAGGTGCGCTCGGTGGCAGAACTCTTCGCCGAGGCGATCTCGCGCATCCACCAAGGTAAGTCGGTGTCCAAGCTCTTCCGGGGTGTCGACCCCACGCATGCCCCACCTCAGCCGTCGCTTCCGTTCGATGACCACCCGACCCTGCCGACGCTATGACCTCACTCCCGAATCCCCCCGCAGCCGACCGCAACCCTATCGGTATGCCGTGGGCCCTGCTGCTCGACCTCGTGCTCGTCGTCGTCTTCGCCGCGATCGGCCGGGCCAGCCATGCCGAGCAGAACGCCGTCGTAGGCGC
>DAOPRQ010000157.1:0-2382 GCA_035349055.1 Propionicimonas sp.
GAGCCGTGAACAGCAGAATCCCGCCGAGACCAGCGGTCTCGGCGGGATTCGGGGCTTGCCTAGCGGCGGATCAGCGCAGTTCGCCGGTATCGTACTCGTCCAGCCCGACCGACGAACCGCCGACCGAAAGGTCGTAGTCGTACGGGTCGTAGGAGAGGTCGTAAGCAGCCGCCCGCGCCTCCGCGGTGGGCTCCACCCGGATGTTGCGGTACCGCTCCAGGCCGGTGCCGGCAGGGATCAGCTTGCCCAGGATGACGTTCTCCTTGAGGCCCAGCAGCGAGTCCGACTTCGCGTTGATCGCTGCGTCGGTGAGCACCTTGGTGGTCTCCTGGAACGAAGCCGCGGACAGCCACGACTCGGTTGCAAGGGACGCCTTGGTGATGCCCATCAGCACCGGACGGCCCTGGGCCGGGGTACGGCCTTCGGTCACCATCTGGCGGTTCTGCGCCTCGAACGACTTCCGGTCGACCAGCTCGCCCGGCAGCATCGACGTGTCGCCGGACTCGATCACCGTGATCCGACGAAGCATCTGCCGGATGATGATCTCGATGTGCTTGTCGTGGATCGGCGCACCCTGCGTCCGGTACACGGCCTGCACCTCTTCGACCAGGTGTTCTTGCACCTTGCGCAGACCCGACACGCGAAGCACGTCCTGCGGGTCGGGCGTACCGGCGTAGAGCTGCCGTCCGGCCGCAACGTGATCGCCGTCGCCGACAGAGTGCCGGACGCCGGTCGCGTCCTCCCACTCCAGGCGGACGCGCCGCGGCAGCGGGTACTCCAGGTCGGCCTCGCCGTCGTCGCGGACGATGACCAGCTTGCGGGTACGCTCGCCCTCCTCGATCCGCACCCGGCCGGACGCCTCAGCGATCGGCGCCTTGCCCTTGGGCTGTCGGGCCTCGAAGAGCTCGACCACACGCGGCAGACCCTGGGTGATGTCGTCACCGGCCACACCACCGGTGTGGAAGGTACGCATCGTCAGCTGGGTGCCGGGCTCGCCGATCGACTGGGCCGCGACGATACCGACAGCCTCGCCCACGTCCACCAGCTTGCCGGTGGCCAGCGAGCGGCCGTAGCACATGGCGCAGGTGCCGGTGGCCGCCTCACAGGTGAGGACGGAGCGCACCTTGACCTCGGTGATGCCGTTCTTGAGCAGCTTCTTGATGTTCACGTCGCCCAGATCGACGCCGGCCTTGACCAGCACCTTTCCGGCGGCGCTCACCACGTCGGTGGCCAGCGTGCGGGAGTAGACCGCGGTCTCCACGTTGCGGGCTGCGGCCAGCTTGCCGTTCTTGCCCTCGGCCGCGATCGCCTTGGTGAGCCCCCGATCGGTCTGGCAGTCCTCCTCGCGGATGATCACGTCCTGCGACACGTCCACCAGACGCCGGGTCAGGTACCCGGAGTCGGCCGTGCGCAGTGCGGTGTCCGCCTGGCCCTTCCGGCCACCGTGCGTGGAGATGAAGTACTCCAGCACGCTCAGGCCCTCACGGAAGTTGGACTTGATCGGCCGGGCGATGATCTCGCCCTTCGGGTTGGCCACCAGGCCTCGCATGGCGGCGATCTGGCGCATCTGGGTCATGTTCCCTCGGGCGCCGGAGTGCACCATCATGACGATCGGGTTCGTCTTGTCGAAGTTGGCCTCCATCGCGGCGGTCAGCTCGGCGGTAGCGTCCGTCCAGAGCTGAATCAGCTCCTGGTGCCGCTCCTCCTCGGTGACCTTGCCACGCTCATACTGCTTGGTGATCTTGTTGGCACGCGCCTCGTAGGCCGCCAAGATCTCCGGCTTGTTCGGCGGAGTCTGCACGTCCCCGATCGAAACGGTCACACCCGAGCGGGTGGCCCACTTGAAACCGAGCGACTTCAGCTTGTCCAGCGTGACCGCGACCTCGACCTTGGGGTACCGCTCGGCGAGGTCGTTGACGATCTGGCCCAGCTTCTTCTTGCCCACTTCGACGTTGACGAACGGGTAGTCCGTCGGCAGCGCCTCGTTGAACAGCGCCCGGCCCAGGGTGGTGTCCATGATGATGGAACCGTCAGGACGCAGTTCGAGGCCCTCCGGCGGCACCACACCGGTGAGCCGGATGCGGCAAGGCGCGCCGATCGCCAGCTCGTGGCGATCGAAAGCCATGTACGCCTCGGCGACGGACGAGAACGCCCGACCCTCACCGACCAGATCCGACCGCTCGGTGGTCAGGAAGTAGTGGCCGATAACCATGTCCTGCGTAGGCAGGGTGACCGGACGGCCGTCCGCGGGCTTCAGGATGTTGTTGGTGGACAGCATCAGGATGCGCGCCTCGGCCTGCGCCTCCGCGCTCAGCGGCAGGTGCACGGCCATCTGGTCGCCGTCGAAGTCGGCGTTGAAGGCGGTGCAGACCAGCGGGTGCA
>DAOPRQ010000158.1:0-2364 GCA_035349055.1 Propionicimonas sp.
CCTCAAGCTGGCGGCGCAGGTTGGCGATCAGCTCGGCCGACGAGGTGATCGCGAGCCGCTCGTAGCCCTGCTTGACCAGTTGCTCGATGAAGGACGCCTCCAGTTGCGCCTCGCTCTGGTAGCCCTCGGACGCCGCGGCGTCCGGGTTGAACTCGGCGACGACGGTCGACTCCGAGCTGACCGCGATCGGAGCGTAGGAGTGCGACCCACTAGGCGGGATAGTCACGCTCCGAACCTAGCGTTCTCGGCGCTTCGGTCGATCGCGGCCACGCGACTCGAAGGACGTCAGGAAAAGTTACAGCCATGAAGTTTTCCAAAGCCGCGCTAAAGTTGCATTGTGGATATAGAACTGTTCCAGAAGGAAGCCTTCGGTGAGCTCGTACCCGTCAAGGGCTCGACGCCGGCAGGTGTTCCGTGGCAGCACTTCGCGTTCCTTCCTCATCCGCTCGGCGATGACAGTCCACCACTCGACCCCACCTGCTATCGCCGTGTGGCAGAGGCTCGCGCTTCGCTGGCGTCCCTCGAAGCGACCGCTAACCGGCTTCCCAATCCGAGGATGTTTCGAACGGCGTCCCTCAGGCTGGAAGCACAGGCGACTGCAGCTTTGGAAGGCACCTACGAACCGCTCGAGCGCGTGCTCGCTGCCGATGACGACGACACGAGCGATCCCGACCTGCTCGAAGTTTTGAACTACCTCCTGGTGGCGCGCCAAGCCTTCACTTGGTCGGAGCAGGGGCGTGGCTGGGGTGTGCGCGACCTGGCGGAGCTCCAGGCGCTGCTGGTGAGGGGAACTGCTTCCGAGCGGGAGTACTCCGGACAAGTCCGACCCATCCAGGTTGTGATCGGTCGTCGCGAGTCGGCCGCTCCCGGTGAACTACCGATCAAAGCCGCTCGCTACGTGCCGCCGCCACCCGGGCCTGACCTGGAGGCGAGACTCCGCGATGTTTCGGACTGGATGCAGGCCGACCACTCGGAAGCGATCGATCCCATCGTGGCTGCGGCAATGGGGCACTACGCCTTCGAGGCTGCCCACCCGTTCCACGACGGCAACGGACGGATCGGTCGACTGTTGATCGTCATGCAACTGCTGGCGTCGCGGACTCTCACCGAGCCCACGCTCACGGTCTCGCCATGGTTCGAAGCCCGACGTACCGAGTACTACGACGCACTCTTCGGTGTGTCGGCTCGATCGGACTGGTCGACATGGGTCTCGTTCTTCGCGCGCGGGCTGGGTGAGTCCGCGGATGCCACGCGAGCGCGCATGCTGGCGCTCGTTTCGGTGCAGGCGGATCTCAAGGAGCGCCTCCAATCCACCCCGATCCGGACGGCCAACGCGCGGATCCTCATCGACTACGCCGTGGGTCATGCCACATTCACCGTGGGACAGGCCGCGGCGGCGCTGGGGATGTCCCACGCGGGAGCGAAGAAGCTCATCGATTCCATGGTCACGCACGGGTTGCTGGCACCTTGGGGAAAACGCAATTACAACCGGCAGTTCCATGCGCCGGAGGTGATGCGGACCTTGCTGCAGGGCTGAGGCCACCACCCGCGTACGCTCGGTTCGACTTTGTTCACCCTCGCGGCGACCCAAACGAACTAAACAAAGTCAGGCGAGGCCGCGGTTCTCCCAGGCCGCGTAGGTGCCGCCGTCCCAGGTCCACTCGATGCGGCCGTTGCTGGAACGGCCGAGCGCCACGGCGGCAGCGGTTGAGGGGGAGCTGAACGGGATGTCACGGGTCAGTCGGCCGCGTCCGCCCTCGACGACGATGGACCCGTCCGCGACGAGCTTTTCGTGCTGGGCTCGGTAGGCCGCGTAGGAGCGGCGCGTGCTCTCGGCTCTGCCGACGGTCGTCCAGGCGGCCACGACGACCGAGCCGGACAGCATCGTGAACTCATCCCCATTGACCTGAGCCTGCGCGTTGACGCCGAGCTTGGCGTTCATCAGGTGAAACGTCGGCGAGTCGGACGCTGGTGTCGGCTGGGTGCGCGTGGTCCGGGTGCGGATGACGTTGACGCCCAGCACCGGCAGAACGATCTGCAGTTGGGCCAGGAACGCCTCCATGTCGGACGCCTGTGCCTCCGACAGCCTGCGACCCTGGGGCGTGTTGTCGTTGCGGAGCGTGCAGCGGGCGGCCTGCTTGGCGAACTCAACGAGCCGCGCTTCGAGGTAACCCCAGTGCCCCTCGTTGAAGGCGTCGTCCTTGGACGTGATGAGGACGACCCGATCCCAGAACTCCTTCTTTCGCTGGTGGTCGTCGAACCGGCGGACGAAGTTCTCGGTGCGCCCGATGTAGCAGTTCAGCCCCTCCACGGCCTCGTCGTCGTCGCCGAGCAGCAGGTAGGCGCCGTTGCGCTGCGCTTCCG
>DAOPRQ010000159.1:0-2168 GCA_035349055.1 Propionicimonas sp.
CTAGGGCGTGTCGTTGCGCAACACGCCCTAGATTCCGGGGACGCCGAGTTCCCTCAGTCGAGAGCGCAGATGGCCGTAGGTGTCGGCGGCGGAGAAGTACACCCCCTGCAGGCCGGCTTCCCGGGCCCCGCGGACGTTGATCTCCATGTCATCGACGAACACAGCCTCGTCCGCCGCAATCCCGAGAGCCTCGATGATGTAGCGGAAGAACGCCGGATCGGGCTTGGCCAACCCCATCTGGAACGAGTGGAACTGGTGGTCGAAGTGGTCGGCGTGGGGCAGGTTGGTCAGCATGTGCGTGCCGCGATAGCTCTGCTGGTTGGTGGCCAGTGCGGTCACCACGCCGGCAGCCCGGACGCGGTCGACCAGCCGCAGCATGTAGGCGTCCACCTCGATGTCGCACCAGATTTCGATGAAGTCCTCAGGCGTGGCGTCGTGGCCGCCGTCGGCGATGATCTCGGCGAGTTCGTCGCGCAGGTCCACCTGGCCGGTGAGGGTGGACATCTCGCGCCGGAACGCCTCCCTCGTGAACCCAGGGCCACCGAGTCGCGCGAACCGCTCCAGCCAGCCCGAACGCGGGTACTGCACGACGCCGTCGGCGTCCATCAGCAGGGCACGGATGGTCACGTCTCTCCCCGGCTTCAGTCGATCGAGCGGGCCGCACCCTTGTCGGCGCTGAGCGCCAGCGCGGCATACACCTTCAGCGCCGTCGACACCTCGCGGACGCGTCCCTGGGGGTTCCACCCGATCGCGTCCTGGCGGGCACGGCGTTCGGCGAGCGTGGCGTCGTCCACCAGCAGGTTGATGCTGCGGTCAGGGATCGAGATCTCGATGATGTCGCCGTCCTCGACCAGGCCGATGGTGCCGCCGGACGCGGCTTCCGGCGACACGTGGCCGATCGACAGCCCCGACGAGCCGCCGGAGAAGCGTCCGTCGGTGATCAGGGCGCATTTCGGGCCGAGGCCGAGCCCCTTCAAATAGGACGTCGGGTAGAGCATCTCCTGCATACCCGGCCCGCCCTTCGGGCCCTCGTAGCGCACCACCACCACATCGCCGGGTTGGACGCGCTTGCTCAGGATCGCCTCGACCGCGGCCTCCTGCGACTCGGTGACCACGGCCGGGCCGCGGAACGTCCACTGGTCTTCCGGGACGCCCGCAGTCTTCACGATGCAGCCGTCGACAGCGAGGTTGCCCTTCAGCACGGCCAGGCCGCCGTCCGCGGTGTAGGCGTGCTCGACTGAGCGGATGCAGCCGTCGGCCGCGTCGGTGTCGAGGTCTGCCCAGCGGTTGGTCGAACTGAACGCCTGTGTGGTGCGGACGCCGCCGGGTGCGGCATACCAGAGGTCGTTGGCCGGGGCGGAAGCTGCGCCGCCACGGATGTCCCAGGTATCGAGCCACTCGGCGAGCGTGTCGGAATGAACCGCGTGCACGTTCTCGTCCAGCAGACCGCCGCGGCGCAATTCGCCGAGGATCGCGGGCATACCGCCAGCGCGATGCACGTCTTCCATGTAGTACTTCGTAGTATTCGGGGCTACTTTGCTGAGGCACGGAGTGACCCGCGAAAGCGCGTCGATATCGTTCATGGTGAAGTCCACGCCGGCCTCGCGAGCCGCAGCCAGAATGTGCAGCACCGTGTTGGTAGAGCCGCCCATCGCGATATCCAGACGCATGGCGTTGGCAAATGCCTCCTTGGTCGCGACCGATCGCGGCAGCACCGACTCGTCGTCCTCGCCGTAGTACCGGTTGGCCAGCCGCACCGCCAGGCGTCCGGCTTCGAGGAACAGTTCCTTGCGGGCGGCTGCGGTGGCCAGGGTCGAACCGTTGCCGGGCAGCGAAAGGCCGAGCGCCTCGGTGAGGCAGTTCATCGAGTTAGCGGTGAACATGCCCGAGCAGGAGCCGCAGGTGGGGCAGGCGTTCTCCTCGATCGCGGCGATCTCGTCGTCACTGATGTTGTCGTCCACGGCCTTGACCATGGCGTCGATGAGGTCGAGCCGGGCCGAGCCACCCTCGTCCGGGGCACCGGTCACCACTCGATCGCCGAGGATGCGCCCGGCCTCCATCGGGCCGCCGCTGACGAAGACCGTCGGGATGTTCAGCCGAAGCGCGGCCAGCAGCATGCCGGGGGTGATCTTGTCGCAATTGGAGATGCAGATCAGGGCGTCCGCGCA
>DAOPRQ010000160.1:0-2160 GCA_035349055.1 Propionicimonas sp.
CGTCGGTGATCTCGGCTTCCTCCTCGGCGGTGCTGGATCCGGGCAGGCGGATGGTGAACTCCGCGCCGCCGGACTCCGAGCGTCCGGCCTTCACCCAGCCACCGTGCGCCTTGATGGTCTGCGCGACGATCGATAGCCCGAGCCCCGAACCGGGGGTGTTCCGCGAAGTCTCCGAGCGATAGAACCGGTCGAAGACGTGCGGTAGGTCGGCGTCCGCGATGCCTGAACCCTCATCCGAGATCCGTAGCCGGTCGCCCTTGAGCCGCACGGTGATCGTTCCGCCGGCCGGGGAGAACTTCACGGCGTTGTCCAGCAGGTTGGTGATCGCCCGCTCCAAGCTGTCGGGTTCGCCGACCAGGAAGAGCGGGTCGAGTTCGACATCGAAGTTGAGCCCGGGCCCGCGGCGCTTGGCTCGCACCAGCGCCCCGGTCACCACGTCGCGCAGGTCGATCGGTTCCGGATGGGCCTCCACCCGGTCCTCACGCGACAGGTGCACCAGGTCGCCGATCAGCTGGGTGAACTCGCCAAGCTGAGCGGAGATGTCACGCAGGATCTCACCCCGCGCACCCTCGGGGAGCATGCCCTGACGGTCGTCCGCGATCAGCAACTCCACGTTGGTTCGCAGCGAGGTGAGCGGAGTCCGCAGCTCGTGGCCCGCGTCCGCGATCAATCGCCGCTGGCGCTCGCGGGACGATTCGAGGGTCTTCATCATCGTGTTGAACGAGGTGGTCAGATCGGTCAACTCGTCCATGCCGCCGGTCTCAATCGGCTCGAACTGGTCGGTCTTGGTGACGTGGATCACTGCGTCGGTCAGCCGCTGGATCGGCTGCAGCCCCGAGCGCGCGATCACCCAGCCGATGGCGCCGGCCATCAGCACGGCCAGCAGGCCGAACGTCAGCAGCGAGAAGGCCAGGATGCGCAGAATCTCGTCCGTCGGCGCCAGCGGACGCCCGAGCACCAGCGCGTACTTCGAGGTGCCGTCGGTGTACGGCACGGCAACGATCCGGTACGACTCACCCGCCGAGTCCACCCCGCTGCGCGCGGACGAGCCGGTCTGCGTCCGGGCGACCGCCAACTCCCGGGCGGTGGGCACCAGTTGGTTCGGCGCCCCGGGAGGTGCGGTGGTCTTGCCGTCCGCTCGAACCCGAAGCATGGTGACGTTTGCGGTGGACAGGGCGTCGCTGTTCAGTCCGCCGAGGGCATCAGTGTCGCCGTCGCCCCGGATCCATTTGCTGGTCACCGCGGCGATGTCGATCAGTTCCCGGTCGAGTTGGTCGTACACCGCAAGCGTGGTGATTACGTAGGCGGCCAGGCCGGTGATCGCCACCGCGCCAGCCACAGCCCCCGACACCAGCGCTGCCAGCCGGTCGTGCAGGGGCCGATTGCTCACCGAGAGGACGGATCGCAGCCAGCGGATCACGGCGGCGTCTCGCGCAGCACGTAGCCGATGCCGCGCACGGTGTGGATCAGTCGCGCTTCACCCTCGCCCTCGGTCTTGCGGCGCAGGTAGCCGATGTAAACCTCGAGTGAGTTGGCGGTGGTGGGGAAGTCGAAGCCCCAGACCTCGTTCAACAGCCAGCCACGTTCCAGCACCCGGCGCGGGTTCTCCAGGAACGTCTGCAGCAGGGCGAATTCGGTCCTGGTCAGGCTGATCTTGCGCGCCGCGCGGGTGACCTCGCGGGTCTGCAGGTCGAGGGTCAGGTCGGCAAAGCTCAGCACCTCGGCGCCAGGCTCGTCGGTGGCCGGACGCACCCGCCGGGTCAGCGCCCGCAGCCGTGCCTGCAACTCGTCGAAGGAGAACGGCTTGGCCATGTAGTCATCGGCGCCGGCGTCCAGCCCGTCGACCCGGTCACCGACCGCGTCCCGCGCGGTGAGTACCAGGATCGGCACGTCGTTGCCGGACGCGCGCAGCGACCGGGTCGTCTCCAGCCCGTCGAGGCGCGGCATCATTACGTCCATGATCACCGCGTCCGGACGCAGTGCGGACAGCCGGGCGAGCGCTTCGATCCCGTCGTTGGCCGTTGTCACCTCCCAACCGGAGTAGTGCAGCGACCGGGCCAGCGAGTCGCGGACCGCCTGATCGTCGTCGACAACGAGGATGTGCATGGCACCAGCCTGCCACGTGCGGCTCAGCCACGTCGCGCCGGACGCGTGTGGTGG
>DAOPRQ010000161.1:0-2154 GCA_035349055.1 Propionicimonas sp.
CCGGCCGATCGAGCCCGTCGAGATCACCACCCGGCTGATCGAGCTTGTCGAGATCACCCGGACGGGTCTCGACAAGCTCGACCACCCGAGACGCCTGGCTTGACGAGGCCCCCAGCGCCGCCCACGATGGGCAGCAGGAGACGACATGCAGCAACTCACCGCGAACACCTACTGGCTCACCGACGCGGTCGGCGCGCACTGCTACTGGCTGGACGCCGGTGATCGGGTCGCAATCGTCGACCCCGGCATGAGCCCGGGCCTCAACCGGGTGGCGCGAGAGCTGCGCAGAGCCGGCCGGTCGCCCTACGAGGTGACCGACATCCTGCTGACCCACGCCGACGCGGACCACGCCCAGGCCGCCGCGGAGTTGCAACGGCGGACGGGCGCCCGCTGCTGGCTCGGCGCGGCGGACGCGGCGGTGCTCACCGGCGCCGCGCAGCCCGGCAGCGCCTTTCGACGGTTCACCGTCCGGTTCGGACGACCCGAGTTGCCCCGGCACCTCAACCTGCTCGACGGCGACGCCGAGCCGTGGCCTGGGCTGGCCTCCCTGCACACCCCCGGCCACACGCCGGGACACTTCAGCTTCGTCACCGGACGCGTTCTCTTCGGTGGCGACACCGCGCTCATGTCCGGGACTGGCCTCGAGCCGATGCACCCGTTCCTGATGACCGACGTGGAGCAGGGCCTGGTCGACCTCGCCCGGCTCAGCCGCCTAGACGTGGATTGGTACTGCTTCGGCCACAGCGATCCGGTGCGCCGCCGCTGAACCCTTGTCGGCAGATCGAGCTTGTCGAGATCACCACCACCTCGGCTGATCGAGCTTGTCGAGATCACCATCCTGGTCTCGACAAGCTCGACCACCCGACCGGCTGGGGAACGGGAATCAGCGCAGGCCGGTGGGAAGTCCGTCCATGCTGACCAGGTTGTGCTTGTCCTGGTAGTCGGCCAGGCCGTCGGGGCCCTTCTTGATTGCCCAGGCGTCCATCAGGTCACGCTGCTCGACGAAGTCGAACTTGGGAACGCCGTAGCCGCAGGAGGTTTGCACCAGGTCCACGTCCAGCACGAAGACGTTCCGAGCGCCCCGGATCGGCGGGAACAGCCCGATCAGGCCGGCCCACTCATCGTCCCGGGGATGGACGGCGCGGGCCGTCCCGTACAGCCGCAGGATCAGCGGCTCGCGCACGAACGAGCAGAACATGATGGTCATCCGGGGGCTGTCGAGCAGGTGCGCGGCCGTCTCGTTGCCGCTGCCGGTGCCGTTGACCCACACCACCTGGTTCGGCGAGGTGATGCGCAGACTGTCCAGACCCTTCGGGGAGACGTTCACGTGTCCGTCCCGGGCGGCGGTGGCGACGAAGAACAGCTGTTGGGCTTCGATGAACTTCGCCAGCCGATCGGTGATCTCGGGGTAGCGCTGGGCCATGGCATCAGCATGCCTCCTGGCCGCCTCGATCGCGACCGCCGGCCATCGCAGCCGGCGCCCGGCGAGCGCGTTTCCGGGGGGTTTGCCCGCAACCTGGGCCGACGTTAGCGCGGCTGTGGTGATTTTGCTAAGGTCTGCGTTGCTTAATCTTCTTAGGTAACCCTTTCCTAATCAATCGAGAGAGAAGAGGCCGGTGTTCCTCGCCTCGCTACTCATCGGGCTCCGCGAAGGCCTTGAAGCTTCGCTGATCGTTGGCATCCTGATCGCCTACGTGCGCAAGCGTGGACGCGACGACGTGGTCCCCCGCATCGGCTGGGGCGTCGCGATCGCCATCGTCGGTTCGCTCGCCCTCGGCGCGATCCTCACCTTCGGCGCCTACGGCCTCAGCTTCCAGGGACAAGAGATCATCGGCGGCCTGATGTCGCTTGTGGCGGTCGGCATGGTCACCTGGATGGTCTTCTGGATGATGCGCACCGGCCACCGCCTCAAAGCCGAGCTGGAAGGCGAAGCAGCCGAAGCACTCGCCCTGGGCAGCGGCTGGGCGATCGCCTGGATCGCGTTCATCTCGGTCGGACGCGAGGGCATCGAGACCACCCTCATGCTCTGGGGGTGGGCCGGCCAGCCTGAAGCCCTGCTTGGTGCGCTGGTCGGCATCGGAGTCGCCGCCGGCATCGGGTACCTGCTGTACCGCGGCATGGTGCGAATCAACCTGGGCACGTTCTTCGCGTGGA
>DAOPRQ010000162.1:0-2099 GCA_035349055.1 Propionicimonas sp.
AGATCGACCGGATGTTCCGACAGCACGACGTCGCCCCCGCCGACGTCGTCTCACCCCTGTACCGCCAGCTGACCCAGGAGTGGGCCGAGCTGCACATCACCCCCAGCACCCCGGCAACGGTGCGCCGCTGGGGTCGCACCGAGAAGGCACTGGCCGGGTTCACACTGCCCGGACAGATCGTCGACGCGATCGACGCCGCCGGCCACGACCAGACCAACGAGCTCCTGCTGGCCCTCATCCGCCTCTTCCAGCGCGGCCACCAGCTCGCCGGCCGAGTTGTCCTCCAGGCGCTGCTGCCCAAGCTCGCCAAGACCGCCACCCATGCCGGCGGGATGTGTACCTCGAGCAGCGACACCTGGGCGGAGGACCGCCGGCACATCACGCTGGCCGAGTTCTGGGACGTGATGGCCGACTACCCGGTCGAGCGGCGCACCAGCTCCGTCGCCTCGAACCTCGCCCTGGACACCCTCCACCGCGTCACCGGAGCCAGGAAGCCACCCACGGACCTGCCGGTCGATCCTCACGACTTCCGCGACGAGGAGACCCGCGACGGCGCCCGGCGCACCTGGCTCGCCGGGCTCAGCACCACCGACCCTGACCCGGTCGAGGAGATCACCCCCGACTCGGACCTGCTCGAGGTCATCGCCTGGGGCATGCGCAAGGCCACCATCAGCCAGGACGAGGCACAGCTGCTTGTCGCCTCCTACCTGCCGGAGCGAACCCAAGGCTTCGGATTCGCGACCGTTGCCGAGCAGCTCGGGCTCAGCCAGGCCGCCGTCCGGCAGCGCTGCTCGCGCGCGTCCCGCAAGCTCACCGAGGCAGTCCGCGCCGAGCTCCACTCCCCCGCACCTCTCACCACCGTCGACCAGGCGGTCTGCGCCTGACCTCACTCCCCTGCTGGCAAGCAAGAGAGCCGGCCCTCACCCAAGATCTGGGTGAGGGCCGGCTCTTTGGCGGGGCCGAGCGGGCAGGACTACCTCTGATTGATCACCTGGGACTCGCCCATCGTGATGTTCGTCCTGGTGGTGAAGTCGATCGGGATCGTCCCGGTCTGACCGATGCCCGCCCACTCCACGGTCCAGTACGACGTAGCCGACACCGTGTAGCGGCCCTGACGGGTGTAGGTGTGACCGCAATCCGGGGAGCTCTGCTTGCCATAGCTGTCGGCATACGGCGTGCCCGGGCCGGTGCAAGTCACCGTCCTGCCGTCACCCATGTTCCAGACGATCTTGGTCACCTTCGCCACGGCGGTCACCGTGTAACCACGAGCCGAGGCAGAGCGGGTGATGGGCCCCATGGTGTTCTCGACTGGCGCGTCGACCCACATCCAGCTCGGCAGCCCGATGATCCCGATGCTTCCGGGACGGTCTTCCGGCACGATCCCGATGTTGATCGCCTTGAGATTCATCGAGTCCATAGCCTGCTGAGCAAGCACCCGCGGGTCTGGCGGTGGGAGCGCGGGAGCGGTCGCAGCCCAGAACGGGATCTGGTACCCGGCGATGATGCTGCCAAACCGAACCTGAGGAGCAACCTCGCACGCATAGATTGCGCCGTCGGTGTGGCCTTCCCACACCGGGTCATCCTTGGATGGCTGGGGGTTCTTCAGACCGGCGTAGGTGCATCTCTGGCCGTCGACGACGAGGACGACGATGTTGCTTCCGCCTCCACCACCGCCACCGCCGCCGCCGCCACCGCCGCCACCGCCGCCGCCGCCGCCGGGCACTTCGATCCAGATGACGCAGATGCCGGTTCGGGGATCGGTCTTTTGACAGACGGGGTCCTCAGCATTCGCGGAAGTCGCTGTGCCAGCGAGCATGAACGCCGCGGCCAGCAGGGTGAGGAGCCAAGTGGCTACTCGCTTCAACATGTCTTATCCCCCCTGCTGTCGGTGTAGGAAACACGCCAGGCGTCAGCCTTCGGGTACTCGTAGTTGGAAACTCCGACCCGCCACAGTTGGCGAGGCTTGCGGTCCGCCGGGATGGCGGACTTGCCATCCTTGTCCACGACGTTGAGCTTGCTGACGTCGATGCACACGTCGAGCTGGACGGTTGGAACGTCCGGCGGGGACTTCTTGAGGTCGAGCTTGAGGTCGACACGGG
>DAOPRQ010000163.1:0-2041 GCA_035349055.1 Propionicimonas sp.
CGTACCGGAACCAGATCAGGTAGAGCGACAGAGCCATCCCCCCGCAGATGCCCAGAACGGCGATCCACGAGGTGTCCAGCCACCGGTCCAGCAACCAGCCCAGCCCGCCGTAGACGGCCGGTCCGGTCAGCAGATAGGCGATCGAGCGCCATGCGGCGTCCGCTTCGCGCTGGTTGACCCGCGCCAGCGCATCCTTGGCGGCCTGTTCCTGCTCTTTCCGGGCCGATTCGGAGGGTTCCGGGGTGGCTGGGGTGGCGTTCGTCACGACGAGTCCTTCCGACCGTCAGGGTCCGAATCGGGCCGAGGTTCGCCTGGTCCGGACCGGCAGCGGTGACCAGAATCACGCCTGCCGTCCACTCTGTGGCGTGTCGCCGGCGCTGTCTGTCGAGCTGGGGGTGAAGGCGAAGATCCGCAGCCGCTTGTACGCCCGCATCTCGAAGAAGAGCCACACCAGGGTGCAGATCGTGATGGTGACCCCGACGGCATACCCGTTGACCCACGACGCGTCGCGCAGCAGGAACATCGCCACTCCGAGCGCAAGTACCTTGGCCGTATAGGTGACCATGACGATCGCCATGACGGTGGTCGGCGCGAGGTGCGCCGTGCGCTTCATGACGACCAGGCTCACCGTGAAGAACGCAATCACGAGGAAGGCGCCGAAAGCCGCCGACCAGCCGGCCTTGGCTCCCGAGAAGAGCGCGACCGCCACGCAGACCACCGCGACGATGCCGGTCGGGACGATCGACCCTCGGAGCAACTCGGCGAAGGCGTCGCTCTGACTGCCGGCGGACTGGCCAGAGGTCGTCCGCTGGGGCTCATGCGTCGGGGTCATCGGCTACTTTCGATGTAGTCGGCCAGGAGGGCTGAGAGCCGCTCACGTGGGCTGCGGCAGCGCTTGTGAAAGCTATCACAAGCACCGAGAAGGCCACTACTCACGGCTTCGGTGCCTTGGGCGGGAACCACCGGGGCAGGTATGCCGTGCACACGGCAGCAACCACCGTGGCGACCAGGATCGCGACGACAGTGAGCCACCCGCGGAAGAAGGCCAACGACACCGTCCCGAGGGCCAGGACGGCAGCCCACAGATAGAGAATGAGGACAGCGCCGCGGTGCCCGTGACCGATGGCCAGCATGCGATGGTGCAGGTGCTTGGCGTCCGGTTGCCAGGGACGCTGGCCGGCCCGGGTGCGTCGCAGCACCGCCAGCAGCATGTCGAGGAAGGGCAGTGACAACACCGCCAGGGGCGCGAGGATCGGCAGCAACGCGGCCGTGAGCTGGTCGCCGCTCACCGAGCTCGGATCGACACTGCCGGTCAGCGAGATGGTGGCTGCCGCGAGCAGTAGCCCCAGCAGGAGCGCGCCCGAGTCGCCCATGAAGAGCCGGGCGGGATTGAAGTTGTGCGGCAGGAAGCCCAGGCAGCACCCGAGGGTCGCCGCGGTGACGAAGGTAGCGGTCGAGAAGACGTTGGGCGGGTCGTAGGTGTGCGAGAGCACGTACGAGTAGACGAAGAAGGCGAAGCTCGCGATGGCGACGATCCCGGCGGCCAGTCCGTCGAGCCCGTCGATGAAGTTGACCGCATTGGTCGTGGCCAGCACGACGAAGACCGTCACCGCCACGAGCACCGGACCGGGCAGCACCGTGCTCGTGCCGAAGAAGGGCACCGACAGCAGAACCACGCCCTTGTAGGCCATGACGCCGGCCGCGAGCACTTGCCCGGCCAACTTGGCCCACCAGTCGAGTTCCCTGATGTCGTCAAGCGCCCCCACCGCCACGACGATCGCCGCACCGAGCAGCACTCCGGTCATCTGACCGCTGGCGTAGACGCCCTTGAGATAGGGCAACTCCCGCGCGATGAGGGTGGCCGCGGCAAAGCCGAGGAAGATCGCCACTCCCCCGAGCCGTGGGATCGGGACCCGGTGCACGTCCCGATCCCGCAAGGGGGTCACCGCACCGAACACGACCGCCAGGGCCCGGACGAGCGGGGTCGCTGCATAGGTCACCGCCATGGCGATGACGGCGATCAGCAGATACTCGCGCACGC
>DAOPRQ010000164.1:0-1835 GCA_035349055.1 Propionicimonas sp.
ACGGCCACGCTGATGTGCGCGACGACACCAGCGGTCAGCTTGATGCCGACCGTGTGGTTGCCGACGGTCTTGATCGGCTTGGCGATCTCGACCGAGCGCTTGTCGATGGCCGGGCCACCAGCCTTCTTCACCGCGAGGGCGACATCGGCCGGGGTGACCGCACCGAACAGCTTGCCGGCGTCACCCGCGCGAGCCGGCAGGTTCACGGTGAGTGCCTCCAGCTGCTCGCGGACGGCACTGGCGTGCTCGACGCCACGGATCTCGCGGGCGTCGCGAGCCCGCTTGATGCCCTCGATCTGCTTCTCGGCGCCGCGCGTCCACTTGATCGCGAAGTTGCGGGGCAGCAGGTAGTTGCGGCCGTAGCCGTCCTTGACCTCGACAATGTCACCCGGGATGCCCAGGTGGTTGACCGGGGTGGTGAGAATCAACTTCATTTCTGTCCTCCCCTGATCAGCGTGAGGTCGAGGCGTAGGGCAGCAGCGCCAGCTCGCGGGCGTTCTTAACCGCGATGGCAACCTTCCGCTGCTCCTGCACCGAGAGTCCGGTAACCCGACGAGCGCGGATCTTGCCCCGCTCGGAGATGAACTTCCGCAGCGTGGCGGTGTCCTTGTAGTCGATGTGGCCGATGCGAATGGACTTCGCCGGCGCCACCTTCTTCGATTTCACAGGCTTGCGCTGTGAGGCCATTGTGGTGCTCTCCTTCATGAAAGCCCGGCTCTCGCCGGAATGACGTGTTTCGATGGACGTCGTTCGCTCCGCCTGTAGCCGGCACCCGACACGCGTCCCCTCGTCAGGCTCAGGGATCGTGCGAACGCTGGCTACCGTGCGTCAGCTCACGGCGTCCGGGGAACGATCAGAACGGGGGCTCTTCGCTCTGGGCCGAGGCCCAGGGGTCAGCGCCGCCGCTGCGATCGGATTGGCCGCCGGAGTTGTTGCCCCAGGAGGAGCCGCCACCGGACGAGCCACCGCCGGAGTAGTTGCCACCGCCGCCACCGCCCGAAGAGCGGGTGACCTTGGCGGTCGCGTACTTCAGCGCGGGACCGACCTCATCGACCTGGAGCTCGAAGACGGTGCGCTTCTCACCTTCCCGAGTCTCGTAGCTGCGCGACCCCAGCCGGCCCTGAACGATGACCCGCATGCCCTTGGTGAGGGACTCGGCAACGTTCTCGGCAGCCTGGCGCCAGACGGCGCAGTTCAGGAACATGGCGTCCCCGTCCTTCCACTCGCCGCTTTGGCGATCGAAGGTGCGGGGCGTGGAGGCGACCGTGAAGTTCGCCACCGGTGCCCCGGACGGAGTGAAGCGCAGTTCGGGATCGGCGGTCAGATTGCCGACCACCGTGATGATGGTTTCGCCAGCCATGGTTGATGTCTTTCAGTCGGACTTAGCTTTGACCCCTACAGAGTGTCAGTAGCCACTGACAGTTCGATAGGGCGGAAAGCGATCAGTGCAGATCGGGGCGGATCACCTTGGTCCGCATGATCTGCTCGTTGAGGGTGAACTGACGATCCAGTTCCTTCACCACGGCCGGCTCAGCGGTCAGGTTGATGACGGCGTAGATGCCTTCGGACTTCTTCCGGATGTCATAGGCCAGCCGACGGCGGCCCCACACATCGATGTTGTCCACGGTGCCACCGGCTTTGGTGAGGCCGGCGAGCGGCTTCTCCAGCAGGCCGTTCACCTGGCGATCGTCGACGTCGGGATCAATGATCACCACGACTTCGTACTTGCGCATACGCGAACTCCACCTCCTCTGGTCTAGAGCGGCCACGGGCGCTTCCCGTGGCAGGAGGGCGTATCGGTTCCCGGAATGGGAACCAAGGTCGAACTCTACCGG
>DAOPRQ010000165.1:0-1812 GCA_035349055.1 Propionicimonas sp.
TCGATACCGCGCTTCAGCGCGATCGGGTTGGCGCCGGACGCGACCGCGCGCAGGCCCTCGTGCACGAGCGCCTGGGCCAGGACGGTGGCGGTGGTGGTGCCATCGCCGGCCACGTCATTGGTCTTGGTGGCGACCTCCTTGGCCAGCTGGGCGCCGAGGTTCTCGAACGGATCGGAGAGCTCCACCTCCTTGGCGACGGTCACGCCGTCGTTGGTGATGGTCGGGGCGCCCCACTTCTTGTCGAGGACGACGTAGCGCCCCTTGGGCCCGAGGGTCACCTTCACGGTGTTGGCGAGGATGTCGACACCACGCTCGAGCGAGCGGCGGGCCTCCTCGTCAAACTGAAGGATCTTTGCCATGTGTGAGTTCCTTACTTGGTGACTACGGCGAGGATGTCGCGGGCGTTGAGCAGCAGGTACTCCTGGCCGTTGTACTTGACCTCGGTGCCGCCGTACTTGCTGAAGATGACGACGTCGCCCTCGGCCACGTCGAGCGGGATGCGGTTGCCGTTGTCGTCGATGCGGCCGGGGCCGGTGGCGAGCACCTTGCCCTCCTGCGGCTTCTCCTTGGCGGTATCGGGGATGACCAGGCCGGAGGCGGTGGTCTGCTCGGCTTCCAGCGGCTGGACGAGGATGCGATCCTCGAGCGGCTTGATCGTGACTGCCACGTCAATAACCTTTCGTTCTTGCAGGACGCGAACGCCCTGATGATCAGGTGTTTCCCGGCCTCGGCGTCGTCGCGGGTGCCACCGAAGGCTGATTGGCACCCTCAAGGTGAGAGTGCTAAGTCGAAATGTATCGCGGGCTTAGCACTCGATCAAGCCGAGTGCCAGCCGGTGATGGCTAAGCTGGTGGGTATGAATTGGCCCGACAGCGTGATCTGGTGGCATGTGTACCCGCTGGGCTTCGTCGGCGCGGAGCGCAGCGCGTCCCACGAGGTGCAGCACCGCCTGCCGCAACTCGTGAACTGGCTCGACTATCTGATCGATCTCGGCTGCAACGGGCTGCTGCTCGCGCCGGTCTTCGCGTCCGCCAGCCACGGTTACGACACGCTCGATCACTACCGCATCGATCCCCGGCTCGGGGACGAGCACGACTTCCGGGCCTTGGTGGACGAGTGCCACGCCCGCGGTATCCGGGTGTGCCTGGACGGGGTCTTCAACCACCTCGACCGGGATCACCCGATCGTGCAGCGGGCGTTGGCAGCGGGCCCGGACAGCGAGGACGGCCGCTGGATCCGCTGGTCGGGCGAGCATCCGTACTGCTTCGAGGGGCATTCCCGGCTGGTCGAGCTGGATCTCAGCCAGCCGGTCGTGGCGAAGTACGTGGCACAGGTGATGAACCACTGGCTCGACCGTGGTGCGGACGCCTGGCGCCTGGACGCCGCCTACGGCCAGGGCGCCGAGGTCTGGGCGCCGATCCTGGCCGAGGTGAAGGCCGCGCACCCGGACGCGTGGGTGTTCGCCGAAGTGATCCATGGCGACTACGCCGAGTTCGTCCGCGCGGCCGGTGTGGATTCGGTAACGCAGTACGAGCTGTGGCACGCGATCTGGGACTCGCTGAACGATGGGAATTTCTTCTCCCTGGATTGGACACTGCAGCGGCATCGTGAGTTCTGCAAGAGCTTCCGTCCGCAGACGTTCATCGGCAACCACGACGTCACCCGGATCGCGACCAAGCTGAGCAATCCGTCGCATGTCTCGCTGGCCACGGCCCTGCTGATGCTGCTGCCGGGGATCCCGTCCATCTACGCCGGGGACGAGCAGGGCTTCACCGGGCTGAAGGAGGAGAACCACTACGGCGACGACGCCGT
>DAOPRQ010000166.1:0-1735 GCA_035349055.1 Propionicimonas sp.
GGCAGCGGACCTTGAAGGGATGCCCGTCGACTGCTGGGCCGCGGAAGCGCTGCGTGCCCCGCTTCGTGTCGCGCTTGGCGTGTGGGACGAACCGGTAAGGCTCGCGGGCGTCGAACGCTTCACGGCGTCGTGCCTTCTCGGCGGCGCTCATTCCAGCGGTGGGTGCTTCGAGCGTGCGGTGGGTCTCGGGTAACGCGCTGGTGTAGAGGGTTCCGTCGACCCAGACGGTCCCGGCCTCAGGGCCGGGCCGGACGACCCGCTGGGTCTTGTGCAGGTCCATCGTCACCGTGATGCCTCGGTCTCGGAGCGGGCCGGCGAGCTGGCTGCCCTTGGCTGTGGTGTAGCCACGGTCGACGAGGAGGTCATCGAATGGTGGCAGCGTGTCGACGATGTTCAGGCAGGCTCGGGCGCGATCACGGATTCCTGGTCGCAGCGCGAGGCCCGCCACTACCTGAGGGATGGGTTCGGACCCGACGCGGGGGGCGTAGGTGGCGAGGTGGGCTTCGTAGCCGAGGAAGTGTTCGGCGGGGCGGCGGTCGGTGGCGGTGCGGTGGCCCCATCGGGCGTCGCGGTCGGCTGACCAGAACGCACGACCTTCGGCATCAATGCGCTTCTTGTGCGGTCGGGTGTGGCTCTCGACGTCCGTGCCGTCGATCGCCACCGCCGAAGGTGGCTCGAACTCCGGCGGCAGGCTGGCCTGGATGAGCATCGTCGTGAGCTCGTCCAGCCCGACCTGCTCGAACGGGCAACCCTCAGGGCAGGGCAGGACTTCGCCGGTGTCCGGATCGACCTCGAGCTCATGGTCGTGCTCGACCAGGACACCGTGCTCGACGACGCGCTTGATGGCCCGCCAGCCGGAGTGCATCCGCTTGTACCTGATCTGCATGCGCTTCGGGATCCCGAGCGCCGTGCGTTGCCTCGGCTTGAGCTTCTTGATGGATCGGCATACACCGGAGGTGGTCATCGTGTGCGGCTCGCCGGTGGCGTGGAAGATGTAGGCGGCGAGGACTCCGGACAGTGGGATGAGGCGAGGCCGTCCGGTCCGCCGTTCCGCCGCCGCGCAGAGCTTCATGGCGATCTCGCTGGTGGCGACCTCGGCGGCCCGCGCGATGCGCTGTTCGTCCGTCATCGGGTTGGCCGGCGTTGCGTCCGAGCTCACCCGCGAACCAACGGCGCTCGGAGGCCGTCGCGATCGGCTCACCGGCGGACCGCCTGGGCGAACAGTGTGGGCTCGTCCGGTTGCGGGATGTACTGCTGCAGGGGCTGGTAGGACCGCCACGAGGTGAAGCCGGCCAGCGTGGTGAGCCCGCCCATGGACATGCCGTGGGTGAGGTGGTCGACCATCCAGGTGGCCCGCAGCCGGGCCGGGGTGATCGTCGGACAGCCGGGCGGGACGTCGGCCTTGCGCAGCATCTCGTGGAAGGGTGAGCGGTCCCACTTCCTCGGCCGGTACGCCAGGATCGGCGCGTCGGCCGGTTCGGTGAGGAAGCTGGCGAGGATCTCGTCGTTGGGTGCGGTGATCGGAACCACCCGGGGATGCCTGCTCTCGGTGACGCGGACGCAGAGGAAGCCATGGACCAACTCGAGGTCGCCGACGTTGGCCTTCCACATCTCGTGCGGATGCAACCCAGCGCCCAGTCCAAGGGCTAGGAGCGTGGGTCAGTAACACGCCAGTCGGGTTCCGCTGCTGAAGTGGGCGCTTGGGGGAGAATCTGGTGTGCCTGATGATGACGCG
>DAOPRQ010000167.1:0-1732 GCA_035349055.1 Propionicimonas sp.
GACGGGCGAAACAGCGCCGCTGTTGACGCGAGTGAATAGGGTTCTGCGCACCTAGCAGGAACCCTGCGCACCGAGCAGGAACCCTGCGGACAGTAGCCCATCTACTGTGCATTGGATCCAACTCGATCGTGATCGAAGCCGGACGAGATCGCTTCGCCGCCCGTGGGGGTGATACCTGGGGCTGGAGCGTCGCCACATGGCACCGGGAGCCGATGGCGTTGTTGCGGCTCGAGATGACTCTGGCTGACGACTCCCACACGCACATCCAGACGGACAACAGCTGGCACGCCGCCGCCGGACCGGTCGTAGAGAAGTTCTTCCAGGGTGAACGGTGGATCGTCGATGGCGGGGCACCCGAATGGCGGCCCGCGACCGTCGTCGCCGCTCCCGCGGGCGAGCTCCGCCGCGCGACTCACCCGGCGCCGGAACGGATGGCATCGATAGCGCCCGTCACGGCCTCCCCACAGGGCGCGGGGCGCACTGTCTACGACTTCGGCGACGTCATCACGGGTCGACTCACGTGTCAGGCGGTCGGCGGGCCAGGCGCAGCCGTGGAGGTGGTCAGCGGCGAGCAACGGGCCGCCGATGGGAGCGTGATCTGTGACAACGTCCTGGTCGCGGGCCCGGGCCAGAGAGACTCACTCCACTTCGCTGCAGCCCACGAGCAGTTCAACTGGGAGGCGCGCTTCTGATACCGCGGCTTCCGATGGATCCAAGTGACTGTCACCGGTGAAGCGTCCGTGAGCAAGGTCAGGGCGGTCCCGATCTACACCCCACTCGAAGAAGTCGGCGCATTTCAGTGCAGCAACCCAGTCGTCGAGTGGGTCGACGCGGCGTTGCCCGCCACGTTCCGGAACAACCTCCATGGCGTCCCCACCGACACTCCCATCTACGAGAAGAACGGGTGGACAGCCGACGCCCACCTCGCCACCGCAGCCCTGCTACACCGCTTCGATCTGCGAGCGTCGTTCGGCAAGTGGATGGACGACCATGTGGGCGCCCAGACTGCCACGGGCGCCATCCCACAGATCATCCCGACGCCCGGATGGTCAACGGAATCCGGCCCGGCTTGGTCCTCGTCGGCCGTGCTTATCCCGTGGTACCTGTACCGCGAATACGGCGAGATCGCGACCCTTGAGCGTTACGCGCCCATGGCTCGCCGGTACGCCGATGACTTGCTCAGCCACCTACGCGACGACCTCTGGACTGGACGCACCTGGGGAGACTGGCTCGCCCCGGGGTACATGGTCCCGCCGGAGGGCATGACGCCGATCGGCACCCTCATGACCATCACCGCGCTTCAACACACCGCACAGATCCTCGAGGAGTTGGAGGAGGACGCTAGCTCTTATCGCGACGCCGCCGCACGGATCGGCAGGCGCTACCACAGCCAGTACTTCGACCCCCATTCGGAGCACTACGCCGTCGAGGGCGTCGGCTACCGACAGAGCCTGAACATCTTGCCGTTGGCGTTTGGTGCCGTCCCGCCCGAGTGGATCGCGTCGGTTCGCAAGATCGTCACCGACGACATCGAGCTCAGGACCGCTGGCCACCTGGTCTGTGGTGCCCTCGGCGCCCGGCATCTTGTCGACGTTCTCACCGACGCCGGAAGAGATGACCTAGCGCTGACGATTCTCACCAACCCGACCCGACCGGGCTGGGGGCAATGGTTCAGCGACGGAGAGCGAACCCTGCTGGAGACTTGGGACGCCGATGCCCGCTCTCGCAACCA
>DAOPRQ010000168.1:0-1655 GCA_035349055.1 Propionicimonas sp.
TCGGCAACCTCAGCGACACCCCGACGATCTCCCAAGCCGGGTGAGCTTCCGGGCCCTCGGCCGGGTCTGCTGCACGATCGGGTGACAGGTTGGGGTCACGCAGCCTGAGTGGCTGGCGTGGTCATGATGGTCTCGAACTCGATGGGGGTCAATCGGCCCAGAGCGGCCTGCCGACGACGGCGGTGGTAGGTCCTCTCGATCCACGTGACGATCGCGATTCGCAGCTCCTCGCGAGTGGTCCAGGAGCGGCGGTTGAGGACGTTCTTCTGGAGCAAGAGGAATAGTCAAGACCTGTGGATCGGCGTGTCACGCGGCGTGAGCATCGCCTCCTGATTCGTCGGGTCGTTCGACGAGCTTGCCGTTCTCGAACTTGGCGCCGACACGGACCAGGGCGACCAGGTGGGGTGCGTTCACGGCCCGCCACCGGCGTTGGGCCGACTCGATGAGCTTGAACGCCATCGCCACCCCGGCCGCTCTGGAGCCGGGGCCCTTGGTCACTCGCTGCCGGAGCCTGACCGTCGCGAAGGTTGACTCGATCGGATTCGTGGTGCGCAGATGGATCCAGTGCTCGGCCGGGTAGGCGTAGAACGCCAGGAGCACATCGAGGTCGTCGGTGATCTTGGCGGCCGCCTTCGGCCACTTCGCGCCGTACGCCGCGGCGAACGCCTTGGCGGCGGCGACGGCGTGGTCACGGTCCTCAGCGTTGTAGATCTCGGCCAGCGCCTTCTTCGCTCCCGGGTGCGCCGACTTCGGCAGCGCGGCCAGCACGTTGCCGATCTTGTGCCACCGGCACCGCTGTTCGCGGGTGTCGGGAAAGACGTCACGCAGTGCCTTCCAGAACCCGAGCGCGCCGTCGCCGACTGCGAGGACCGGGGCGCGCATGCCGCGGCGTTTGCAGTCCCGCAGCAGGTCGGCCCACGACTCGGATGATTCGCGGAACCCGTCGGCGAGCGCGACCAGTTCCTTGGTGCCGTCGGCGCGGACCCCGATCATCACCAGCAGGCAGACCTTGTCCTGCTCGAGCCGGACTTTCAGGTGGATCCCGTCGACCCACAGGTAGACGTAGTCGACGTCGGCCAGCGACCGGGCCGCGAACGCGCGCGCGTCGTTCTGCCACTGGCTGGTCAACCTGGTGATCGTCGCCGCCGACAGGCCATGACTGGTGCCGAGGAACTGCTCCAACGCCGGGGCGAAGTCGGAACTGGACAGCCCGTGCAAGTACAGCAGCGGCAGCACCTCCGTGACCCGCGGCGACTTGCGCGCCCACGCCGGCAGGATCGTCGAGGAGAACCGCATCCGCTGCCCAGTGCCCTCGTCCGTGCGCCTGTCATTCACGCGGGGCTGGCGCACCGTCACCGCGCCCGCGGCCGTGGTGACCCGCCGTTCGGCGTGGTAGCCGTTGCGGACCACCAACCGGTGACCGTGCTCGTCGACCTGGTCCGCATGCGCCTCGATGTAGGCGGCGACTTCGGCCTGCAACGCCGCCGCGAGCATCTTGCGGGCACCATCGCGAACGATCTCATCCAGCAACGACGCCCCAAGCGCCGCGTCGTCCTCGTTTGGCTGTGCGGCATCGTGGACTACCGTGAGCATGGGCGTGCCTTCCCGAACCAGCGCGCCAACGCCGGTCCTGATCAGAGCTACTTGGACTTCAG
>DAOPRQ010000169.1:0-1588 GCA_035349055.1 Propionicimonas sp.
CTAGGGCCAACCGCCAAGTGGCGGGATCCGGCCCGCCTCGCTGCGCCGGGTGGCGGTTATCGGCCTTCCCGTGAGTTGATACCTTCTCATCGCCACAGGCATGCCGTCGGAGCTGCATGGCGCGAGGGCAGCGTCCCGCGCGTCATCGGAGGTCCAGCGACCGGCACCGACCTGCGGCGGTAACTCAATACCACGGAGACGAAAATGACGGAACTGAAGAAGGCGATCGACGCCGTTCTCGACGGCGTGACGGCGGGGACGCGGGGCGTGCCCGGCGTCGCTGCGGCGGTGACCGACCGCATCGGCACCATCTACGAAGGCGCGCGCGGTGTGCGCAACACCGCGTCCGGCGAGCGCTTCACACCGGACACGGTGTGCGCCATCTTCTCGACCACCAAGGCCATCGCCGGAACCGCCTGCCTGCAGCTGGTCGAACAGGGTTTGCTCGACCTCGACGCACCTGCCAAGGAGTACGCGCCCCAGCTGGGCGACATCATGGTGATCGACGGCTTCGGCCCCGACGGGACACCCAAGCTGCGCCCGCCGAAGCGCGACGTGACCACGCGTCATCTGCTCACGCACACAGCAGGCTTTGGCTACGACTTCTTCAACGAAACGTACACGCGCCTCGCCAACGAGCAGGGCCAGCCCTGGGTGGTCGATGCGTCGTGGAAGTCGATCAAGACGCCGCTGCTGTTCGATCCGGGCGAGCAATGGGAGTACGGCAGCAACATCGATTGGGCCGGAATGGTGGTCGAGGGCATCACCGGCAAGCGGCTCGGCGAGGTCATGCGCACGAGGATTCTCGATCCGATCGGGATGAAGGACACCGCCTTCACGATGACCCCGTCGATGCAGGCCCGACAGGCGACGATCCATGCGCGGGAGGATCGGGACGGGTCGCTCCTCCCGCTCGACGGGGTGACATTGCCGCAGGAGCCGGAACTCCACATGGGAGGCCACGGCCTGTACGGGACGGCGACGGACTACGCGAAGTTCATCCGGATGTGGCTCAACGACGGGCGCAGCGACACCGGAGAGCAAATCCTGCGGCCGGAGACCGTGGAGATGGCGTCCCGCAATCACCTGCCCAAGGGCATGCGCGTCAAGATGCTGCCCGGTGTCGGCGCGACGGCGACAGCGGCTTCCATCCTGCCGGTGTCGAGGCCGCGGCTGTCCAACGATGCCGAATTCTTCCCCGGCATGTCGAAGACCTGGGCGCTCACGTTCATGATCAACGAGGAACCGGCGCCCACGGGCCGGCCTGCCGGATCTCTTGCGTGGGCCGGCCTCGCCAACCTCTACTACTGGATCGACCGTGCGAACGGCCTGGGCGGGTATTGGGCGACCCAGATCTTCCCGTTTGCCGACCCGGTCTCGGTCGAAGGATTCCTTGCGATGGAGAAGGCGGCGTATCAGCACGCGAAGCCTCGCACTCGGTAACTGACGCCGAGCCGATCCACCGCGGACAGCGAAGCCGATCGTCGCGGCCAAGTCACTCCTGGGAGCCAGTCTCGGACTGGCGCCATGGAGTGCCTAGGGCAGCGACGTCTCGCCACACGGGCGGTCGAGTTTGGGGAGCACTCGT
>DAOPRQ010000170.1:0-1577 GCA_035349055.1 Propionicimonas sp.
AGAACCGCTCCACCCTCGAAGCCCGCGATCCGTGGGCGATCATCACCCACGCCGTACGGATCACCTGCATCTACGAAGAACGCGCCCAAGGCCTGCTCTGCTCGGTGCACCAGGCCCGCCGCTCCCACGTTTCGGCGTTCCACGACCCTGAACGGTTCTCCGACCGCGACACCGCCCTGGCCGACTACCATCCCGCCTTCCACGTCTCTGACGATCTGCCCAGCGACGCCGAGTCCGATCCGCATGATCTGCTGGGGTCGGCGCAGGCCTGCATGTCGGCCACGTCAGCTGCCGAGGACGCGATCGCGCTGCTGTGCCTGCTCAACTGGCCTGCTGATATTGCGCGGGCTTCGGTCGAGCATGTCTGCGGCGCACTCGCCAAAGCCGGAACCCGCCAATCTGCCTATGAGGCGTTGCGGCGCGATCGGCACGCTCGCGCGCTGCTCGATCTACCCCGCCGCACCTGGACAGCGCTGCTGAGGGCTCTGCTCGGCAACCCGCACCCCGCCTACGCCTCAACCAGCGCCGGGCGCGGGGTGCTGCTGCGGCTCCTGCTGGGCGAGACCTTGGAACTGTTGCTGCGCGACGACGACCTGATCCTCGCCCTCGCCATCGGGGCCCCCAGAACCCGGGGTGGTGAGCAGAGATGACCGACCCGCGCACCGGCATCCAGCTCGACCGGGCCGTGGATTCCCTGATCGTCGGCAAGCGCCACCGCACCGACCTCGGCGACATCGATGCGCTTGCCGCGTCCATCGACCGCGACGGCCTGCTTCAGCCGTTGACGATCACCATCGACGGCGTGCTGGTCTGCGGGGCGCGCCGCCTGGCGGCGATCAAGATGCTCGGCTGGCGCACCGTCAGCGTGTGGGTCCGCGGTGGCCTGTCGGATCGGCTTGGGAAGCTCCTGGCTGAGCAGGACGACAACATGCTCCACAAGCCTTACAACCAGCTCGAAGCGGCCGGCCTCTACCGCGAGATCAAGGAAGTCATGGCCGAAGACGCCGCCCGCCGCCAAGCCTCGACGCGGTTCAGCGCCGAGAACCAGCCAGGAAATGACGGTGGTGGAAATTTTCCACCACCGTCAGACGGCCCGACCGGGAAGGCGCGGGAACAGGCCGCGGCGATGATCCCCGGCGGTGCGTCGTACAAGACGTTGGAGAAGGTCGGCTACATCGAGGAGATCGCCGCCAACCCCGCCCAACCCGAGACGCTCCGCGCCGAAGCGGCCGCGGCGTTGGAGCGGATCGAGGCAGGCGACCCGGTGCATCCGCTCTACCAGGCGATCCGTGAGAGCGCCGATGCTGCGCGTGAGGTGCGGGAGGCGACGATGCACGCGCTCGCCGAGGATGCCGTCGCCCGCGCCAACGCGATGAAGAAGGGCAAGAAGCCCAAGGCCCGCCCCAAGCCACTCGTGCCCGACGACGCACCGCCAGTGAGGTATCCGGTAAGGGCGTTCGTCCAGACCTGGGGCGAACTCGCCAGTTGGTGGACCCACTACGACATCGACGTGCTCGCCGTCGAGCTGACCGACGACCAGTACGAGAACTTCCTCACCGTCGCCGAAGCCACCGCCC
>DAOPRQ010000171.1:0-1566 GCA_035349055.1 Propionicimonas sp.
GCTGCCTTCATTCACTTGCGCAAGCACCCTGAGGGGGTACTTCTATGTCTTCAACACGTCCAGAGTGCTCTTCTGGAACTGAGAACGTCAACCGCCACGCCGAGGATGAGGAGCCTCGCGCCGCGGTCTTCAACTACGTGCCGTACGCGATCCCCAAGGACGAGTGGGCACCTGTCGCGGACTTCACCCGCGAGTCCGTCCTTCTTGTCCACCCCGGGAGTGAACGACAGGCCATCGAGGCGATGCGGACCGTCTCGCAGTTCGTCGTCTGGGCACACCGTGAGGGCTACCCGCTGGATCGGGACCGAATGTTCGTCCCCGACGCGGTCGAGCGCTACATCGCGGTCGCTGCCTCGCACTTGGCAGTGTCTTCGCGCGCGACCCGTCGCTCGGACCTTCGGCGGTTCTCCCGCCAGATCACGACGAAAGCGCCGTGGGCACCGGATCCGCCGCAGCTGAAGCAGCGCAGGACGCTCGTGCCGTTCACCCAGGACGAGATCACGCGCCTGTGGGAGATCGCCAACGACCAGAGCACGAAGATCCGCCGTCGCCGCTTCACCGGCTACCTCGCGCTCGGTCTCGGCGCGGGGTTGCACCCACACGAGATGTGGAAGGCCAACGTCGGCGACCTCGAGACGGTCCATGGCTTCCTCTGCGTCCGAGTGACTGAGAGCAGGCATCCCAGGGTCGTGCCGATCACCGCACCCAACGACGAGATCCTCACCAGATTCCTCACCGAACCACCGGACGCGCCGATCCTGGCCTACCGACCACGGAAGTGGGACCGTTCACCGTTCCACGAGATGCTGCGCAAGGCCGACGTCCCGCCCGGCTGTCCGACGATCACCCCGGCCCGGCTGCGGGCCACCTGGATGGTCGACCACCTCACCCACGGCATGTCCATGGGCGGGCTCACCACGCTGGCCGGCTTCACCTCGTGGCGGTCCTACCAGCCCCTGCAGCAGTACATCCCGCAACCGGACGAGCCCACACTGTTCGCCCAGGCGGTCCGCCGGTGAGCCGATCGCGACGGCCTCCGAGCGCCGTTGGTTCGCGGGTGAGCTCGGACGCAACGCCGGCCAACCCGATGACGGACGAACAGCGCATCGCGCGGGCCGTCGCGGTCGCGACCAGCGAGATCGCTGTGAAGCTCTGCGCGGCGGCGGAACGGCGGACCGGGCGGCCTCGACTCATCCCGCTGGCAGGGGTCCTTGCGGCGTATATCTTCCACGCCACCGGCGAGCCGCACACGATGACCACCTCCGCTGTATGCCGATCCATCAAGAAGCTGAAGCCGAGGCAACGAGCGGCGCTCGGGATCCCGAAGCGCATGCAGGTCCGCTACAAGCGGATGCACTCCGGCTGGCGGGCCATCAAACGCGTGCTCGAGCATGGTGTCCTGGTCGAGCACGACCATGACCTCGCCGTCGACCCGGACACCGGCGAAGTCCTGCCCTGCCCGGGGGGTTGCCCGTTCGAGCAGGTCGGCCTGGACGAGCTCACGACTCTGCTCATCCAGGCCAGCCTGCCGCCGGAGTTCGAGCGACCGCCGGCGGTGGCCATCGA
>DAOPRQ010000172.1:0-1553 GCA_035349055.1 Propionicimonas sp.
GCCCGGATGGTGGTGGTGATGCTGTTGTTCGCGCCGATCGCATCGATGATCGCGGCGTTCACGGCCAAGGCCGGCCTGGACGTGGAACTTTCGGCGTTCATGACCTCGGTGACCCTGGTGGTCGGCATCGTGATGATGCCGACGCTCTACCTGCTGCTCGCCTAGCCTTCGGCGGGCCTAAGGGCCAATTGCCAGGCTCAGCCCATTCCGTAGCGCCCGTAGATGCCGGGCTTGATGCTGCGCAGGGTGTCGGCGATGTCGCTGAGGTTCAGGTCGGGATGGCTCCGGGAGAGCTTTCCGAGATAGCGCGAGCCGGCCGTGGCCAGGCGCTCGATCACCTGTTCGACGGTCGTGTTCAGCACTTCGGCGGTCTCAAGGTCGGTCAGTTCGTCCCAGAAGCGGTATTGCAGGATGTTGCGGTCGCGTCCGCGCAGGTTGCTGAGCGCTTTGAGGAAGTCCCCGCCGGGGATGGGCGCGGTTCGCTCGGTGAACACACCGCCGCGCAGCCGGTCCATGATGCTGGAGCGTTCGGCGTTGCGCTGGAAACTGAGCACCACCACGCGTTCGATGGACGCGTACAGGTCGCGAAGGCCGTGATCCTTGGTGCTGTCCAGTCGGCCGAACACCTCCGCGGCCATGTCGTGCGGGTCGGCCAGCCCCATGGCCCGCCATTCGCAGGCGGTCACCGCGAGGTCGTGGTACTGCGTCCGCAACTCTTCGAGGTTCACAGGACAAACGTAACGCTAGCGTTGGCGCGTGAGCGAGCCGACCAGTAGCGCGGACGCTCGGACGATCGTGCGGGCAGCCAGCCACCTCTGGGACGCGGTCTCGGCCGCGCTCGGCGAGCTCCAGCGCAATGAGGCGGCGATCCGGCGGCACCACGACGCGCTGCTGGACGACCTGGCCGACCGGCGACTGGCCGAATTGCCGCTGACCGCGCTGCGCACTTCGACGTCCGGACGGCTGAGCTTGGCTCCGTTGGCGGACGCGGGATTCCATAACGTCCGCCAACTGGTCGGGGCTACCGAGGCTCAGCTCGACCGGCTGCCGGGGATCGGCCGGCCGACAGCTCGCGCGGTCGTGGCCGCCGTGGCTGAGCTTCGTCGGGCCGCGCGCGAGGATGTCCGCTTCCGAATCGAGTTCGACCCGGCGAACCGTGAGGCCACCGCCCTGTTGCGGGCACTG
This sequence comes from Propionicimonas sp., assembly GCA_035349055.1. GTDB lineage: Bacteria > Actinomycetota > Actinomycetes > Propionibacteriales > Propionibacteriaceae > Propionicimonas. The sequence goes on from DAOPRQ010000172.1 coordinate 1,186, forward strand.
GCCAGGCACGACGAGCTGCGCGCGGCTGCGTCCGGGGTGCGTGACGATCTGGGTGAGCTGCTGCGCTGGCTGCCTGGCGAGATCGAGGCCGCAAAGCCGGCTGCGAACCCGGTGCGCTGGCTGTTCACCGGCGCTTCGCGGCGTCCGCTGGCGCTGGCTTCGGTCGAGCGCTTGCGGCAAGGGCTGGCCGTGGCCGAACAGCGTGGCGTCGGTGAGCGGGCGGACGAAATCCGGCGGCTGAGCGGTGCTCGTCCGGCCGATCCGTGGGTCGATTTCGAGCGAAGGGCGGCCGACTACTACGCGCTGTTGAGCGAGTTCGTGCCGACGACCACTCCCATTCAGGCCGGTCAGGGCTACCTGACCGCGGA